>DAONEV010000069.1:0-14391 GCA_035403265.1 Thermoanaerobaculaceae bacterium | reverse complement strand
GAGCCGAGGCGGCGCGACGCCACCTCGACCGCTTGCTCGCCTCACCCGACAAGAACCCCGACGTGCTTGACCGCATCTACGATCGGGAGGCGGCCGCACGCCTGCTTGTGGCCCTCGGCGACCACGAGAGGGCGGCCGCCCTGGTCGCCGACCTGTTGCGTGAGCCGTCGTCCCTGACGCTCCAGGCCCTGGCTCTCGATCCGGTCTGGGCACCCCTGCGCACCGATGCCCGGTTCGCCTCGCTCTTCCGGTCCTGATGACTCGCAAGGAGCTCCCGTGAGATACCACCACGTCGGAATCCCGACCACCATCCCCCGAGCAGGCGAGGTCTACCTGGCCGAGCACAGGACGTATGTCCAGGGGTTCTCGGACAGCCCCTACGGAGTCGAGTGGCTGCGTTTCGAACCTGGCGCACGCACGCCCGACCTGGTCCAGAGCCTTCCTCACGTCGCTTTCGAGGTGGATGACCTGGAGGCCGCGCTCGCCGGCCAGGAGGTCCTCATCGCGCCGAACTCCCCGAGCCCGGGAGTGCGGGTTGCGTTCATCGTCCACAATGGAGCGCCGATCGAGTTCCTCGAGTTCACCGACCCCGACCACCCGGACCGCCGGCCCGATCGCACTTCTCCCAGCGGCTGATGGACCGAGCGGCCCGCCGCATCCACGGCCCTGGCACGGGCGCTGCAGCTCCCCAGCCCCTGCGCTCGCTACAATGGTCGAAGCATGATGCCTGCCAGAGTCGGTCACTACCGTCTGGAGCGCCATCTGGCGAGGCTCGCGTCCTGCGACGAGCTCGCGGGCTGGGACGAGCAGCTCGACCGCCCGGTTCGGGTCCTGTGCGTGCCTCTGGACGGCGTGGCGATCGAGGACCGCGAGGACTGGCGCCGCAGGGTCAGGGTCATGTCGTCCGTCACCCACCCGGCGGTCGTGCACGTCCTGGACATCATCCATCAGGACGGTAGCGACTGGATCATCCAGGAGTGGGTCGAGGGCGAGCCGCTCGACGATGTGGCCCGCCGCCAGCCACTCGCGGTGACCGAGGCGGTCAGACTGGGTGCCGAGCTGGCGGACGCCCTGGCCGCCGTCCACCTTCAGCACCTCGGTCACGGGCGTTTCGACCTGCGACAGGTCCTCCTCACCCCCGCCGGGCACCTGAAGGCAACTGGCTTCTGCCTGCCACCGTGGGGCAGCGACCGGGTTCCCGAGCCCGGGCACACCGCGCAGACAGCCGCCGACATCCGCGCTTTCGGCGAGGCACTGCTTGCCATGTTGGGGATGCCAGACAGGGCCGGCCGTCATGAGCAGCCCCTGACACCGCACGAGCTTCAGCCGTTCATCGGCAGGGTCGGTGGAGAGCTGGGGGCTTCCCTGGAGCGGCTGCTCGGCGGCCTACTGGCCGTCCCCGGGGTGCCCGTCACCGAGAACCTCGCCGAGACTGCCGCCGAGCTGCACGCCCTGTCCCACCGCAGCCAGACGGCGACCCAGGATGCCCCCGCCGTGGCCCAGGCTCTTGCTCCCCGGCGACGCGGCCGGCGGCTGTCCGTGGCGGCCGCCCTGGCCATTGCCGCCGCGGGCGCCGCCGGTTGGTGGTGGCGGACCTCCCAACGACCCCTCGCCGTGGCCGTGCTGCCCGTCCAGGCCCCCGCCGACACCGACGATGCGCGGCTGGCCGCCGTCGCGGTCTCCGACGCCGCGGCCATCGGGCTGGCCGGTGTCACTGGCCTCGTCCTGACCTCGGGCCGGGAGGTCCAGGGGCTGCGCGTGGCCGGGCGCAGCGACGCCGAGATCGCCCGCGAGCTCGCGGTACAGGAGGTGGTCGAGATCGGGCTCGTGGCGAGCCCTGCGCAGACCGGCCTGACGATCACGCTGCAGCGCCGCCGTGTTCGGGACGGGAGGGTTCTCTGGAGCCAGCAGCTCCACGCCGACACCTGGGATCTCGTCACCCTGCGGGAGCTGGCAGGCGAGCTCCTGAGCGGCGCCTACCGAGGCTACTACTCGTCGAGAGGTCACCCGAAGAATGCCTCGCCGGCTGCCGTCCGGGCCTACCTCACCATCCGTGAGCGGACCATCTCCGGGCATCTCTCGCCGGACCGGCAGGACGAGATTCGCATCCTGGAGGAAGCCGTCGCCGACTCTCCACGCTTCGTCGAAGGCTGGTACTGGCTGGGCGAGCAGTACCGGGCCCGATTCGCGCTCCACCTGCGGGACGAGGACCGCGTCAAGTGCGAGGCCGCCCTCGCCAGGGCACAGGCGGCCGGGGCCTCGCTCATGCAGATCGGGTACCTCCAGATTGGCCTTGCCGTCGCCACCGGTCAGACCGCCAGGGCCGTCGAGCTGGCCGAGAGTCTCACCAGGGCAGCGCCGGGGAACCCCGACGCCTGGCAGTCTCTTGGGATCGTTCTCTCCCGCGCCGGGCGCTTCGACGAGGCCGAGGTCGCTTTTGGGCGCTCCCTGCGGCTCCTGCCCAGTGCCGGGGCGTACCTTGCCCTGGCGGCGGCACGCAGCGCCCGCGGCGACCACGACGGTGCCCGCCGTGCCCTCGCCGAGTACAGATCGATTGGCAAGGAAGGCATATCCTACCTGTCGGCGGCGGCCGAGGTCGAGATGTACGCCGGCAACCACGAGGTCGCCGAGCGTCTCTACCGTGAGCTCCTGGAAAAGCGTGGCAGCCGTGTCGACATCGCGCACCTCGGCAACTGTCTCTACTACCTGGGCCGCTTTGGCGAGGCGGAGGCGCTGTACCGACGCGCCGTCGACGACGACCCAAAGGACTTCCTGGCCCAGCGTGACCTCGCCGACACGCTTCGGGTGCTCGGCCGGCCCGAGGAGGCCAGGCTGCACTTCGGCGAGGCCTTGAATGCCTGTGAGGCGTTGCCGGACGCGGCCCGCAAGGACCGCTCGGCGCTCGAGACCAGGGCGGTGTGTCTCGCCCAGCTCGGCCGCCGCCCGGAGGCCGCGGCGGCCACCGAGGCCGCTCTGGCGGAGTTCCCTTCGCATCCCGGCACGCTGTTCACGGCGGCACTGGTCGCGGCCGTCAACGGGGACCGGGAGGGCGCCATCGCCTGGAGCCGACGCGCACGCCAGGCGAACGCGCCGGCCGCGTGGTTCAGCGGACCGGAGTTCGCCTCGCTGCGCGCCGATCCCCGCTTCGAGCCGCTGCTCCGAGACAGACGCTAGGAGGCAGTCGGAGAAATGGGAAGGTCCGCGCGCCTTCTCCGACAGGCTCCGAGGCCGAACGCCGGCGCATCATGGTGGGAACGACGTCGGCGGCCAGTTGGGATCGTTGGTCCCTCCCGGGTCCGTCTGGACGACGAGTGAACCCTGCCGGGTCAGCAGGACCTGGTAGAAGAAGTAACCGTCCTGCTTGTTGTTCGCGGTCGTAACGAGGTCGGGGAGATGCGAGCCAGTCGAGGACTCCAGCTCTCCAGGCTTCAGACCGAGGGCGTCCTTGCCCAACACGGGTTTGGTCGCGGGATTCTTGTACTTGTCGGTCGGCTGGACGGCGAAGAACCTGATCTCCGCCTTGTCGACATCGGCCGGCACGTTCTGGAACACCCATCGGACGAGTGACGGACCAGAGGCGTAGAAGAGCTGCGCTCCATCCGGATAGCATCTTGCGACCAGATCTCCCGGTCGCATCCCTGGCTCGACCCTCACCACGACCACCGCGTACCGCTCAGCCATCAGTTCCTCCTTTCCAACCACCCAACGAGAGCCTGGCACGGAAACTGGATCTTCCTGGGACGGACTTCATCCTCCTCTCTCCGGCTCGCTTTTCGCAACTTCTACCATGCTAGCACTCGAACCAGGAGCCGACGGAGGCAGTACAATGCGCGGGTGCTGACACGAGCGCTGCGGGCGATGGTCGGACTCCTGGTGGCGGTCTATCTGACCGGCGCCGGCTGGTTCTTCATCCTCGCTCCCTGGGGCCACTTCTGGACCGAGCGCGTGCTCGCGGCCATGCCCTTCTGGCTCGTCCCAGTGGTCGCCAGCGGCGCCTTTCGCGGCGCCCTCGCCGGTTTCGGCGCCATCCACTTTGCGGTCGCCTTCGTCTGGCTGGACGGCGCGTTGAGGAAGGCGTGATCGTCGGGCTGGGCATAGACGCGGTCGGAGTCGCGCGCGTGGCGCGGCTCCTCGACCGCCACCCCGAGCGTCTGTTCGCGCACTGCTTCCGGGCGGACGAGGTGCGACGGCCCGGCGACGCACAGCATGTGGCCGGGCTCCTGGCCGCCAAGGAGGCAGCGTTCAAGGCGCTGGGCACTGGCTGGGGAGAAGGCGTCGGATGGCGCCAGGTGGTGGTGGAGCGCCTCGCCAACGGGCAGCCGAGCCTTCGCCTGGAAGGAGCCGCCTCGCGGCGCGCCGCGGAGTTGGGCGCGGTCTGCTCGCACCTGACCATCACCCACGACGGAGGCCTGGCCATCGCCGTGGTGATCCTGGAGGCTCGGACCGCATCGCCTGGAAACGCTACAATCGCAGTCTGATGGGCGAAGAGCACGATCCCCTGGACGACTCGCAGTTCCTGCCGATGTCCACCGTCGAACCGGACAGGCACTCGACCGTCATGGGCTTCCTGCGCAGCCGCTTCATTACCGGCGCCCTGATCGCATTCCCACTCGCGATCTCCCTCTTCTTCGGGCGGTTCTTCTTCAGGCTCCTCGACAGTTGGTCCTACCCGATCAGCCAGCGCCTGTTCGGCCGACCGATTCCGGGCGCCGGGGCGGCCCTCGCCCTCATCATCATCTTCGTCCTCGGAATCCTCGGCCACAACGTCATCGGCCGACGTGTCCTCAAGCTTGGGGAGCGTATCCTCGCCCGGGTGCCCGTCTTGCGCCCGATCTACCTCGGCGCCAGGGAAGTGACACGCGCCTTCTCCCACAACCGCACGAAGGGCTTCCGGCGGGTCGTGCTGGTCCCCTTCCCCATTGACGACGTGTGGGTTGTGGGGTTCCTGACCGGCGAGTTCGAAACCGTTACCGACGAGGGGCCGCGCCGCATGGCGTCGATTTTCATGCCCACGACTCCAAACCCGACCACCGGCTTCTACATGCTCTATCCGATCGAGAAGGTCCGGTCGACGACGATCACGGTGGAAGAGGCCGTCCGCATGGTGATCTCTGGCGGCCTGGTGTCGCCGGATCCCCGGCGCATCATGACTCCCGCCTCCAGCCCATCGGAGGCCCGGCCATGACCCTCAGGCCCAGCTCGGACCCGCACGCTCACGCGGCCGCCGTCGACGCGGCCCTTGCCACCGCCTACCCTGACGCCACCTGCGAGCTCGTTCACCACGGTCCCTACGAGCTGCTGGTGGCCACCATCCTCTCGGCCCAGTGCACTGACGTGCGGGTCAACATCGTGACCCCGGCGCTGTTCGCCAGGTTCCCGGACGCCGCCGCTCTGGCTGGCGCCGAGCCGTCCGAGCTGGAAGAGCTGATCCGGAGCACGGGCTTCTTCCGCAACAAGGCGAGGTCGTTGCTGGGCATGGCCCGCGCCGTCGTCGAGCGTCACGATGGCAAGATCCCGACCGACATGGACGCGCTCACCGCCTTGCCGGGCGTCGGTCGCAAGACCGCCAACGTCGTGCTCGGCACGGCCTTTGGTCTGGCCACCGGCGTCGTGGTGGATACCCACGTCACCCGCCTTTCTGGCCGCCTCGGCCTGACTCGGCAGGACGACCCGGAGAAGATCGAGCGGGAGCTCATGGCACTCTTCCCCGAGACCTCCTGGGTGGTCCTCAGCCACCGCCTCATCCTGCACGGCCGCCGCATCTGCACCGCCCGTAAGCCCGCTTGCGACCGCTGCCCCCTCGCCCCGCTCTGCCCCCGCGTCGGAGTGGAGTAGCTCCTCACCCACCCTCCAGCGAACCAGCTCATCACCGATTCCAGTGATCAGCGGACTGGTCTCGTCTTGCCTTGTCCTGTCTTTGCTGATGAGCTGATAGGGTGATCTCCTGAGTATCCTCGGCGGGCGGGTGGGGGATGGTAGGATTCCCGCACGGGAGGCCCCCATGCACCCACGCGCGCCCTGGGGCGGTTGGATCGAAGTCGTGACCGGCAGCATGTTCTCCGGCAAGTCGGAGGAGCTCATCCGCCGGCTGCGGCGCGCCATCATCGCCCGCCAGCGGGTCCAGGTCTTCAAGCCGGCCGTCGACGAGCGCTACGCGGCGACTCAGGTGGTTTCTCACTCGCGGTGGCGCCTGGAAGCCGAGCGCGTGGTGCGGGCCGCCGAGATCCTCGAGCACCTGGACCCCAGGACCGAGGTCGTGGGCATCGACGAGGGGCAGTTCTTCGACGAGGACCTGGTGCGCGTCAGCAGCCACCTCGCCGATCTGGGGAAGCGGGTGATCGTGGCCGGCCTCGACATGGACTTCCGCGGCAAGGCCTTCGGCCCCATGCCCGAACTCATGGCGGTGGCCGAGGACGTCGAGAAGATGCACGCCATATGCGCCCGCTGCGGCGCCGCCGCGTCCTATACGCAGCGCCTCTCGCAGTCCCAGGAGCAGGTGGTCGTCGGCGCGGCTGACATCTACGAAGCCCGTTGCCGCCGGTGCTTCGACCCCGGTGGCCCGGCTGTCCAACCGGAGCTCTTCCCTCCCGAGGAGCTCTGATCCCCCCACACCACCGGACTTCAGGCTCAAGCTCCCCCGCCCTTCGTTGAAGTGGTCCAGGCCAGGGGCTGGTCAGCGCCCCTCGAAACTGGGGCCCCGCGCCTGACCTGGCGGACCTGGGGCTTTGACTCCCCCGCCGGAGAGCGTACCCTGCGCCTGACCTCGTGAGCAGGCTCGCTGGCCTGTCGGGGACCTGAGGAGCTGAAGATGAACCGAAAGACGACGGGGGTGGTTGTGCTCGTGGCGGGTGTGCTGCTTTTCCTTGTGGCGGCCACCGCGGACTCACTCGGGGTCGGAGGCGCACCCGGCTTCGGCTGGAAGCAGATTACCGGGGTCGTCGTGGGAGTGGTCGCGGCCGCCGCGGGGATGAACCTGCTGCGTTCGAGCTAGAGCCGCGCTGGGTTGCGGGGTCTGATCAGCACCCCGGACCACGGGTCGCGCGCCGCTCAGGTTCTGTCTGGGCTGGGCCGACACCACCTGCCCAACAGCCAGGGACGCCAGCATCAGAAGGGCGGATCCCGCCCGGAGCAGTCCCAGGAGTCGGTTTCCGAAGCGGGCGTACAGGAACCCGGCGCCCAGCAGCAGCGCTCCCACGGCTACCAGGACCAGGATCTGGTAGACGCGGGGCAGGTCCCAGATGTCCCACAGGCCCAGCTTCGCAACCGTGAAGGCCAGGACCACCAACCCGAGCCAGCGGTGCAGGGCGTCACGGGCGACGAACCCGGCGGCCAACAACAGGCCACCGACTCCCCCCATGGCAAGGGTCACGGAGACGCCCCGCCTCGCCGCCTGGGCGGCCCTGGCGACGCCGACGCGGCCCATGAAGGCGGCGAACTCGCCCGCGTCCAGACCCCCGGGGAACACCGGCAGGATCGTCACGAGCGCACGCACCTCGCTGATCACCAGCGCCAGCAGCAGCACGTATCCGAGCACGGCCATCGGCGCCCACACCTCCCGGCGACGCGCGCGGCTTCCCAGGCGGGCGGCGAGCAGGAACGCCAGCCCTACCCCGCCGAGACCCAGGGCGCGGGGATTGACCAGCGGCGCCGGCTGCAGGGCGCCCTCCGCCCCGCGCGAGCCGACGAAGCGTGCCAGCATGCGGGCGGGCTCGACGACGTCCACCGCCAGCATGCGGAGCAAGGCGACGGCGAGCAGCGCCACACCGCCGGCGAGCCAGCGATCGTCGCCGTCCCGGGCCCCGAGACCCACCACGACCAGGCCGAGCAGCGCCCACACCAATGTGACCGTCACGCCCGAGAACGCCAGCCCGATAGCGAGTGTGACGAGCCCGACCCCACACCCCAGCAGCGCTGTCGCGGCCGTCCGGCCGTCACTGCGAAGGCGCAGCACGGCGACACCCAGGGCAAGCACCGCAAGCCCCGCTCCGGCCGCGGCCAGCGACCGCAACCCGCTGTCTCCCCTTGCCGTTCCGGCCAGCAGCACGGCCGCAAAGCCGAGTGGCCCGGCCACCGTCACGAGGACGATCGACGCCGAGGCGGTGGCACGGCGGAGCAGCAGGGCGTGCGCGCCGCCGAGCAGGTACACGGCCCCCCACGCGGCGGTCAGGAGCAGGAAGCCGGCCGGCATGGAGACGCCTCGCGGGTTGGCCGCCAGCAGCGCCAGGAAGGTCACCACGGCCCCGGTGCCGAGAACCGCCGGCCGGTCCGTCCACGCTCCGAGCACCACGGCGCCCGCGGCCAGGAGCACGAGCAGCGCGGCCAGCGCCTCTGGATGGTCCGGAAGCAGGATCCGGGCGGACAGAATCACGGCGCTCACGAGGCTGAAAGTGAGGATGGCAGCCTCCGCCGAGGAAGGCCGCTGCCCGGACCTCGACCGGGCACGGCGGATCATGTCCCCAACGTAGATGCCGACCCACAGCACCGCCGGGGCGAGCATGAGCAGAGGGCGGGAGCGGGCCAGCTCGGCGCGCGCCATGAGGAAGACGAACGACACCATCAGGGGCAGGGCGACCAGAGGCGTCTGGGCGTCGGCGCGTAGCAGGAGGACCGACGCGAGCCCGCACATCGCCGCCGCCATGGCGAGCAGCTCTGGCCGATCGGCCAGCAGGAGCGCGGCGCCGAGGTGGGCAAACAGCAGGCCCGCGAGCCGCATCCCTGTCGGGCCTGGGTCGGCCCAGTCGCGCCGGCGCGCGGCCTTGGCGGTCACCACCCACTGCGCGGCGAACGCCGCCACGAGGCCCAGCGGCACCAGCCGCGTGGCGAGGGGAAAGTAGGCGCCTGCGGAGCCGGGAATCGCTCGTCCGTCCAGGGGGTCGATGGCCGGAGGACCGTTGCGGAAGAATCTCCCGAACCAGGCCATCGAGAGCCCGGCGCTGCCGGCGACCGCCAGCCAGGCGGCAGCCGCGAAGCGCTGGCGCACGGCCACCGCCAGCACCCCGCTGGTGACCGCCAGCAGGTAGATGCCGTGGGCCAGCGGGCGATCATGCCCGGTCGAGAGCAAGACCGGGTTGGCCAGCGCGGCACCGAGCGCCAGCACCAGGACGACCTCCGAGCGGTGACGGACCGAGAGCGCCGCGGCCAGGACCGCCACCACCACCAGCGCGGCGAAGGCGACAGGCATCGGCAGCAGCTCGTAGAATCCGTACGCGGCGTAGCCGGAGACGTACAGCAGGGCGAGCCCCACGCCCACCAACCCCTGGACGTATGCCGGCCTTGCCTTCGGGCGCATCCACTCGGCGCCAGCCAGCACCGCGACACCGGCCAGGACACCCAGCGCCACGCGGCCCCAGGGCCCAATCCACTCGTTGTCTACCGCGTACTTGAAGAAGTAGGCCGCGCCCAGGACCAGCACGGCAGCACCGATGCGGGTGAACCAGGTGACGCCAATGCGCTCCTCCAGGGACGGGGCGGGCGCCGGTGGGAGGACCGGAGCGGCAGGAGGTCGCACCGGCCCGGTCGCCGCCGCGGGCGCGGCCGGCGCATGGGGCGCGACGGGCTCGGGAGGCGGGGTCGGCAGAGGTGGAGCGGTCGAAACCTCGACCAGATGCTGGGCGGGCACCGGTGCGGAGGCTGGCCGGGCGCCGTGCACCTCGGCTGGACCGCGCGCCTCGGCCTGCATCCGGGCCA
The DNA here is from genome assembly GCA_035403265.1 of Thermoanaerobaculaceae bacterium. GTDB lineage: Bacteria > Acidobacteriota > Thermoanaerobaculia > Thermoanaerobaculales > Thermoanaerobaculaceae > JAAYVZ01. The sequence goes on along the minus strand of DAONEV010000069.1, from coordinate 4,704 downwards.
GCCACGCCTCCATGACGCCAAGGCGCTCCTGGGCGCGCCGCACCTGCCCGCGGGCCTCGAGAGCCACAACCAGGGCGACAAGCGGCACGACCAGCACGGAGACCGCGACGACGAGGGAAAGCAATAGGGTGGCCATGGTGGCGGCGACTCCTCCCGCGACAAGCTCGGACACTGGGGCCATTCTCACCTGTCCGGCCGGCGGGGACAATGGCACGCACCGGCCAGCCGCCCGGCTGGGAACATTCCCGACGGGTCAGCCCGGAGGGTCCCCGCGCTATCTCACCTGGCCGGAGTCGGAGTCGACCATCATCCCGGAGACGTCGACGGCCTCGAAGTCGCTACCGTGGACCTGGGCGAGGGCGCGGAGGGTGTCGTTGTTCCACCGCTCGTCGGGGACGCCGGAGATGTACCAGTTGCTGCCGTTGTCCGCCAGGATGAGCCCGTACATCTTGAAGGCGTCGAGGATCACCCGTAGCTGGGTCGAGAACCCCGAGGTATTGAATGCCGCCTTGAGTCGGAACCGTTGCCCCATCGGCGGCCGCGCCGGGTCGGTGCTCGACGACGCAAAGTGGCGCGCCGGCCAGACGTAGGCGCGGCGGGTGAGCTGGGCGGTGAAGCGGATGGCGTGACGAATGGCGCCGGAGGCCACCTCGTCGTATCGCACCAGGCCCGGGAGCACCGGCAGTCCGGCGGCGTCCGCGGAGGTCCAGCCGTCCGGCCGGAGGGCGTTCGAAGTGAGGCCGAACAGCGCTCCCGATCCGGCATGCCAGGAGCCGTCGCCATTCGGGTAGCTGGACCAGGTCTCGTAAAGCTTGCACTGCCCCTGGAGCAGCACGAGGACATGACGGTCGCCCGAGGAGCCCGAGCCGCCCTCGACCGGAGCGTTCGGCGGGATGGGATACGGTCCGGGGTCGCTCTCGTCCGCGTACTCGAAGGTGACCGGCACGAACGCCTGGCTCGCCGGGACGACGACGAATGGGATGCCGATTGGCCCGCCATCCCACAGGCCGGATCCGAAGTCGGCCTTGAGACCGCGGCCGGCGCCGATGGTGTTAATGTAGTCCGCCGACCGGGCGTGCACGGGGGCCGAATCGACGCGCGCGTTCCAGATGTTGTTGGCCGGGAACACGGGGCAACCGCCGAGCGTGGGCCCCGGGCCGGGCGGCACGGTCGGCGACGGCGTCCGGGTCGGCGTGCGGGTGGGAGTCGAGGTGACCGTCGGGCGCGGGGTGGCCGTCGGGCGCGGCGTCGCGGTCCTGGTCGGGGTCGGCGGGATCGTCGGACGGGGAGTCGCGGTCCGGGTCGCAGTCGCGGTTCGCGTCGGCGTGGCGACAGTGGGCACAGCGCGCAGGAGGCGGCGGCGGGGCACTCCAACCTGATGGACGGGGGCGTCGGAGGTGCCGGGCTCGGAGGGGGTCTGGGCCACGAGGTGCCCAGCCACGAGCAGACTCCCGAGCACCAGAGCCGCCACCAGGCTTCCCGCCGCCAGCCATCGCGCCATGCCCACGGTTTGTCCGCCTCTCGCGCCTCGGTGTCCTGTCCACAGTATCGCAGCGGCAGGTCCGGACGACTGTGCGCCTGGTCACCTGGGACGGTCCCCGTCCGCCACTGGCGTGAGCTGGGACCGTCAGCGTCCGTCTGCCCGGCCGAGCTACTTCGCGCCGGCAGCGCGGAGGATCTTGGCCGCTTCCGGGCACGCCCCGGCCTCCTGCATGATCGTCAGGCCGGGGGCACGCTGGTAGTTGAGGTCCGCCTTGAGGCCGACGAGGGCCTTGACCGTGCGTGGCATGCACATCATGACCGCCCAGTTGAGCACCGGCACTCCGTACTGGTCCCGCGCATTCGGGTTGACGCCCAGCTTGATGAGCTTGAGCGCCTGCTCCTCGTCCTTCGCCATCATCGCCTTGATCAGCAACGGTGTCAGGGTTTCGGGGGCGATCGTGCTGGTTGTGGCGGGCGGCAGAGTCGGCGTCGGGGCCGCCTGCTCCGGCACGTCGGGCTCCGCCACTCGAACCGGTGCGGCAGGGGCGGCCACGAGCTCGACGGCGCATGCGTAGGTGTGCCCGTCGGCCTCCCGCTTGCCGAGAGTCATCGAGGCGGCTGTGAGGCCCGGTGCCGCCTTGCCGGGCTTGTACTCGAACCACTGGCCGGGTAGCACCGCCGTACCCTCGATGCCCCTGTGATTGACCCCGACGTTGACCAGCTTGGTACCGTCGATGCGCAGCGTGAGCACGACGAGCTCACCGCGCCTGGCCCGCTGGCCGAGCTCCCAGTCGTCGGTGGCCACGGCGTCTCCCAGGGCCTTGTCCGTGAGCACCACCATGGTGTCCTGCTTGGCCTCGTCGAAGAGGCCCTCCTTCCGGTAGCTTGCCGCAAACGCGAGTGGCGTCGCCTTGCCATCCACCGTGACCGTTCCGCTGGCGCGGCCGGGCTCGACCGCGAGCGCCAGGCCCGCCAGGCACACGGTCAATGTGAGCGTGATGAGAGCTGCTATCGTGTTCCGCATCGATCTGCCCCCCAGGCGGCCTGTTCGTCGAGCGATCACGACCCCACTCGGATCTGTCCCGCGCTCGCCAGGCCGTCGACTGGCCTTCCAAACGCCCGGGGTGATGGGAAAAGTCCTGGTTGGCCAGGAGGTCGTCAGGCCGGCGGCCAGAGCCGCGCGACCAGAGCATGAAAACCCTTGGGGGCGCGGACCGCACAGCGACGGCGGACCAGCTTCGGATAGTCGAACACGATGACCGTCCGGTCGCCCACGTGGTTGGTGGCGGAGACCTCAAAGCAATCACCCGAGGAGACAGCCTTCCGATCGATCTCGCAGCGCCAGCCCGAGCGCGTGGCCGAGGGGCACCGCAGATACTCGGCCACGTCGGCGCGGTCGTGGTCGGGCGCCACTGTCGCGAGGGGCCGGTCACCCGAGACGACCGAAATCTCCTTGATCGAGCCGCCGGAGTTGAGGTCGGCAGCCCACCCAGCCAGGCAGATCTGACCGTCCGGCCCCTCCACCCAGGCGTCCAGATGTCCAACCGGATCGTGATGGAACGCGAGCTCGGAGAACTCGCGGTTGAGGCTGGGAGCGAGGATGTAGATGTCCTGGAAGGTGCACAGGCCACGCTCGACGCGGTGCAGCCGCGCACGGCCAGGAATCACCTCGTTGACAACCCGATTGACGAACTGCTCGTTGACATAGGTCGATCCGTACTGGCTCCCGGGCAGCGTTCGGCTCTCGCTGCTCGTGGCGAACAGAATCCCGCTGGCCGGCCTCGCCATCCCAGGCGGAATCAGAGCGTAGTCGTGGGTGGAGAAGGCCAGGATCCCGCGCGGAGTCAGCCGCTCGAAGAGCGTCTTCAGCCAGATGCCGAACGTCTTCTCGGGCATGTGGCTGAAGAAGGAGGAGGCGAAGATGTAGTCGAACTTCCGGTCAGATGGGAACTTCGCCGGGTCGGGAACCGAGACGATGCCGTTGACACCGTAGCTGCGCTTCTGGAAGTCCACGGCCTCGGAGTAGATGTCGCAGGCCCAGATGCGATCGGGCGGTACCTCCTGGCAGAGGAAACGGGTCGAACGCCCATATCCGCACGCGAAATCCAGGAACGATCCGACGTTCTCGAGATGGCCGAAGTGCCACGCGCCAATCTGCCGTATCGAGGAGAGGATGCGTGAACCGATCATGTAGTAGCCGATGCCCGTTCGCCGACGGTCGCCCTTGTTCACCCTGAGATCGAAGAGCCACATCTCGTCGTCCTTGTCGATCCGGGAAACGAAGGTCTGGGGAGACGCGACGAGACGACGGACGAAGGTCCGCACGACGGGGTCTTCGTGGATCCTCAACTGCCTGCCGAAGCCGAACATCGAACCTCCCCGCCTGCGACCGTCCACCCGTGTCCCGGGTTGTTCACCTGCTTGCCGACAGCATCCTACATGACCGCTCGGCTGGTCGTGCCAAGGTGATCAGCCACCGATCGCTCCCCTCGACCGTCGCCTCGGCGCGCACCACGGCCTCGGCACTGCGGCTCCGGTCATTGGCACCACCGCGAGGGTGATGCGGTTCAGCGGCATGGCCTGGCTCGCCGGCCGGCTTCTTCTGGCGTTGGGCCTTGGCTCGTGTCCTGCCCGATCCCGGGAGCCTGTAGGCGGTGCCTGACCCGGGTCCCTCAACGGACTCTAGCCGTGTGCGGGCGGGTTGACCTGGGGTCTTCGGACGACGACACGGCGCTCAAGGCGAGGGCCGAAGCCGCGCGAGAAGCAATGGGAAACCCTCGCGCCTGCGAACCGCGTCGAGGTCCGGATCGGACGCGAGCAGCGCCGCGTCCTTGAAACCGAGGTCCACGGCCCTGCCGAGCGCCTCCAGAGCGGCCTTGACCTGACCGCCCCTGGAGCGGGCGCAGGCCAGGTTGTACCAGACCGTCTCATTCTCCGGCCTGATGGCCACGGCGACCTCGAGGGACGCAATCGCCTGCGGGATTGCGTGCTGGGCGAGCAGCTCCTGTGGACCGTAGAACGCGACCTGCACGAAGTCCCGGTTGAGGATGCGTCTGGCGGTGGTGCCGGCGACCCCGGGCAGGCCGGCCTGCCGCTGGAGCCCGGCGACATCGAGCGCCGCGAGGAGCCGCTTGCCCGGCATCGGCGGGTCAAGGCTCCTCAAGTCCCCCAGCGCCTGAGCCAGACGACCCTCGTACCGGCCCTCGAACACGTCCCAGCGCT
>DAONEV010000068.1:12136-14443 GCA_035403265.1 Thermoanaerobaculaceae bacterium | reverse complement strand
CTAGGGGACATTTCTATCGAGCTAACGATGGGGACATTTCTAAAGAGTCTTGACATCAGGATGGATGAAAAGTCCGCCACTCGCGAGACTCTGCACCTTCGTGCCGGTGTCAGCGTGCGACGTGAGCATGGCCTGCGATACCCTGATCGTCTCAACGAGGACCTCCTGGTCCGAGAAGCACGTCCGCACTTGTCGGCATTGCTGAGCTGTGAAGTCAAGTCCCAGAGGGCATCGACGGGTGCCAAACGCGTGCCCGTCCGAGTCACGGTTCGCGCTTTCAGCTTCCCGCCTACCGTCAAGCCATGAGTGTCAGGAGCAGCGGACCTGGAGGCACCGGACTACTTCGCGAGCCTGGCCAGTCGCTCGTTGATTGACCTGATGTCCTCCCGCAGCTCCCGGTTCTCGGCCTTGAGCCTGTCGTTCTCGGCCTTGAGCTCCCGGATGGCGTTGACGACGGCGGCGTTGATCGAGCTGTCGTCCAGCGTGAGGTAGCCGTCGCTCTCCTCGGTGACCGCCTCGGGGAAGACCTGCTGCACGTCCTGCGCCACGAAGCCCACGTAGCTCCGATCCGAGGGCAGGTTGCGAGCGTTGTCCTTCGTGTACGAGTAGGTGACTGGCCTCAATTGCAGGATGTCGTCGAGCCCGCGGTCGTAGCTGCCGTGAACGTCCTTCAGCCGGGCGTCCGACCAGGTCGCCCAGCTACCTCCGCCGGGCTTCGCTGCCGCGCCGTTGACGACCAGCAGGTTGCTGCCGGGGTCGGTCGCCGTGGCCCCGATGAAGACCTTGTCGCCGAAAAAGTTCCACGTGCCGCCATAGCCCCAACTGAAGTAGGTGCCGTTGTACCAGATGGCCTCCGCGCCGTTGCACCTCAATGCGACACCCGTCCTGTTGTAGTTGAGATTGGCCGTCCCGGCCACTTCCAGCGGGTAGTCGGGGTAGGCGGTTCCCACGCCGAGGTTGCCGCTAATGCCCACCTTGCCTGAGAAGAAGGCTCCCCAGCCGCTCGAGTCGGTGGCGTAGCCGTACACACCGACGTAGGGAGCCATGGCAAAAACCCCGTACCCGTTTGGCGACGTCGATTCGCCATAGAGGGCGTAGGTCGAGCCTGTCGCGGCAGTCGCCTGACCCCTGACCCCGTAGTGGTACCCCTCGCCCACCACGCCGGCGCTCGCATTTCCGCTGCTCACGCCCCTCACTGCCACGTTGTCTCCGGACAGCGTCAGCCCGGTACCGGTCCCCGTCCAGCTCTCACCCCAGTGGGTGTGGACGGTCGGCGACGCCCCGATGTCGGTAGGCGTGAGTGTCCGGTCGGCGGCCGAGACGACCCGTCCCTTCGCGTCGACTGTTACGCCGGCCACGTTCGCCCCTGACACACCGTAGCTGCCTGCCGTGACACCTGAGCTGGCGAGCTCGGGATTCGGGTAGCTGCCGGTGAGGTCACCGCCCGCGGCTCCGCTCGGCGTCGGCCCACTCGCCCAGGAGAGCAGGCCGCTGCCGTTGGTCGACAGGACCTGGCCGCCAGTCCCGTCGGTCGGCGGGAGTGTCCAGGTCACGCTGCTCGGGATGCTGTCCGCCGCTTTGAGGCCGACGCTGTCGCTACCGTTGCCGGCCAGTTCGGCAAAGTGCACCTCCGCGGTCTCCCCTGCCGCGGCGCCAAACGGCTCCACCACGAGCGCGCGTGCTGCCGTGCCCTGAAGGTCGAGAAGCGCGCCCGGAGTCGCGGTCCCGACTCCAACATTGCCCGTGCTGTCGTCGAAGAAGACCGCTGATCCTGCCGCCGCCCCTCCGTTGTTGTAGACGAGCTGACCATCGTTGCCGCCGATCGGCCCGGCCGGACCGACGGGTCCCTGTGGACCGATCGGGCCGGTCTGGCCGTCGGGTCCCTGCGGACCGATCGGCCCGGTTGGACCGTCGGGTCCTTGTGGACCGATCGGGCCGGTCTGGCCGATGGGTCCCTGCGGACCGATCGAGCCAGTCTGGCCGTCGGCTCCTTGCGGGCCGACCGGCCCGGTTGGACCGTCGGGTCCTTGCGGACCGGTCGGGCCGGTCTCACCGGCGGGTCCCTGCGGACCGATCGGCCCGGTTGGACCGTCGGGTCCTTGCGGACCGATCGGGCCGGTCTGGCCGATGGGTCCCTGCGGACCGATCGGGCCAGTCTGGCCGTCGGGTCCCTGCGGACCGATCGGGCCGGTCTGGCCGACGAGCCCCTGTGGACCGACCGGGCCGGTCTGGCCGACGAGCCCCTGCGGACCGATCGGGCCGGTCTGGCCGACGAGCCCCTGCGGACCGATCGGGCCGGTCTGGCCG
>DAONEV010000068.1:0-12036 GCA_035403265.1 Thermoanaerobaculaceae bacterium | reverse complement strand
TCGGGCCGGTCTGGCCGATGGGTCCCTGCGGACCGATCGGGCCAGTCTGGCCGTCGGGTCCCTGCGGACCGATCGGGCCGGTCTGGCCGTCGGGTCCCTGTGGACCGACCGGGCCGGTCTGGCCGTCGGGTCCCTGCGGACCGATCGGGCCAGTCTGGCCGTCGGGTCCCTGTGGACCGATCGGCCCGACCGCACCAGTCGCCGAGATCGTGATCACGCTGTCGGAGCCTGCCGACGGGCTTGCCTGGGCGGCGGCCGGGCCCTGCTCAATGTAGACGTTCTCGCCAGCCCTCAGCGTCACGGCACCCTTCAGGGTGTTGACGCTGGTCACCCAGTTCTCCGGGTACGACATCTCGAACCCGGACCCGTCCTGGGAGATATTGGTGTTCTGCGTGCCGTACGCCAGGACCCGCCCATCGCCGGCGATGACCGCGACCTCGACGACGGCGTTTGACAAACCCTGGACGGCGGTGCCGATGTCAGTGACGCTGCGTTGAATTTGACCGTGCGCCTGCAGCGGGTAGTCCTTGAGGGCGACGAGGAGCCCGGCCCCGTCCCTGATCGTGGCGCGCACGGTCACCGGCTGCCCGGCGACCTCGACCACGCCGAAGCTCGACCGCAGCTCAGCGTCCTGAGCCACACCCTGGACGCGCCCGACCTCGCCCTTGCCAATCGCGAGCTCCACTGGCGTACCGGCGAAGTACTGGCCGGTCGTGTCCTTCTCGGTTCCGCCCGGAGGCAGGTTGAAGGTCCGGGTCGCGACCAGCACCTTTTCGGTCGCATGCACGCGCAGCGAGCCGGCCACCCCCGACAGACCGAACAACTGCTCGATGCAGTTGTCGATCCGTCGTGTCTCGGCGGGCGCCAGACTGACGGAGGTCGATGCCGTCGGATTGGCGACCGCGTCACGCTGATAGAAGTCGATGGTCACCGCGGTCGCCACTGCTGGCGACTGGTTGGTCAACCAGAGTGTCGTGTAGTACTGCGATGGCGGTGTGCCCAGCCCCTGGATTCGCGCCGCGACCGGCACCAGGAGGTCGGTCCCGGGGAGGGCGGCGAATGCCTGAGGAGCAGAGACGATAAGAATGGCCAGCAGGACACGGGTCCACACGGTTCGCACCATGATCGCCTCCGTCCAGCGCCCGCCCCCCACTTGCGCCGAGCCGCACGAAGACTAGCAGAAACACCGCAGAAAATTCCGCGGAGACACCGCGAAGCCAGCGGGCGCGACGCAGCGATCTGGAACCGCACCCGAGTGCGATCCTCGGCCCCGTCTCAACTCGCCCCTGCTTTGACTGCCTGATTACCACCGAGCTACCATCAGAGCCAGGGCATCGACCCAGTCGAGATGGTTCGGAACAGCAACCGGGTCCGCTCCGGTCTGGAGACCTCGGGCTCTGGGGAGGTTGACATGAGGGCTAGGTGTTTCGCTCTTCTCCCGGTATCCCTGATCCTCGCGGTGAGCGCATCCGCGCAAGTGCCCATGAGCACGTCGTTCACGTATCAGGGCCAACTCCAGAAGGACGGCACGGCCGTCAACGGCACGTGCGATCTGGCACTCACTCTCTACGACGCCGCCACCAGCGGCACTCAGGTGGGTGTCAGCCAGGTCATCGCCAACCTGGCGGTCAACCATGGGTTGTTCACGACCGTGGTTGACTTCGGCGTCGCCTTCCACAGCGAGGCACGGTGGCTGGGAATACAGGCCAGGTGCCCGGCGAGCAGTGGGGTTTTCGTGACTCTCGAGCCGCGGCAGATGGTGTCAGCGGTGCCTTTCGCGCTGGCGCTTCCCGGGCTCCACACCGAGATGAGCCTCACCAGCCCGAGTGTCGTCGGCGGGTACGGCGGCAACAGCTTGGGGGCCGTCGTCGGTGCGACGATCAGCGGAGGTGGGTCCGCGGACGGCAGCTACGGCAATGGTGTCAACCACGTGCTGGGTGACTTCGGCACGGTTAGTGGGGGTGCCGGCAACTACGCGGGAGGTGACGCCCACAGCAGCGGCAAGACTCATGCGACCGTCGGCGGAGGCTACAGCAACGTCGCGAAAGGGGACAGCAGCACCGTCGCCGGTGGCGAGACCAACACCGCGAGCAACCTCGACACGGCTGTGGGCGGCGGGACGAACAACCAGGCCAGCGGCCCGCGCGCGACCGTCGGCGGAGGCTACGTCAACGTGGCGAGTGGCAACGCCAGCACCGTGCCCGGTGGTGCGAACAACCTCGCCCAGGGCGGGTACAGCTTCGCGGCCGGTGGGGCGGCACAGGCCACCCACGAGGGGAGCTTCGTCTGGTCGAGTGCCGAGAGCACGGCATCCTGGGCGCCCCAGACCTTCACCGCGCGCGCCCACGGTGGCGTCCGCTTCTACACCGCGTCCGGCACGGGCACCGGTGTGCAGGTGCCCGGCGGCAGCGGCTCCTGGAGCAGCCTCAGCGACCGCGCCGCGAAGGAGCACGTCTCTCCGGTCGACGGTCGTGAGGTCCTCGGCCGGCTCGCCGCGCTACCTGTTGCCACCTGGAGCTACCGGACACAGGACGCGGCGATCCGCCACATCGGACCGATGGCGCAGGACTTCCGTGCCGCGTTTGGGGTGGGCGAGGACAGCCGGTTCATCAGCAACGTCGATGCCGACGGTGTGGCGCTCGCAGCCATCCAGGGCCTGACCCTGGAGCTGCAGGACAGGGACTCGAGGATCGCCGCGCTGGAGGCCCGCCTTGCGGAGCTGGAGCAGGTCGTCACGAGGCTGGAGACCCGTTCGCGGGAGCACTGAGCCTGGGGTCGAACCACGCTATGCGCGATCAGCCAGCTTGATGCATGGTATCGCACTCGTGCGACTGTCAGAGCTCCTGACGGGCCGCGTCCAAGGTGGCGCGAGGCGGGCAGGAACGTGGCCAAGCAGAGCAGAGAGTGCAAGGTCCGTGATATGTAGCCATCTGCGGTGCGCCCCACGCGACCACGACCGTCGCCCGGACCGGCAGGAGAGCCTAGAATAGGAAGGCGGAGTGGCGCTCTCTCGACGCCCATGCGCCGCAGGTTTGTTGGGGAGGGTGACGGCAGGTGGTCGACACTGCGTGCAGGACGCAGCGATGACGAGTCAGCTTCTTGTCCGCGGCGAAAGGAGCAACCCGCACGGGGCCTATCCTGGCTCCGACCGCGTCGGGTTGCAGAGGAGGATATCGTGAAGAAGCTCGTGTACGTGGTGGTGGTGATGGGCCTGGTCACACTTGGCGTGACCACGGCCGGAGCGCAGGGGACGACCGGCGACAAGCCCGTCGCCACGACGGCGGCGGACACCGAGAGCATCGTCGCCCAGATCGACACCTACAGGCAGGAAGGCGAGAAGAAGCTGCTCGAGAAGAAGTTCACGAAGAAGGAGGTGCACTTCAAGGGCGAGCGCATCGCGGATTCCCTTGCGCAGCGGTGGGAGAAGGTGGAAGCCTACTGCGAAGGGGATCAGGTCATCCGCATCCAGCTCTATCCCCACCCCGGAGTCAGCGAGAGGACGGAGGAGTTCTACCTCAAGGGCAACCGACTGGTGTTCGCCTTCATCCAGGACCGAGGTCCGAAGCACGAAGGCAAGGACACCGGGGAACCGGGCAAGGAGTTCTACTTCGACCAGGGTCGGCTCATCAAGCTCGTGGACCGCACGAGCGAGGGCGAAAAGCACCCGGACGCCGCCAAGGCAATGTACGAGACCAGGTTGCCCTACGAAGTCCTGGAGCTTCTGGACATCCTGAACGCGGCGCGGTAACGGCGCTTGGGCCGGGTGGCCGCTAAGCATGCGAGGGTGCGCCTTGAGGCGACATGCAAGGCGCACCTTTTTTGCGGTTGTGCCCGTTGTCGCGTGTGGGTCCCTGCCGCCTGCTCCAGCCACTCAAGTCGCCCCGGGGCCGGCGAGTCCAGACGCAGCCGTGCAACCTGAGGTTCTACACCAGGTGCCGCACCTTCGCCATCGCCGTGATCGGCTCGCCCTGATGGGTACCGATGGGTACGACGGGTAGATGGGTACCGGGTGTCACGAACATCGCGCTCTCAGCTCTACTCGCCAGTCTTGCGCACCTCTCGCGTCACCTTGGCAAGGTCCGCCAGGGCTGACAATCGCACGAGTGTGATACCAGGTACCCTTCTGCCCGAGCCCTCAGATCAGCGCGACGATTCGGTCCAGGACATCCTCCCGACCGGCGATCGTTCGCAGCTCCCACTCGCGCGCCTCCTCCAGCCTGGCCCGCAACGCCTCGACCCGCTCCACGAGCTCCTCGAGGGCGGTGCGGACCTTCTCTGGCCGCACCACGCCCCGTGGGGTCTCGCTCAGCGGAATCGCCAGACCCAGCTCCTGGCATTTGGCCGCCAGCGCCGGCTGGTCCCAGAACATCGGATAGGACAGCATCGGCACCCGGTGGAAGATCGCCTCGTGGGTCGAGCTCAGCCCGTGGTGGGTCACGAAGGCGTCCGCCTCGTCCAGGATGGCCCACTGGTCGACGTAGGTGGCCACGGTCACGCCCTGTTGCGCCAGGAGGCGCGCCTCTCCGGGGCCGAGCGAGGCGTGCCCCAAGCTCAACACGGCGCGAGCGCCAGGGATCGAGGCGACCGCCTCGGCAACCGCACCCAGGGTGGCCAGCGCGTCGTGAGGCCAGTACCGCCACACCACCGTACCGAGCGAGACGTAGACCCGAAGCCCGGTCGCGTCCTCACCGAATGACCAGGTCCCGTCGCCGCGGCGGCGTTCGCCGAGCTCATCGGCCGGGGGCAGTGAGCCGAAGAATGCCACCGGTTCGAGCGCGCACCGTTCGGTATCGGTGAGGTACTCGGCCGGCTCGCAGTACACGTTGAGATGAGGGCTGGGTGTGGAGACGTACGAAAAGGGCGAGGCATCGACAATGGCCTGGCGCTTCCTGAGGGCTGCGACCGCCTCGCTGCAGCTTTGCGAAATGCGGACGCGCGGATCGGTGGCGAGAGCCGCCCGGTAGCGAGCCGCGTCCACGGCGTGACCGGCACACACGTTGACGTGGGGCAGGCCAAGGGCGGTCGCAACCAAGGGCCCGATCACGGCGAACGCGTCGTGGACCACCAGCGCCGGCCGGAGTGCCGCAACCTCGCGGGTCACCTCCTCGCCGTGCTGGCCCGCGAACGTGACATACCTGCACGGCACGGGCAGAGATGCGTCCTCCCCCTGCTCCAGCGCCCGCCCCTCAAACACGTCGTGGAACACCGCCCCGGCGCGCCGAACCTGCTCCACGTAGCGGTCGTGGGTGAACACGTGGGCCGCCAGCCCACGACGCGCGAGGCTGGCGATGAGCGGGCGCAACCTCTGGAGGTGGCCGTCCTCGGGCATGCAGAACACGGCGACGGTCGCAGCGCTCACGAGCCGACTCTCAGGGGCGCTCCTGGCGCCCCTCGAGCAGCGGCTCGCACGGCACGCTGCCCAGCTTGCGCACCAGGGTCAGCCCGGTGCCGAAAGGCAGGTCCAGCACCTGCACCCCGGTGTCGGCCCTGAGCTCGTCGATGAAGTGTTTGACGGTCATCTGGTAGGCCCGATCGGCGCCGTAGATCGTGGAGCGGCGCAGCACCATGCTGTCGTGGAACAGTGCCAGGCCAAACCTGGCGAGCCGGCCCTCGAACGCCCGGTAGTCGAAGCGCGCCTGATCCTCGGTGTGGTACCCGTCGACGAACAGCACGCCGATCTCCCCGAGCCCGCGATACTCCTCGGTGGTGACGAACTCCTGGGTGGTCTGGAGGACGTGGGTGACGTTGTCCAGGCCGAAGCCGTCGAAGTAGCTCCGTGTCGCGGCCGGGTCGGTCCAGAAACCGTCCGCCAGGGACGGGTCCAGGAACACGACCTCGCCTTCCTCGCCGTTGTCCCGGAAGGCCCTCCTGAGAACCATCGGCACAAAGCCGCGGTACGACCCGATAACGACGGCGCGCCGCGGACGGACGATGCGGCCAAGGGCGTAGTACAGCCAGCCGAGCCCGAGGTTGAGGTCGTCGAGACGTTGGTTGTGCCCCATCGAAAGCAGCGAGGGCTGCTCGAACAGCCGGGCGATCCAGGACGTCAGGTCGGTCGCGTCGGCGCCTTCTCTCACTCTGCCTCCGACTTGAAGGTCGTGAGCTTCTGCTCGATCTCGGCCTCCGAGAGGGCGTTGACCCAGGGGTACGTGGCGACCGACACCCGCTCTCCCGGCAGCGCTGCAAGAGTGATCCGGTCCTCTGCCTTGCCCGGCTCGACGGGCACGTGGCACTCCAGCACGGAGGAAAAACCGGCGTCCTCCACGGCGCGCACCAGGGAGGCCCGGGTGAACCGGAAGCTGAAGGTGTTGTCGATCGACTTCAGGACGCGGCTGCGGCGGAGCGACGGCGGGTCGTCGTCGCCATGCTCGCGAACACGATCACCTTCCCAGACTCGGTCGCGGTGCGAGACCGCAAGTGCCGCCTTCGGGGCGATGAGCGTGTCGACGACGAGCAGGGAGCGGCACAGCCCACGAATGCTCGCGAGCACCGTGAGCACCTCGGGGACGTCGAGGTGGTAGAGGATGCCAAGCGCCCACACGACGTCGAAGGGCCCGTGGGATGCCATCGTCACGGAGCGCACGTCTGCTTGCTCGAAGCGTATGCCTGTGAGGCCGTGCCGCGCAGCACACGCCGCGCCGTCCCTCATCCGCTCGGTGCGGGCGTCGATCGCCACGACCCTCGCGCCGTGCAGCGCCGCCTCGATGGCGTACATCCCTTCGCCGCAGCCCAGGTCCAGGATGCGCAGCTTCTCGAGCGGGCGGCGGGTCAGGTCGGAGGTGAGCTGGAGGACACGGCGCACCTTGACGGCGTTGGCCTGACCGGCCTGCGGGACGTGGGGACCGCCCTCCTTGCCCTTGCGGGCGAACATGGCGAGAGCCTCCTGATCGAGCTCGGCACGTGGCCGTGTCATGGTCCACTACAATACATGACGGAACGGCGTCAGTCGCGATGCGGATCAGGTTGGAGGGAGCGGGAGTGGGCACGACGCGCAAGATCATGGCAAGCCTGCTCAACCCACCCAGGCAGTATGCGCGAATGGTGGTCTGGGACAACCTCCTCAACACGAGGCACGCCCGCGGTGACAAGCGCTTCCTGGTTGTCCATCACCCAAGTGAGAGCCCGTTCATGTACGACCTGCTGCTGCACTGGCTGGCCATGTTCTTCCCGGACGTTCGCGCGTTGTTCGAGCTCCACACCCTGCCGTTTCACGTCCGGGACTGGTCGCGCGTCGCGTTGTACGTCCCCTGGCTCCAGGACCCGGTGCAGGCGTGGTCGAGGACGACCTACTGGCTCGCGAACCGGCTCGCCGCGCGGTGCGACCGCCACGACATTCCGGTCATCAATCGGGTCGACCGCCTCGCCAATGCCTCGAAGTCGAGCGGGGCGCGGCTGATCGGCTCGGTGGGCTTCCGCACGCCGCAGATGGCGCCGATCACGGATGTGGAGGAGTTCCGACGCACGCGCCTGGGCCTTCCGCTGCCTCTGTTCGTGCGCGAGGACCAGGGTCACGGGGGCCCGATGCTGCGCGCCGACACCGACGCCGAGGTGCGGGCGCTGCCGATCGAGTCGCTGCGGCGACCGGTCGCCGTCGAGCTCATCGACGTGAGAAGCCCAGGCGACGGGCTGTTCCGCAAGTTCCGTTACGTGTTGGCCGGGGACGTCGGAGTGCGGCAGACCCTCCACGTCACCCAGGACTGGGCAACCCATGGCACGGGCACGATTTTCAGCGAGGCCCTGCGCGAGGAAGAGGTGGCGTTCATCGAGGGCGTCGAGCCGGAGCACGCGCGCTTCCTGGCGGCGAGAGAGGCGCTCGGCCTCGACTTCGTGGCTTTCGACTACGGCATCGACGTGACGGGGCGCACCGTGGTCTGGGAGGCAAACCCGTTCCCCTTTCTTCACTTCGTGGGCGGGCGGCGGCGCTATCGGATGGCAGCGACCGAGCGGGTGCTGGCGGCGATGGCCAGGCTCTATCTCTCCCGCTCTGGCATGGACGTCCCCGCCGATCTCGACACTATCCTGGGCAACCCGCGCACGGAGCCGGCCCTCACCACGAGCGGGCCGACGGCTGGGTGTCAGCCCTGACCCTCCGTCGCGTGATAGTCGCCATCGAGCAGGATGACGACCATGAAGCCGGTGCCGGAATGCACGTTGGCCGCGTGTCGCACCCCCGCGGGGATGAAGACCGTGGCGGGCGCCTCCACCAGAACCGTCTCGTCATCCAGAATGACCTCGACCTCGAGGTGCGATGTGGTGTGAAATACGTTGATTTCGTCGTGGTCGTGGACATGCGGCCGGCAGTACTCCCGGCTCTGGGGCATGACCTCCGAGTACTGGTGAACCGCGATGTAGACGCCGACTGCGGGGTCCACGGAGTCGCTCGCCATCAGCCACCGTGTGAGCGGCCCCTCGGAGTGGAACGGAACACCCGAGAGCGACTCGGGGCGGGCTCTGAGAATGGCCGGGCGCCGTTGCGTCTTCCCAGCAGCTTGGCCCGGCCTGGCGGTGCCCAACGCCGTTAGCTCGTCCATCGCTTGAGACGATGACCCGGGAGGATCGGTGACTGACCTGGATGGGACCCGGCTGTATGGCTAGGGATTTCCTTTCTCACTGCAAGCAAGGTAGGGCTCGATGGAGGTGGAATCAAGGTGTCGGTGAGGCGCCGATGGCGGGGAACAGGGGCGGGACCGTCGTGGTGTAGGGCGATCTGAGCGGGTGGGGATGTTGCGGGGAAGGCACGAGCCCGGCGGGCCCCCGGGTGGTGGGGGATGTGGGCGGGGCTCCGCCGGGCTCGTACCTCGCGTCGTGCGCGGCTCGGGTGGTCGGGGCGTGACGGTCAGGTGGCGGTGACCGTGCGCTGAGGTGAGGACGGATCGGCACCGGGTGGGCTGCACGCATCCACCCCCTTTGCGGCGAGGTGTCTGAGGATCGTCTCGATCACCCGCAGCTCGGGATGAGTGCCTGGTATCACACTCATGCGACTGTTAGAGCTCCTGACAGGCCGTGGCCAGGGTGGTGCGAGGCGGGCAGGGACGCGGCCAAGCCGAGCAGAGAGTGCGATGTTCGTGATACTGGTACCCAACTGGTTCCCATCTGGTACCCATCAATCTCGTCGGGTCTGCCGCACGCCGGAGGGTCCGCTCAGTCGGCCTGCTTGGGGCCCCCGGAGAGAGCAGCGAGCAGGAGCTCCGCCTCCCGGCGGGTCGGTCGGCCACGTCGAAGCAGCGAGAGCAGCTCGTCGACGACGTCGGGGCGGGGCCGCCGCTCGGGAAACCGCACCTCGAGGGCCCGCCGGGCCTCGGCGAACAACCTCCGCGAGGTGCTGCCGTCGGGTAGCTCCTGCTTTGCCGGCTCCCCGACCCGCGACGGGGGACACCGGAGGAGTGCCAAGGCAACGGCGACCGCCTGGGCGAGGTTCATCGTGGGGAACGAAGGTTCGGTCGGGAGGCTCCACCGAGAATCGCACAGGAGGACCTCGTCGGTCGACAGGCCGCTGCGTTCGGGGCCGAAGACGAGCGCGACCCTCTGTCCCGAGGCGACCCGGCGTCGCAGGGCGGTCGCAGTCGTTCGAGGGGGGAGACCAGAAGACCTGCGGCCCCTTGCCGACGTGAGCGCCACAAGGTGGTCGTGGTGCGCCGAGGCGTCCTCGACGGAGCAGTAGCTCCCGGCTGCCACAACGAGATGCTGGGCTCCGGACGAGTGGGCGGCGACGTCCGGGTGGTCCAGACAGACCCGCGCATCGACGAGGACGAGCCTCGCCCCGAAGTTCGCCACCGCCCGCGCGGTCGAGCCGAGGTTCCCGGGGCTGTGCGTGCGCACGAGAATGACCGTGACGGACGGCGGCGAAGGGGAGGGGGAAACTCCGTCTGGGCGAGGCATGGCGTCAGTCTCGGGCGGAGCGGGTGGCGGCAGTGCGTTGCGCATCAGAGGGAGTATCCAGGAGAATTTTGGATCAGTTTGCGTACCACGTCCACCCTTTTCGACACAACGCAGGCGTCTGGGTGCCTGGTATCACACTCATGCGACTGTCACATGCGACTGTCAGAGCACTTGACGGGCCGTGGTCAAGGTGGTGGGAGGCGGGCAGAGCCGTGGCTGAGCAGAGCGAAGAGTGCGATGTTCGTGATACCTGGCACCCACCCGAGACAGGTGTTCCGATCCTCGCCGACGCCTGACACGTGCGTGACACCTGCCCTCGTGGTAGCATGCCTCACCGTCCACGCGGAAGACGAGGGTAGCGTCATGCCGCGACTTCCCGCAGTAGCAACCGTGGGCGGGTTCCTCCATGTCTCCAACCGCGTCGCCAACGGCGAGCGCCCATTCCTCGAGCCTGACGAGGTCGAGAGCTTCGTGCAGCGCGTGCTGGCTGCAAGGGAGCGCGACCGGTTCACGGTCTTCGCTTGGTGTCTCATGTCCAACCACTACCACCTGGTGGTTAGCACGCGCGAGGTGCCCTTCGCGGCCTCCAGACAGCTCGTCGAGGGCGGGCCGACCGCCTCCTTGTGGATGCCCAGATGCCGGGCGCGGTCACTCCCCTGTCAGCCGGCGCTCGATCGCGCCGTGGCTTACGTCCACCGGAACCCGGTCAGCGCCGGCCTCGTCAGCGATCCTGCCGAGTACCCGTGGAGCGGGCACCGCGAGCTCGCGGGCCTCGATGCCCCTCTGCTCGTTGACGTCAGACTGGCCCTGGCCCGGTTCGGGACATCGCCGGACCACGCTCGTCAGGGCTACCTGGACATGATGAGGCGCGCATGCCTGCACCCGGGCTCGGCCCGTCTCCGCTGTCGCAGGAGGACGCGACGGCGTTGCTGACGCTCCAGACTCCGCCGATGCCCGTCAGGCTTGAGTGCCACGTCCACACTTGTTGGCCTTGTCGAGACGCTTGGCTGGCGCGGAACCAGAGTCGACCGCGATGCGCGAGTTGTGTCGATGACGGTGGACGTGGCACTCAAGCCCTCAGTCTGAGGGGTGGCGGTCAAGCCACGAGTATCAAGAGTGGCGGACCTTCCCATCTGGTACCCGTCGGTACGCATCTCGCATACACCTGGCGGCGCCCGGCGCGTCGAGCTTGCCGGAGGGGTGCCCGGTTTGTACGCCCCTGGTATCCTCAGTCGGGAGGAGCGTGCGTGGACTTCGACCGGGTGATGCAGCTCATCGGTGAGCTCAACCGTCACGAGGTCGAGTACGTCGTTGTCGGCGGCGTGGCGCTCAACTTCCATGGCCTGGTCAGGGCCACCGAGGACATCGACCTCTTCGTGAGGCCGACCGAGGACAACGTGGCGCGGCTGCGCCTCGCCCTGACCGCGGTATGGCCGGACCCGGAGGTCGGGAAGATCAGCGCATCCGATCTCGCCGGCGACTATCCAACCGTTCGGTACGGACCGCCGGACGAGAGCTTCCTGGTCGACATCCTCGGACGCCTGGGCACCGCCTTCTCCTTCGACGACGTCGAGGCCGAGACGCTGGAGATCGACGGCACCGCCGTCCGGGTGGCGACCCCGGCCATGCTCTTCCGCATGAAGCGAGACACGGTGAGGCCCATCGACAAGGCCGACGCACTGGCCTTGCAGCAGGCCTTCGACCTCGAGGAGGAGACGGATGCCCCTTGTCAGGTTCACGAGCCTTGACGAGGCCCGCCTGGCCCTTCTCAGACGCCCGGTTGACGCGGGGCTGGCGGAGCGGATCAGGTCGCTCTGGCGCTTCGCCACCCGTGCCGTCCCGGGCGAGCCGCCGCGGGGCGTGACGCGCTTCGCGAGCATCGAGGACGCGAACCGGGCGCGCGACGCGTGGGTCAAGTGCCGCGCGCAGATGCTGCGTGCCCGCCGCGTGCTGCGGTAGGGGTGCCGCCTGGGCGCCCACGTCGCGACCACGGCACGTCCACCGGCCTCGACGCTCGGTGCCAGATCTCGTTCAGCCTGGCACGCGTTGGCCCAGCAGATGATGGGACCCATCTGAGCTCCAGGACCAAGAGTGTCAAGAGTGCGGACCTGGAGGTCCTATAACTAAAGGTGAGCGCGGGCATGGCTGTTAGGTGCC
>DAONEV010000067.1:9555-14490 GCA_035403265.1 Thermoanaerobaculaceae bacterium | reverse complement strand
AAGACCCGCGGAGGCGACCTGGCGGGCGCGCCCGAGGACGCGGTAGACCGCCGCAAGCAGGAGCAGCTTGTGCGCCTGGCCCGCGCCTATCTGGCGTCCAGGCACCTCGGCGAAGGCCCTTGCCGCTTCGACGTCATCGCTATCCGCTGGACGGGCTGGCTGCCTCGCCTCCGGCACCACCGTGCCGCCTTCCGTGCCGACGGTCTGGTCTGAGCAGCCGGCCCTCAGAACAGCCCGACGCCCCAGAGGTCGTGCAGGTGCAGCATGCCGAGGACGCGGCGGTCCTCGTCGGTTACCACCACAGATGTGATGCGGCGGCGCTCCAGCAGGCTCAGGGCGGCGGTGGCGAGGGCCGCGGGATGGATGGTGACGCCGCCTGCGTGCACGACCTGACCGGCGGTGTGGCGTAGCGGATCGGCGTCGGTCTCCATGAGGCGGCGCAAGTCGCCGTCGGTGATGACGCCGAGCAGGTGGTCGTCCCGATCCTGTACCGTGGTGATGCCGAGGCCCTTGCGGGACATCTCGTAGATCACGTCCTTCATCGCCGTGTCGGGCGCCACGCGCGGCACGTTGTCGCCCTTGTGCATGAGCTCCTCGACGGTCATCAGGCGCTTTCCCAGCTTGCCGCCCGGGTGGAGCCGTGCGAAGTCCTGTGGCTGGAATCCCTTGCGCAAGGCGAGAGCCATTGCCAGGGCATCCCCGAGGGCCAGCGCCGTGGTCGTGGAGGCGGTGGGGGCGAGGTTGTTGGGGCACGCCTCGCGGGTGACGCCGAGGTTGAGGTGGATGTCGGCGTGGCCGGCCAGCGGCGAGGCCGGGTTGGAGGTGATGGCGATCAGCGGCGTGCCGAGACGCTTGAGGTAGTCGACCAGGTTGAGCAGCTCATCCGTTTCGCCGGAGTTCGAGAGCGCGACCACGACGTCCCCGGCCGCCAGCATCCCGAGGTCGCCGTGGATGGCCTCGGCCGGGTGGAGGAACATCGCCGGAGTGCCGGTCGAGGCCATGGTGGCAGCGGCCTTGCGGCAGATGATCCCTGACTTGCCCATGCCGGTCCACACCACGCGCCCCTGACAGGTGGCCAGCAGGTCGAGCGCCTTCTCGAACGAGGCGTCGAGGTGATCCCGCAGCCGCAGGATCGCCTCGGCTTCCGTGGTCAGCACCTGCCGCGCCAGCTCGACCGACATGCCCGCCCCTCCCGCCCACATCTTACGCTCCGTCCGCAGGCAAGGACCTTCCCTGCTCAATGGGGAGGGGGCTCGGTGCCACCTCTCGCACTCTCCTGAACGTCGAGCGCCGATGTGGCGACCATCTCCTCGGCGTGTGTGCGGACGGGTCATCGTCATTGGAAAGTGTGAAACGTGGCTCCGCCGAAGGGGGAGCGCCTTCGCAGAAAGGAGACCAGAGCCGGAGCGCGTCGCCAACTCACGGATGGAAGTGATCGCGTTGCTTGTTGTCAGGTATCGCAGGCGCGCCGATAATGCGCCCCGGAGGTCAGATGCCAAACGTCAACCTGAGCCGGCAGACGATACCGCGTGATCCGGTCCTGCTCGTGCAGGAGATCCGACGTCTGAAGGCCGAGCGCGGGGCCTTGCTGCTTGCCCACTACTACCAGGACGACGACATCCAGGACCTGGCGGACTTCGTCGGCGACTCGTTGGAGCTGGCGCGCGCCGCCCAGCGCTCCCGGGCCCGGGTGATTGCCTTCTGCGGCGTGCGCTTCATGGCCGAGGTGGCGAAGATCCTCAACCCCGAGGCCGAGGTGCTCATCCCTTCCCTGGAGGCCGGCTGCTCACTCGAGGACTCCTGCCAGCCCGAGGACTTCCGCCGCTGGCGCGAGGAGCACCCGGGCGCCGTGGCCGTCACGTACATCAACTGCTCGGCCGCGGTCAAGGCGCTCTCGGATGTCATCGTCACCTCGTCGTCGGCCGAGAAGATCATCCGGCAACTGCCCGCCAACCAGCCGATCCTGTTCGCCCCGGACCGCCATCTCGGCGCCTACTTGCGGCGCAAGACCGGCCGCGACCTCATCCTCTGGCCGGGCGCCTGCGTCGTCCACGAGCAGTTCTCCCTCGAGGCGTTGGCCGGACTCAAGGTTGCGCACCCGCGGGCGTGGCTCGTGGCGCACCCCGAATGTCCCGAGGGGTTGCTCGCCCAGGCCGACTTCGTGGGCTCCACCTCGGCGATCCTCCGCCACGTCACCGAGAGCGTCCACGACGAGTTCATCATCGCCACCGAGCCCGGGATCATCCACCAGATGGAAAAGCAGGCCCCGGGCAAGCGCTTCATCCCGCTCCCCGGCGGCTCCGGAGAGTGTGCGTGCAACATCTGCCCTTTCATGAAGAAGAACACGCTCTCGAACCTCTTTGAGTGCCTGCGGGACGGCCAACCGCGGATCGAGATGTCGGAGGAGCTCCGCCTCGCCGCCCTCAAGCCCCTCGAGCGCATGCTCGAGATGGCCGCCGCTCCTACCCCTTAGGAGTGGCAGTCCTACCGCGACCGGGACGGTCGGTCAGAGGCGCGGTCGCAGTCGGGACAAGAACGCCCCGCCTGCGACGACCCCGGCGCCCGCATTGTGGGAGCGGCATTCCTGCCGCGATTCGGCAGTCGCCGTATCCGTGCTCCGATGCCTTTCCTCGACCATGACTCCGCGCGCATGAGTCAGTGACACTCAGATCCTGTTCATGCTCCCTTGACAGCCTGGGCGGCAGGAATTAAGATTTAGCAGTCGCCGTTGGAGAGTGCCAGAGGTGTTCTCCGGGCGAGAACGCAAGATAATCGAGGGAAAGGAGTTACAAGCATGAACGTACGTCCACTGAACGATCGGGTTCTGCTTCGCCGTCTGGAGCAGGAGGAAATCGTCCGCGGCGGGATCATCATTCCGGACACCGCCAAGGAAAAGCCGCAGGAGGCCGAGGTCATGGGCGTCGGCCCTGGCAAGCTCGACGATTCCGGCAAGCGCGTGCCCTGCGAGGTCAAGAAGGGCGATCGCGTCCTCATCGGCAAGTACTCCGGCACGGAAATCAAGATCGATAACGAGGAGCTCGTTATCGTGCGCGAGGACGAGATCCTCGGCGTGATCGAGAAGTAAGGGAGGTTGCATCATGGCTGGAAAGCAGATTGTCTATTCGGATGAGGCGCGCCAGGCCGTCCTGCGCGGCGTCAACGCTCTTGCCAACGCAGTCAAGGTGACGCTCGGCCCCAAGGGCCGCAACGTCGTGCTCGAAAAGAAGTTCGGCTCCCCGCTGATCACCAAGGACGGCGTCACCGTCGCCAAGGAGATCGAGCTCAAGGACCGCCTCGAGAACATGGGCGCCCAGATGGTCCGCGAGGTTGCCTCCAAGACCTCCGACATCGCCGGTGACGGCACCACCACCGCCACCGTGCTGGCGCAGGCCATCTATCGCGAGGGCGTCAAGAACGTCACCGCCGGCGCCAACCCGATGGATCTCAAGCGCGGCATCGACCAGGCCGTGAAGAAGGCCGTCGAGGCCATCGTCGCCCTGGCCAAGCCGGTCGAGGGCAAGGCGATCGCCAACGTTGGTACGATTTCCGCCAACAACGACGAGGAGATCGGCTCGATCATCGCCGAGGCCATGGACAAGGTCGGCAAGGACGGCGTCATCACCGTCGAAGAGGCCAAGACCATGGAGACGACTCTCGAGGTCGTCGAGGGCATGCAGTTCGACCGCGGCTACCTGTCTCCGTACTTCGTCACCGACCCCGAGCGCATGGAGGTCGTGTACGAGGGCGCCAAGGTGTTGCTCTTCGAGAAGAAGATCTCCTCGATGAAGGACCTCCTGCCGGTGCTCGAGCAGGTTGCGAAGCAGGGCAAGCCCCTTCTGATCGTGGCCGAGGACGTCGAGGGCGAGGCGCTGGCCACCCTGGTCGTCAACAAGCTGCGCGGCACCCTGCAGGTCGTCGCCGTCAAGGCCCCGGGCTTTGGCGATCGCCGCAAGGCCATGATGGAGGACATCGCCATCCTCACCGGTGGCAAGCTCATCTCCGAGGACCTCGGCATCAAGCTCGAGAACGTCAAGTGGGACGACCTCGGCACCGCCAAGAAGGTGACCATCGACAAGGACAACACCACCGTCGTGGTCGATGACGCCGACGCCAAGAAGAAGGAAGCGATCGCGGGCCGCATCAAGCAGATCCGCAAGCAGATCGAGGACACCACCTCGGACTACGACCGCGAGAAGCTGCAGGAGCGGCTGGCAAAGATCGTCGGCGGCGTGGCGCAGATCAAGATCGGCGCCGCCACCGAGACCGAGATGAAGGAAAAGAAGGCCCGCGTCGAGGACGCGCTCCACGCCACCAAGGCGGCCGTGGAAGAGGGCATCGTCCCGGGCGGCGGCGTGGCACTGCTGCGCGCCATGGACACGGTCGAGAAGCTGTACGCGGCCAGCACCGGTGACGTCAAGACCGGCGTCCAGATCGTGCTGCGCGCGCTCGAGGAGCCGACCCGCCAGATCATCCACAACGCCGGCATCGACGAGGCGGCGGTGATCGTGCGCGAGATCCGCGCCAAGGGCGGCAGCTTCGGCTACAACGCCCAGACCATGCAGATGGAAGACCTGGTTGCGAGCGGCGTCATCGACCCCGCGAAGGTGACCAAGAACGCCCTGCAGAACGCGGCGTCGATCGCCGGCCTGATGATCACGACCGAGGCACTCGTGGTCGAGATCCCGGAAGAGAAGAAGGATGCTCCGATGCCCCACGGCGGTGGCGGCATGGGGGACATGTACTAGGACGACCGTGGTCCGTGGCCAGCAGACCGGGCCACGACCCGAACAAGGCAGCAAGCGCGAGGGCGGGGAGCGATCCCCGCCCTTGCTTCGTCTGGATGGGCTGTCCGCTGGAGGCACCTCGCCGGTGAGCCGGAATCTTTCCGCGGCGGCAAGGCGGTGGCGGGCTGCGGAGGCATCAGGACCAGCCAAC
>DAONEV010000067.1:0-9545 GCA_035403265.1 Thermoanaerobaculaceae bacterium | reverse complement strand
AACCGGGTCGGACGACGGACATTCTCGGAGTAGACTCCCGGCACAGGCCGGGTACTTCGACGTGGCTGCGCGCCCGGCACTCTCTGGTCGGAGGAATCGGCATGACCAACCCAACCCGGGTGACGGTGGCCTGTGTGCTGCTCGCGGTCGCCTCAATCGCAGGCGCCCAGACGGTCCAAGGGAAGCTGGCATTCCAGGTGTCGATGGAGCGACCCGGCACCCACCTGCTGCATATCGTCCTGCGCTGCGAAGGGGTCGAGGGCGCGACGCAGGAGTTCAAGCTGCCGGTCTGGACGCCGGGGTACTACCGGATCGTCGACTTCGCGAGGCACGTGGTCGACTTTCGGGCCGAGGACGGGGCCGGCCAGGCGTTGCCCTGGGCGAAGGTCACGAAGAACACGTGGCGGGTTACCACGGCGGGTGCGGCCGTGGTGGTGGTGAGCTACGACCTCTTCGCCTTCGAGCGATCGGTGGCCGACAGCTTTCTCGACGACAGCCGGGCGTTCATCTCGCCGGCCAGCGCCTTCATGCACCCGGCGGGCGGGCTCCGCCATCCGGTCACCGTCACCCTCCGCCAGCCCGAGGGCTGGAGCCGGATCTCCACCGGGCTGGACCCGGTCGAAGGCCGCCCTGGCACCTTTTTCGCGCCGGATTTCGACGTCCTCTACGACTGCCCGATCCTGATCGGAAATCAGGAGATCCTGAGCTTCGAGGTGCGCGGGATCCCTCACCGCATCGCCCTCGACGGGATCGGCGCCCTCGACCGCGACAAGTTCACGGCGGACCTCAAGCGGATCGTCGAGGCGGCGGTCGGCCTCATCGGCGACATTCCATATCGGCACTACACCTTCATCGCCCTCGGCAAGGGGTTCGGGGGTCTCGAGCACGCCAACTCGACGGTGCTCCTGTTCAACGACCCCACCCCGAAAGACGCCAGCGACTACACGCGCTGGCTCGCCTTCATTGCCCACGAGTTCTTCCATCTCTACAACGTCAAGGCGATCCGGCCGGTCGCCCTCGGCCCCTTCGACTACGATCGCGAGAACTACACGGACCTGCTGTGGATGTCCGAGGGGTTCACGGTCTACTACGAGGACCGGATCATGCGGCACGCCGGCTTGCTGACCCCCGAGCAGTTCCTGGAGCGGGCCGGGAAGGTGATCGCGGGCTTCGAAAACGCTCCCGGCCACCTCCACCAGTCGGCGGCCCAGGCGAGCATCGACACCTGGATCAGGTTTTTCGACCGCGGCGAGGACACGGTCAACACCACGATCTCCTACTACGACAAGGGTGCCGCACTGGCCATGCTGCTCGACCTGAAGATCCGGCACGAGACGGGCAACGTGAGGTCGCTCGACGACGTGATGCGGACGCTGTACCGGACCTTCTTCCAGGAGAAGCGGCGGGGGTTCACCGACGCCGAGCTGCGCGCCGTGTGCGAGCAGACCGCTGGCGTCCCGTTGGCCGAGATCTTCGACGTCTATGCCACAACCGTGAAGGAGCTCGACTATCCCCGCTACTTCGCCTACGCGGGACTGGCGATCGACACCGCTCCGAAGATGGAGCCGGGCGGCTATCTGGGGGCAACGACGTTGGATCGCGACGGGCGCCTGACCGTCGCCAGTCTGGAGTGGGGCTCGCCGGGCTGGCAGGCGGGTCTGGGCGTCGACGACGAGCTCCTTTCCCTCGACGGGACGCGCCTCACCGCCAGGACGCTGGAGGATGCACTCAAGCTCCACACGAGCGGTGATCGGGTCAAGCTGCTCATCTCGCGCCGCCAGCAGGTCCGGGAGATCGAGGTCGCGCTGGGCTCGAAGGCCGAGCGGAGCTTTGCCATCACCCGCATCACGAGCCCTGACTCTCTCCAGACGATGATCCTCAGGGATTGGCTACAGGAGCGCTAGGACCGGTGGCGACAGCGACAGTGGATTCGGGGAGAATGGTGGCCATGACGCCTCTGCGAGGCTCCGCCGCCAAGCTCGAGACCGCGGCGATTGCCGTCGTTCCGGTTGGGTCCGGATCCCTGGACGATGGCGCCCTCGAAGCAGTGCTCCAGCCTCTCCTTGCGCCGGTCGCCGGGATCGGCGGCACGTTGGTCGGGGAGGCGGAGGTCGACGCCCGGGTGCCGGTCGTGGTGCTCGTCGCCACCGGTGGCACCGAGCGGACGATCCTCGACCTGGTGGCGCGGCGGCGGCAGGTGATGGACGGCGAGCCGGTGTGCCTCCTGGCACATCCCGGGAACAACTCCCTGGCGGCGTCTCTCGAGGTGCTGGCGCGACTGCAGCAGGACGGTGTACGTGGCCGCATCTGCCTGGTGCGCGGTCCCGGCGACGAGCTGGGTCTTGCCCGGCTGGCCTCGACGGTGGCGGACCTGCGGCTCTGGCACGCGATGCGGGCCTCGCGCATCGGCTTGGTGGGCGAGCCGTCCGACTGGCTGGTGGCGAGCGCCCCCGACGACGAGGCGGTGCGCACCCAGTGGGGTCCCCAGGTGCGGCGCATCCCCCTCGACAGTGTGCTGCGCCGCCTTCAGGGTGTGCCAGATGAAATGGCGGCCGACTTCGCCGCGACGTGGCTGGCGCGGGCCGAGCCGGGTGAGGCCGCAACGATGCCGGGGGAGGTGGCGGCTGCGGGCAGGATCTGGGCGGCGCTGCGCGCCATTATCGAGGAGGACCATCTCGACGCGGTGACGGTGCGGTGCTTCGACCTCCTGCAGGCGAGTGGCGCGAGCGGCTGTCTCGCCCTCGCCACGCTGGCCGACGAGGGGATCGTGGCCGGGTGCGAGGGCGACTTGTGCGCCGCCCTCGGCCTGCTCCTCGCCGGACTGCGGCTCGACCGGGTCGCCTGGATGGCCAATCCGATCGACCTCGACGAGGACGCCAATACCTTGCGCCTCGCCCACTGCACGGTGCCTCCCAGCCTGACCACGGCCTTCAGGTTGCGCTCGCATTTCGAGTCCGGACGCTCGGTGGCGGTGGCCGGCGAGCTGCTGCCCGGCCCGGTGACGCTGCTGCGCATCGGCGGGATGCGCCTTGACCAGGCATGGCTCGCAGAGGGTACCGCGACGCCCGCTCCGCCGGCCGAGAATTCCTGCCGGACACGTCTGGACGTCACCCTTCACGTCGGCGCGGTCGACGACCTGCTCCGTCACCCCCTCGGGAACCACCTGGTGGTGATCCCCGGCGCCCACGCCCGGGCGTTGGAGGGCTGTTTCGCCCTGGTGATGGGCGCCCGTGTAGGGTCCTGGCGGGGCTAGAATGGCCGCATCGCCAGGTGGCCGGCGGCGCGCCGCGAGGGGGTGCAGGGATGGGGTCGCTTCTTCTCGTCGTCGGGTTGCTCATGCAGGTCGTGCCGATTGCTCTGGCCATCGCGGCGATCGCGCACATCGTCCGCAACGGGTCGGACTGGTGGTGGATCCCGATGGTCCTTTTCTTTCCTTTGCTCGGTCCCGTCGCGTACTTCCTCTCGGTCGGGGCGCTGGGCGGCGGCAAGGGGAAGGGGCCGTGGCGGGAGTACAGCCAGCGACGGGCGGCGAAGGTCCGCATCGTCGAGGCCCAGGCCCGCCTGCAGCATGCACCGCTGCCGGCGGTCGCCGCCGAGCTGGCGGAGGACCTCGCCAGCCTTGGCCGGCATGCCGAGGCCGAGGTGCACTTTCGGACGGCGCTCGCGAAGCTCCCCGATCGACTCGACATCGCCCACGGCCTGGCCCTCTCGCTGATGGCCCAGGGGCGCTCGACCGAGGCGCTGCCGCTGCTCGAATCGGTGTGCGCTCGGGACCCGCGGTTCCGGTACGGCGACGCGATGCTCCGTCTCGCCCAGTGCCTGGGTGAGAGCGGCGAGGATGTCCGCCTGGAGACGGTGCTGCGTGAGCTCGGCAAGCAGTCCAACAACGCCGAAGGACGGGTGCGGTTGGCGGCGCTGCTGGCTCGCACGGGGCGGCTCGACGAGGCCCGCCAGCTTGCCAGCGTGCTGCTCGGGGACGCCCCGGCGTGGCCGCGCTACCTGCGCCATCAGAACCGGCGCTGGGTGCGGCTGGCGCGCCAGCTCGCGGCTGGTCAGGTGCCGGGCCTGCCGTCGTCCGCCGGTCTGCTGCGGACCCGGCGGGTGCCGGTCTGGGCGCTGGTCGGGGCCGGGGTAGTGGTCACCCTGCTGGTCTTCGCGTTGCTCTGGGTCGTCCTGGGATCGATGGTGTCCGCGTCAAGCTTCCGATCAGGAAGCGGGACGGCCGCTGACGTGTCTCGCGAGCCCTGACGGCGGCATTTAGCCGGTGCACCGGCAGTTGGTCCGAAGGGAGGATGCCATGAAGGTTGCGATCATCGGGGCGGGGAACGTCGGGGCGACCATGGCCTTCACGCTGCTGGTGCGTGACGTGGCGAGCCGCGTCAGCCTCATCGACGTGAACCGCGAGAAGGCACTCGGCGAGGTGCTCGACCTTGCTCACGGTGCCTCGTACCTCGACAACGCGGAGATCCGGGCCGAGGGGTACGAGGGAGTGGCGGACGCCGACGTCATCGCCATCACCGCCGGGCGTGGACGCAAGCCGGGGGAGTCGCGCCTCGACCTGGCGCGCGGCAACGCCGCGATCATGGAGGAGATCCTCGCCGGCATCACGCCCCACTACCGCGGGGCCGTGGTGATCGTCGTCTCCAATCCCATGGACGTCCTGACCTACGTGGCGGTGAAGCGTCTGCCGGCACCACCGACCAAGATCATCGGCTCAGGCACCTCGCTGGACTCCTCGCGATTCCGCTACCTGCTCGGGCAGGAGTTCGGGATCGACCCACGCAACATCCACGCCTACGTGATCGGAGAGCACGGGGATTCCTCGGTGCCGGTTTGGAGCATGGCCAGCCTCGGGCAGATCCCGGTCACGCGCTATGCGCCTCCGGGTGGCGTGCCACTCGACGCAGCCGGCCGGGAGCGCATCCACCAGGCGGTTGTGATGGCGGGGAAGGAGGTCATCCAGCGCAAGGGGGCGACGTTCTACGCCGTGTCGCTGTCGGTCTCCCGCATCATCGAGGCGATCCTCCACGACGAGCGGAGCGTCCTCACGGTCTCCTCCTACCTCGAGCGTTTTGAGGACATCACCGATGTCTGCCTCAGCCTGCCGGCAGTGGTGGGCCGCGACGGCATCCGTGAGGTCCTGCCCATCGTCCTGGACCAGACCGAGCGAGCCCGACTTGTGGCCTCCGCGGCGGGGCTCAAGGAGGTCATCCGCCAGCTCGGGTATTGACGGCGATCGCTCGGAGGTTTTCCCGGTAGACCGGATGTTGTGCTAAGATTCACAATTGGCGGGACTGGGGGGAGCGAGCTTCGGTCTTGGTAGTCTCTGCCGCGCAGCTCAGGCATCAATCCAAGGCCGCTTGGCGCGCCTCTGGCGGGAGCTGGCATGGCATGGCGGGGAAGTCTCGAAGACATCCGGGTGCGGGACCTGCTGCAGGTCTTGCGTACGGGAGGACGAACGGGTGAGCTGGTTGTCGCCGGTCTGGAGGCTGACGCCAGGCTCTACTTTCAGGACGGGGCGCTGGTCGAGGCGGTCGGCGGCGGGCGGAGTGGAGTCGGGGTCCTCACCGATACCTTGAGCTGGAACAACGGGGAGTTCGAGTTTCGCCCCGAAGCCGAGGCGCCTTCGCGCCCGGACCTCGAGCTGCAGTCAGCCGTCGCTCGTGTGCTGGCATTCCCAGGTACCTTGACAGTCGTACCATCCGCTGCTGACCTGACACCGACCTCGGGGGCTCCGACCACGTCCGACTCGCGTTGCGCGCCCCTCTCGGCCTTCGTGGCGACCGTTCCATTTGCCGAGTACGCGTGCATCCAGGATGCGACCGGCGTGATTCGCGCCCAGTCCGGCTCGAGCCTCCATCCGATGGCCCAGATGTGTGCTCTCGCTGCCGCCGTGAACGCCTTTCGGCTCGCGCACCCGCGACCCGAGCTTCACCGGATGCTGGTCGAGGACGACCGCGGAGTCGTCGCGGTCACCCGCCTGGGGGATGGCTCGATGCTCATGGTGGTGGCCGACGGGAATGCAGGACTGGGGAATGTGTCCGCGGCCGTGACCAAGCTCGCGCACCAGCTCGAGGCCAGCCAGTGACGCCCAGGTGGGACTGCAGGTCGAGCTCCACACAACGCCAGACGGTCGCGAATGTGGGTCCGGATAGCCAAGGGTCGCCCAGGGTTTGGGCACTTTGTGGGCGGTCACGCAGTCCGGGGCCAACCAGATAGACAGAAGGAGGGATGAGATGGCAGCGCTACGCGACGTACTGAATGACCTGGTGAAGGTGGAGGGCGTGACCACGGCCGTGGTAGTTGGACGCGACGGATTCGTCCTGGACGGGGTGTCCCGCAGCGCCACCCTCGACACCGAGGCGGTGGGAGCCGTGATCTCCACCGGGATCGGTTCCTCGGAGGTGGTAGGCCGGGAGCTCGGGGTCGGCGAGATGACCCAGGGCCTCCTGGAGTACAAGGGCGGGCTCATCGTCATGGGCCTGGTGGGGCGGGACGGCATCGTCGCGGTGGTGGCCGACATCGGCGCCAACCTCGGCAACGTCCGCTATCAGCTCAAGAAGCGAATTCCTGACATCGAGCGGATGCTGTAGGGACGACGCGGCGATTCGGGGGAGCGCCGAGTCGTGTGCCACGGCCGACGAGCGCCGGCATGTTGCCGTCGGAAGCTGTGGGTCGGTCGGGTGCGGCCGAAAGCGCATCGCGGAGCTCAAGCCCCGAACCGGAATGAAGATGGCCATGAGTCTCGCGCCTTGTTCGCCTCCGCCCGGCAACACCGGCGGTGAGGCACGGTCCGGACCGTTCTCCGGAAAGGAATGGAGGACGCACGATGGATGCTGAGCTGGAACGGTTGCACGCCGCTGCCTACTTCGTGGGCGCACTGGCTCACGGGGCTGAGAAGAACCTCGGCAAGGGCTGCAACTCGGTCTGCAATCTGGCAGGGAAGCGTTTTGGGCTGGAGGCGGTACGCGACGTCGCCCAGACCACGGATCCCCTGAAGGCGGTCGAAGTCCTTCGGGAGGCTCTGGCCGCGCACGGGCTGGTGTGGGAGTTCGAGCCGTTTGCCGGAGAGCGGACCGAGCTGGTCGCGTCCGACGGCGGCAAGCGCAAGCTGCGGCTCGTCTTCCGGACCTGCATGGTGCGCAATGCGCTGTTCTGCTATGCCCATGAGCAGAAGCAGTCGCTGTGCTTCATGGCCCACGGCGTGTTCGCCGGCGCCATGGAGAGGATCATGCCCAACACGCGCGTACACCTGGAGATCATCCAGGCGGGGCCCAACGCATGTCTGAAGGAAATGATCTGGGAGGAGGCGTCATGAGAGCGCGGGTCTCCACCGAGTGGTTGTCGGGGTGCTCCGGCTGCCACGTGGCGGTCGTCGACTTGCACGAGAAGCTCGCGACCCTGGTCGAGGAGGTCGAGTTCGTGCGCGTGCCGGTGCTGATGGACGAGAAGGGCTACCCGAAGGCCGACGTCGGCATCGTCGAGGGGGCAATTCGCAGCCATCATGACCGCGAGGCGGCCAAGCGGATGCGTGACAGCGTCAAGACCCTCGTCGCCTTTGGTAGCTGTGCGACCTACGGCGGGCCGTCGGGACTCGGCTGGCTCTACGAGCCGGGCGCGGTCATCGACGAGGTGTACGCCTCGGGTCCCACCAATGCTCCAGGGCAGGTCCCCGGGGGGCCGGATCTGCCGGTCCTGGAGGAGGGCGTGACCCCGCTCGACGAGGTCGTGGAGGTGGACTTCTACCTCCCCGGATGCCCCCCTCACCCCTACTTCATCGCCGCAGCATTGCGCGCGCTGCTGGGCGCGTCGGCCCCGCCTCTGACCACCAGGCCGGTATGTACCGAGTGCAATCGGAAGATGCGCAAGAGCTCGGGAGCGACGCTCCAGAAGGCCGCCGTCTCGGCGCCCGACGCGGAGCTGTGCTTCCTGAGCCAGGGGGTCGTGTGCCTCGGGTCGGTCACTCTCAACCGCTGCCAGGCGCCGTGTCCGGCCAATGGAGTCGCCTGCACAGGCTGCGCCGGGCCTTCGGCCGACCTCATCCGCGAGCCGCACCTGGACCTGCGGACCATGGTTGCCAGGCGCATGAACATGCTGACCGGGATTCCCATCGACGATATCACGCGTTACTTCGAGGAAAGCGCCAAGACCTTCTATGCCTATGCCGTGGCCTCGCCGGCGGTCTATCGCAAGCCGACCGTGGAGCTGCGGGAATGGGCCGGCGACGCGGTTCCCGCGCCGGCGGCAACGAGCAGGGAGGGATAGCCGATGCCACAGATCAAGGTGGTGGATCCGGTCACGCGTATTGAAGGGCACGCCCGCATCGCCCTGGAGACCGACGACTCCGGTGGGGTCACCCGCGGACACCTGCAGGTGCTGGAGATCCGTGGCATGGAGAAGCTGCTGCAGGGGACCGAGCTGTTCAAGATGCCGCAGATCACGGCGCGCATCTGCGGAGTATGCCCGGCTGCCCATCACATGGCCGCCGTCCAGGCCATCGAGAACGGGCTGGGCGTGACGCCGCCGCGCGACGCGACGCTGCTGCGCGACCTCATGTACGCAGGCCACGTGCTGCACTCTCATGCCCTGGCGACCTTCGTGCTCGCGGGCCCCGACGTGTTGATGGGGGTGGGTGCGGCGCCGGAGACCCGCAACATCTTCGCGCTCCTTGGCCTCGACCCCGAGCTCGGGAAGAAGGCGTTGCGGCTCCGCAGCATCGGGCAGAGGACCGTCGAGATCATCGGCGGCCGGGGTGTGCATCCGGTCACGGCGATCCCCGGCGGGATGGCGGCCAGACCCGACCGGGAAAAGCTCACGACGATCGCGAGCTGGGGGCGCGAGGCGTTCTCCCTGCTCGACGAGGTCACGAGCCTGGTCCAGGAGAAGGTGGGTGCACTGGCGGACCTCCGAGAGGCGATGACGCTATCGTTCGCCCCGCTCGCCCTCTCTCGCGCCGGGGTGTTCAGCCTGCTCGGCGGTGAGCTGACGCTTGGCGACACGACCGGGAAGCGGGGGCGCAGCGTAGCTGCCGCGGACTACGCGTCGCTCATGGTCGAGAAGGTCATGCCCGACTCCTACATGAAGGCGGTGGAGCTGCGCGAGCCGGCCGGCGCCAACTGCTTTGTCGGGCCCCTCGCTCGCCTCAACCTGGCCGACTCGATGCCGACGCCGAGAGCCAACGAGGCGCTGGCGCGCTTCCACGCCAGCGGTCGCGTCCGCCAGTCGGCCCTCGACTACGTCGAGGCGCGGCTTGTGGAGATGCTCTGTTGCGCCGAGTGGCTGGCCACCTTGCCAGAGCAGATCGGAGACGGTCCGGTGACGGTGGCCACGCAGCCGCGCGCGGGCCGCTACGTCGGCGTCGTCGAGGCGCCCCGGGGCATTCTCGTCCACGACTACACGGCAGACGAGCAGGGCCGGGTCGCCAGCCTCAACCTCATCGTCGCCACCCAGAACAACTACGCGGCGATTGACGAAGCGATCACCGGCGCGGCACGCCATCTGATGCCACGTCACGACGACAACCTGTTGCTCAACGGCGTCGAGTT
>DAONEV010000066.1:0-14516 GCA_035403265.1 Thermoanaerobaculaceae bacterium | reverse complement strand
CATCGTGCCGTTCGGGCTCTGGCTGGTGTCGAGCACCTCGCCGCTGCCGGCGGGAGTCCGGACCCAGGTCTTCTTGCCGTTTGTGAAGGGCTCGCTGGGCGATCCCGGGCCGTTCGTCTTTGCCCTGTTCACCATGTTCGTGTTCTTCTCGGTGGTCAACGCCGTCAACATCACGGACGGACTCGACGGCCTGGTGACCGGCCCGGCGGTGACGACGGCGCTGCTCTATGGCGTCTTCGCCTACGTGCTCGGCAACGCCGTGCTGTCGCGCTACCTGCTCTTCACGATGTTTCCCGGGGCCGGCGAGATGGCGGTCTTCGCCGCGGCGTTGGCCGGCGGGCTTTTCGGCTTCCTGTGGTTCAACGCCTACCCGGCCGAGGTGTTCATGGGCGACACCGGGTCGCTCGCCGTCGGCGGCGGGCTGGCTGGCCTGGCGCTGCTGACGCGCCAGGAGATGCTGTTTCCGCTCGTCGGCGGCATCTTCGTCGCCAACATCGCCTCCTCCCTGCTCCAGGAAAAGGTCGGGATGCGGATCGGCCGCCGGATCTTCCTGCGCGCGCCGCTCCACCACGCGCAAACCGAGCGCGGCATCGCCGAGCCCAAGGTGGTGATCCGGTTCTGGATCATCGCCTTCTTCCTGATGCTCGTGGCCGGGCTCTCACTCAAGCTGCGGTAGGGGCTCCAGGGCGATTTGAGCCTGCGGCCGGATCAGCCGGTCGGTACCGGGGTCGCCGGCGTTTTCGGCACGTCCCTTGCGCAGCGGAAGCCGACCGCCATGTCCACCCAGGACGCCAGGAGGGCGGCGCGCGAATGGACCGTCACACACATCTTGCCGTTGACCCAGCCGCCGCCACGCACGACGAGCAGACGGCCCTTGGCTGGCCCTTTCGGGTTGTCCACCGGGCTCGAGGCGAAATAGTCCTGGTCGTAGTAATCCGCCACCCACTCGCGCACGTTGCCCGCCATGTCGTACAGCCCGTAGCCGTTGGAGAGCAGACTGGCGACCCTGGTCGTCGTCCGCGCCGAGAAGGTAGCCTCCTTCTTGTCTATGTCATTGCCCGAGGGAAACGGCATGCTCTGGAGGCCGCCGCGCGCGGCGTACTCCCACTCCGCCTCGGTGGGCAGGCGCTTGCCCACCCACTTCGCGTACTCCATGGCGTCATCGGCGCTCACGCCAACCACCGGGTGGTCGGGAAAGTCGAGGGAGGACCGAAACTCCCGCATGCCCCAGAAGAACGGGAACTGGTGTCCGGTTTCCTGGCAGAAGCGGAAGTACTGGGTGTTGGTGACCTCGTGGATGTCGATCCAGTACGCGTCGAGGCGCACGCGGTGGGCCGGAGAGCTGTCGCCGCTGCCCTCGGTTCCCATCGTGAACTCACCGGCGGGAATGAGCACCATCTCGGTCACCGGTGCCACCACGACGGGCTTCGGCTTCTCCTCAGCCTCGACGTGCACCGCCAACCCAACCACCGCGCTCGCCGTCGCCACGAGCACTGTCAACCATGTCGTCCCGACTCGGGGCCTGCCTGCCATCCTCGAACCCTCCTTTGGTGCCGGTCACGCAGAGACGCAGGAGCAACACCCGTGCCAGGCCTGCCTTCCTTTCCGTCGGTTGGGGCGCGGCCACAGTGGCGCACCTCGGTCGGCGAAAGGAGGCGTGCGGCCCGGCGTGGGTCCGGAGCGCGGGGCACCTGACACTGCCTCTTCCGGATATGCTAGGGTCCCAGGCGGGGTGGCGGTGACCAGGGATGGACGCTGGGATGAGCGGTCACGAGATGGAGATTGCACGCAGCACTGGTGACGATCCGGTGCTCAGCATCGTGGTGCCGGTTGCCAACGGGGCGGGTTCCATCGCCCAGACCATCAGTGATCTGGCCACCTATCTGCACGCCTCTGGTCATGTCTGTGAAATCGTCGTCGTGGATGATGGCAGCACCGACGAGACGGTGCGACTGGTGGAGCGGGCCAGGGTGGAGGCGGCAGTGCCGGTGGTGTTGCTCCGGCACGACCACAACCTTGGCAAGGGAGCCGCCGTGCGCACCGGGATGCTGGGGGCGCGCGGACGCTTCCGGCTCTTCATGGATGCCGACATGGCATATCCTCCCGCGGAGATCGGCGTGATCCTGGAGAGGTTGCTGGGCGGCGCCGATGTCGCCATCGCCTCCCGGGTCCACCCCGAGTCGCGCTACGTCCTGCGTCCGTCGTTCTTCCGGTACCTGTACACCCGCCATCTCTCGGGCCGTTTCTTCAACTGGCTGGTGCGTATCCTCCTGTTGCCCGGCATTTCCGACACCCAGGCGGGCTTGAAGGGATTCACGGCCAGGGCTGCGGTGGTGCTCTTCTCGGGATGGCTGCCCGAAGGGTTCGGCTTCGACCTCGCGGTGCTGGCAAAAGCGCGCCAGGCCGGCCTCGAGATCGTCGAGGTGCCGGTCACCTTCCGGTACGACCGGGAGCCCACGACGATGAGGTTCCTGGCTGACACGGTCGGAATGCTGCGCGACCTGGCGATGGTGCGGATGCGGGTCGGGCACGGGGGCGCCATTGCCGCTGGAGCGCGCAGCGCTGGCGCGGCGATCGAGAGTGGGACGGTGGCCTGGGCGCCTCCGTGGCGCCTGCTCGCCCTGCTGCTGCTGATGCTGGGTGGCGTGGAAGCGGCGCGAGCCCTACATGCGCCCCTGCTGCTTCCGCTCGCTGTCTGGTTGGCGGCGCTGGCGCTGTGGGCCGGCCACGGATTCGTGTCGGATCGTGCCCGCGGTGTCCCTCCGGCGCGGTGGTTCGCGGACTGGCGCGAGGCCGGAGTGGTGGCGGCGATCACGCTGTTGGCCGCGGCTCTTCGGCTGGTGGCACTTGCCAAGATCCCGACGCTCATCCACCACGACACGGCCTCGTGCGCCCTGGTGGGGCGCAGGATGCTGGAGGGGTTGAGCACGGATCCGTTCGCGTTGGCGACAAGCTGGTACAACTTCCCGAGGCTGGGCTTGCTGCCCTACACGCTCAGCCTGGAGCTCCTCGGCACCAACATCGTGGCGCTGCGGCTCACCTCGGCGATTCCGGGGATCCTGCTGGTGCCGGCACTTTACCTCATGGTGCGCGGGTGGTTTGGCCGGGCTGCGGCGGTAGCGGCGTCCCTGTTGCTGGCCGGCAACCACGTCGCAGTTCACTTTTCACGGGACGGGATCTGGAACATCCACTCGTTGTTCCTGGGGGTTGTCGGGTTCGCGACGCTGTTCGGCGGATGGCGCCGCCGCAGCGGCTTCTGGCTGGCGATGGCGGCAGTCAGCCTGGGCCTGGGCCTCTACACCTACACGGCCGGGCGCTTGTTCTTTGGGCTCGGTGTCATCGCTGCGGCCGTCCTGGTGTGGCAGCAGGCGCGCCCGCGGGACTGGCGTCTGCCAGCGTATTTCCTGGTGGCGCTCGTCCTGACCCTGGCGCCTCTGCTCGGGAGCTACGTTCGCCTGCCCGGAGCGCTCAAGCTCGACCGGGTGGCGACGGTCAACCCGTTCTCGGAGGCGATGCGTGACCATGTTTCGAGCCAGGTGGGAAGCTCCGATCCCCTGAAAATCCTTGGATACCAGGTCCGCCGGACCCTGGAGGGGTTTGTGACGATCGGCGACAGCAGCAGCCACTACGCGATCGGCAAGCCCATGATCAGCCCGGTGATCCTGGTCCTCGCGCTGGCCGGGATCGCCTTCGGCGTGGCGCGCTTTCCGGACCCGAGGTACCTGTTCCTGCTGGGATGGCTCGGCCTCGGCCTGGTCTTCGGCAGCGTCATGGCCATCAATCCGCCGAGCTTCCCGAGGTTGCTGGCCGTGCTCCCGGTGCCGATCGTGCTGGCGGCGGCGATGGTCGGGTTGGTCTGGGAGAAGGCGCGCCGCCTGGGGCCTGTGATCCGGTCCTCGGCAGCGGTGCTGGTGATGGCTGCGACCGCTCTGGCTCTGGTCATCAACACCAGAATCTACATTGAGTTCTGCCGCAGAGTCGAGACCTCGGTCAACGAGTGGGTGGTGATCGAAGCGCTGGAGGAGCTGCGAGAGGCCCGCACGATCTACTTCTTCACCGGACCTTTCCTGCTGGCAGACTCGCCGGCCTTCGAGCTGTTCCGTGAGGGACGCCGCCACGTATTCGGCCTCACCGAGGCCGACCTGCCGGAGCGGCTGCTCGAGCCGACGGCGTTCCTGGTCGCGCCAGACTACCGTTGGATCGGGCTTCCACTTACCGAGCGATTCCCGCAGCTCGAGCGTGAGCTGGTCGCGAAGCGCCATGTGAGGCTCCTCACGATCTATCGCTCGTGGGCAACCCGGGACCAGGAAGGAGAACGGCGATGAGCCCGTGGGTTCGAACGTTTCTGTCGGGCTGCCTGGTGGTGATGGCAGGGGCGCCAGGAGCGGTTGCCGAGGAGACGGCTGTCGGGAAAGCGACCACGCTGCTCGCGGAGGCGATGAACGCGCAAGAGGAGGCGGTGATGCTGCAGGCCGTGGAGCTGGCGGCCGGGCTCTCCTCGCCGGGTCTGGAGGAGGCCGGTCGGCGGGCGGCTGCTTCCCCGGATCGGGTCGAGCGCACCCTGGCGCTGGAGCTGCTCGGACACGTCAGCGTCGGCCGCAACCGCGACCTGTTCGTCGCGGCGCTGACCTCGCCTTTCCGGAGCGTGCGCGTGCGGGCGGTGCGTGCGTTGGGGACCCTGAAGGACCACGAGCTCCTCGCTCCGCTGACGAGGGTTCTCGAGCAGGACGCGGACCCGGACGTGAGGGCGCTGGCCGCGGAGGCTCTGGGGGCGGTGGGCGGACAGGACGAGAGGCCGGCGTTGCGACGTGCGCTGGGCGATCCCCATCCTGTCGTGCAGTTGGCGGCGGTCCTCGGGCTCGCGGAAAGCGGAGACCTCGAGGTTGGGTTCGAGCTCCTGGGCCGTGCGAAGGGGACCAGTCCTGCCGAAGCGGCTCGACTCCTGGGCCTGGTTGGCCAGGTGCCAAATCGGGCGCTCGTCCCCGGGCTGGCCGAGCTGCTTTCCAGCCCGGACGCCGCGGTGCGGGTCGCTGCGGCCGCCGCGATCCTGCGCATCGACGAGCACGCAAGGTGAACAGTCCCGGGGCCCGCGCGGTCACGGTGCACTACGAGCGCGCCGCCGCCGGCTACTCGGCGAGGCGGGACCGGGGCCTCGCCGGCCTGCTCCGGCAACGCGAGCAGGCCGCGGTCCTGGAGCTGTTGCAGGCTGGAGCGGGCCAGAGCATCCTCGACGTCGGTTGTGGCGACGGGGCGGTCGCGCGTCGGCTGACGGCACGTGGCGGGTGGGTGGTGGCGGTCGATCTGACCCTGGCGATGGCCTCGATGGCCCACCGTCGAGGTATCCCCGCGGTCGCAGCGGACATGCAGGATCTGCCGTTCCGGCCTCGTCTCGAGGCGATCGCGTGCATCGGTTCTTCGGAGTTCGTGCCTTGCCTCGACCTGGCGACGGCGGAAATGGCGGCGAGCCTGCGGCCGGGGGGCGAGCTGGTCCTGCTCATCCCGCGCCGCAACTGGCTCGGGGGCGCGCTCTGGGTCTTCCACCGGTTGAATGGCGTGCGGATCTTCGTGAGGTCGCGCCGCGCCGTGGCCCGGGCGCTTGCCGCCGCCGGATTCGAGCCGCCAGTCGTCTGGCGTCGCTGCGCTGCGGCCTGGGTCTGCCATACGCGCCTCGGACGACCTCCCGGTGGTGGAGAGGTTTGAGCTCGTGAAACGGCTCCTCGTCACGTTTGATGTCGAAGAGCTGGACTGGGGTCGGCCACGTGCCGGCTTCGTCGATTGGGATCCAACTTCCCCGTCCGCGAGTGGGCTGGCGGTGATCCTTCCCATGATCGAGAAGCTGTCCCTGCCGGCAACGTTCTTCTGCACCGGCAGCTTTGCACGGGAGCGTCCCGAGCTGCTGCGGAGGCTGGTCAGCGAGGGACACGAGGTTGGCTCGCACGGCATGGACCACCGCGACGACTACCGTCGGCTGGCCTCTGGCGTGGCGTGCGAACGTCTGGCCGCGTCACGGAATCTCCTGGAGGACGCCACCGGCTCGCCGATCCGGGGAGTGCGCTCGCCGCGCCTGGCCCGCTGTCTGCCGGCGGTTCTGGCGGAGGCCGGGTTCACCTACGACGCCTCGCCTCATCCGACGTGGGTGGGGAGGAGCATCCGTGCGGCGTCCCAGCCGCGTGGGCCGTGGCGGGAAGAGGGGATCGTGCGTGTGCCGCTCTCCGTCCTGCCGATCCTGCGCATGCCCGTGGCCTGGTATGTCCTGCGGTTTCTGGGCGCCCGCACCACCGCCTCCATGGCGCGTCTGAGCGGAGCTGGGACGCCCTGGATCCACCTGTACTTCCACCCCTGGGAAGGGGCTGACCTGAAAGCGCAACTGGCCCCTCATCCGCTGGCCTGGAGGACCGGGCCAGGCTGGATTGAGGGGCTTCGCCGCCTCGTTTCCAGCCTGGCGGCATCCCTTCCTGCCAGTACCGTGGGCGACGCGGTGGATGCCTGGCTCGGGCGCCGCGACCCGGCATCGCGGTGCGTATACTGACGCCTCTGGAGGTCTCATGCTGCGAGCGCTCTTCCTGCTGGCTTGTGTCTCGTTGCTGGTGCCGCTGTCCGTCATGGCGGCGACCCCGGCCCCAATGTCGCCCCAGGTCGTGGAGTCGACCATCCAGGGCCTGGCATCCAGGCACGGCGCCGAGCATGCCGCCCGGATCCGGCAGGGGGTGACCCAGGTGGCCCAACGCTGGTGGCCCGAGGATGGCGACGGTGCCGCCTTCAAGATGTTCTGTCTCGAGTCGTTCACGACGGACCAGGACGGGCTCGATCGCATGGCGGCACGCATCGAGGCCGTGCTGGAGCAGGTCGCGGGCCACCTGCACGAGGTGCGCCGCGAGGTCACCACACCGCTGGACCTCGACACCGGCCAGGTCCCCGAGGTCGACGAGCTGTTCGCCAACCTCGACCTCGGGTCGCACGTGGGGGACGACCTGTTCAAGAGCAAGGTGGCGTTCCTGGCCCTCCTCAACTTCCCGGTGCGGACCCTGGCTGAGAACCTCAAGGTAGGCCCGTCGTGGGACCGTGCCACCTGGGCGCGCTCGCGGATGATGGACGCCTTTGCCGATCGCATTCCGGCCACCGTGGCCCAGGAGGTGACGCGCGCCTCGACGGCCGCTGACCAGTACATCGCCGACTACAACATCTTCATGGGCAACCTGGTGGCGCCCGACGGCCACCGCCCGTTTCCGGCCGATCTGCGGCTGATCACCCACTGGGGGTTGCGCGACGAGCTGAAGTCCCAGTACGGCCAGCCTGGCGGCCTCGACCGGCAACGTCTGATCGCCGCGGTCATGGGTCGGATCGTCCGGCAGGAGATACCGGCGGCCGTGATCGGCAATCCCTCGCTGCTGTGGCGTCCCGACACCAATCAGGTCAGCCCGGAGGGAGCCGCGGCGTGGGCCACCGGGAGCGAGCGCGAGCCCGACGCCCGCTTCGCCCAGATCCTCGCCTTCTTCCGCGCCGAGCGGGCCGTGGACCGGTACGTGCCGACTGCGCCGACGTTCATCGCCCGGTCGTTCGAGCAGGGGCGGCAGATGCCGGAGCCGGAGGTTGAGAAGCTTCTGGTCTCGGTGCTGTCGGCTCCCGAGGTCAGGCAGGTTGGCGAGGTGGTGTCGCGACGGCTCGGACGGCCGCTGGAGGCGTTCGACATCTGGTACAACGGTCTGAAGGGACGCTCGAGGTTTTCCGAGGCCGAGCTCGATCGCATCGTCGCCGAGCGCTACCCCACGGCCCAGGCGTTCCAGGCCGACCTGCCACGCATCCTCACCACCCTCGGCTTCGCGCCGGAGAAGGCCCGGTGGCTGGCGGACCACATCGTCGTCGACCCCTCGCGGGGGGCCGGGCATGCCATGGGAGCCGTGCGGCGGGAGGACAAGGCCCACCTGCGCACGCGCGTCGGCAAGGGTGGCATGAACTACAAGGGGTACAACATCGCTGTCCACGAGCTGGGTCACAACGTGGAGCAGGTGTTCTCCCTGAACGGCATCGACCACTGGTTCCTCAACGGCGTGCCCAA
Source organism: Thermoanaerobaculaceae bacterium (assembly GCA_035403265.1). Taxonomy (GTDB): domain Bacteria; phylum Acidobacteriota; class Thermoanaerobaculia; order Thermoanaerobaculales; family Thermoanaerobaculaceae; genus JAAYVZ01. The sequence goes on along the minus strand of DAONEV010000066.1, from coordinate 6,460 downwards.
TACCGCGTTCACGGAGTCGTTCGCCTTCTCCTTCCAGCGCCGCGATCTGGAGCTGCTGGGGCTGGTGAAGCCCGGAGACGAGGATCGGACCGCCGAAACCCTCAACGACCTCTGGGAGGTCTACGAGATCTCAGGTGTGTCGCTGGTGGACATGCGGGCGTGGCGGTGGATGTACGCGCACCCGGAGGCGACCCCAGCGCAGCTCCGCGAGGCGACGCTGCAGGCCGCCCGCGAGGTGTGGAACGAGTACTACGCTCCGGTCTTCGGCCTGAGGGACCAGGAGATCCTGGCCATCTACTCGCACACCGTGACCAACCCGCTGTACTTGCCCGACTATGCCATCGGCCACATCATCTCGTTCCAGATCGGGGCGAAGCTGCAGGGGTCGACGTTCGGCGCCGAGTTCGAGCGCATGGCGCGCCAGGGCCTGGTCACGCCGGACGCCTGGATGCGCGGCGCCGTGGGCGGGCCGATCTCGTCGGAGGCGCTGCTGGCCGCGGTTCGGGAGGCGCTCGCCAGGGTCAAGTAAAGCGAGTCCGGGAGATCGCCCAGCACAGCCCGGACACCGCCAGGGCCGGGAAGATCGGCTCCAGGCCGAGGAGGTAGCTTCCTTCCGGGCGACGAAGGGCGATCCAGACCAACGCCGTGAGCGCGGCGAGCAGCAGGGCCGAGACGGCGCCCCGGGGGCCGAAGCGCCAGCGTTGGGGTGCATGGGAGGTGGCCACCGGAAGCAACAGCGCCGCGGTGACGATGCTCCCGACGTCGTGCCAGATGGCGACCACGGAGCGCAGGGCGAGGGCCAGGGCGGCCGCTGCCGCTCCCGCCACGACGAGGCCCGCCATGATCCACCGGCGCTCGTCCACCTTGCGCGCCAGCTCCGGCGCCAGGTCGTGGCCAATCGTCGCCGCCGCCAGGAACAGGTACGAGTGGAGCGTCGACATCACGGTGGCAAAGAGCCCGACGGCGAAGAGCGCATTGGCCAGGGGCGGCAGCACCAGCCGACCCAGGGCGGGGTAGGCGAGGACGGGGTCGGTCCCCGCCGGGAGCAGGACGTGGGCCGCCATCCCGGAGAACGTGGTCAGGAAGTCGAACAGGACCCAGAAGAGGACCGAGACGAGCACGCCCCGGCGGGCTGTGGCCGGCGTGTCGGCGGCATAGCAGCGCTGGTAGAACGTCGGCTCCACCAGGGTCTGCAGGGCGATGAAGTACCAGACCAGGATCGCCTGTGCGCCCAGCCCTCCGTCCCACAGCCGATGGGACTCCGGCAGCGCCTGCCAGAGCGGTCCGAAACCGCCGATTCGCACCAGCGCCACCGGAAGCAGGACCAGGAATGCGAGGAACATCAGGGTGAACTCGAGAGCGTTGGACGAGACCACGGTCCGGAAGCCGCCCGTGGCCGCGCACGCCATCGTGAACAGCAGCCCCCAGGCGATGGCCCAGCCGAGTGGTATCGCGAGGTAGATCCGGATGAGGTCCCCGAGCATGAGGGCATATGCGGCGGGGACGGCCAGGAGCAGGACCAGTCCGGCGCCCACCCGCGCCGCCAGAGGTCCATAGGCGGTGCGGAGCTGCTCGGGGATCGAGAGCGCCGCGCTGCGTCGGGTACGGCTCGCGAAGCCGAAGGCGAACAGCCCAGCCGCGAGGTAGTACGGCACGCCGAACGCCAGCCAGTTGGAGATCCCGAAGCGGAAGGAGTACTCGCCGACGCCGAGGACGCCGCCGTACCAGGTGCTGACGAGGGTCGCGACGAACGGCAGCAGCGTCAACCGCCGCCCCGCCGCCAGGTACTCGAGCTGCTCGCGGGTCCTGGAGCGCCAGGCCAGCCCCACGAGCGCGACGGCATACAGAGACAGCCCGGCGGCGACGGTCAGGTCCACACCCGGCAGTATAGGAGGACGCCTCGGTCTCTGCGTCGTCGGGGACGTTGGGGAACGAACAGCCACGCCGGGGAGTGTTCGGCGGGGTCGTCGGAGCTGGGGCTCAGGGCGAGGCCGGCTCCTCGACCTCGACGCGGATGTCATCGAACCAATCGAGGGACCCGGGCAGTCCGACTCCAAAGTGCTGGCGGCCCCCGGCATCGAGGCGGAAGAACGGATGTCCCATCACCTCCTGGACGAGCCCGCCCTGTCGCCACCCCTGTACCCGCACCCAGACCGCCAACGGCTCCAGGTCGCGCCCGCAGTCGTTGCGCATCTCCACTTCCACGAGCACGTGGAGTATCGGGTCGAAGGCCTGGGAGGCGCTCCACTCCAGCGTCACGCATCGGGTCAACCCGGCGGTCGGCGTGGCACTGGGAGGCGGTGGGGGTGGTGGCCAGGTGGCGGTGGGCTCGGGCTCGATGGGGAGGGTGATCGACCATGAGCCGGTCACCGGGGTGGGAGGGAGTGGCGTGGGCGAGGGTGTAGGAGAGGGTGTCGGCGAGGGGTGCGGGCGGACTGGGGACAGGGTCGCGGTCCGGTGCGCCGCTCCGGTCTCGGGGACCCGGTGGCCGGCGTGTCGCGAGACGATCAGCCCCGCAACTGCCAGCACGGCCACCAGGAGCCACCAGCGCTGGGCGCGTGTCATCGTTCCCGTTCTCCTCGCGCCTCCGACCCAACCGCTGCCGACCCTTTCAAGGTAGCACGCGCCGCGAGGGCGGTCGCGTCCGCCGTGAGGGCCGCGACCGCCCCGGATTGACTCGTGAGATCCCGGCGTGGTCCCTCACACCATTCCCTGGCGGACCAGCAGCTCGGCGTTGAGCAGCGCTGCGCCGGCCGCGCCCCTGATGGTGTTGTGAACGAGAGCAACGAGGCGCAGACCGAGCACCGGGCATGAGCGAATGCGCCCGACGGTGACGGTCATCCCGCCGCCAGCGCCGGCGTGCAACCGGGGCTGCGGGGCGAAGGGATCGTCCAGGACCAGGAGCGGCCGGTCCGGGGCCGACGGGAGTCGGCGAACCGGATCGGGTGGTGCGAACCCACGCAGCGCCGCTTTCGCCTCGTCCGGGCCGGCACGCCGACCGAGGCGAATGGACATCGAGAGCAGGTGCCCCTCGAGCACTGGCACCCGGGTGGCCTGGGCGCTGACCTCCAGCGGCGCCGGCTCGACGTGATCGCCGTCAAGACGGCCGAGGATCTTGCCCGGCTCCTGCTGCAGCTTCTCCTCCTCGCCAGCGATAGCGGGAATGACATTGCCCAGGATGTCCAGGGCCGGGACGCCGGGGTAGCCCGCTCCTGAGACCGCCTGGAGGGTCGTGAGCGCGAGGGCCTCGAGGCCGAAGGCGTCCAGGAGCGGCTTGAGGACCAGCACGAGCCCGGCCACGACGCAGTTCGGGTTGGTGACAATGCAGCCGCGCCAGGGCTGGCGGCCGATCAGCTCGACATGATCGGGGTTGACCTCCGGCACGACGAGAGGGATGTCGGCGTCCATGCGGAACGCCGAGGCGTTGGAGACGACGGCGCATCCGACGGCGGCGAAGCGGGGCTCCAGCTCCCGCGCCGCCGCCGCGTCGAGCGCCGAGAGCACCAGCTCGCAGCCGCCAGGCTCGGCCGGCTCGACCGGCATGGCCGCGACGTGTGGCGGCAGGGGCTCGGGCTCCAGCCAGTGCACGGCCTCGCCGTACGGCCGCCCGGCCGAGCGCTCGGAGGCCATCAGCCTGGTCAGATCGAACCATGGGTGGCCCTGCAGCCGCCGCACGAGCTTCTGGCCCACCGTGCCGGTGGCCCCGAGGATTCCGACGCGCAGGCGTCTCATGGCCGACCTCCTTGCCAGATCGGTGTGGCGACGTCCCAGCGGTGGGTGAAGGCCTTCATCCCGCCTGCGGGGCCGCCCAGCACCAGTGTCTCGTGAAGCGTGGTGATCGCCCGGCGCAGGAAGTGGCCGCGCAGGACGGCGACCACCGAGTCGGGAGAAGGCCGGCGCAGCACCGCGAGCGCGGGCAGGTGCAGGCGATCGAGGAGTCTGGCGAACGTCGCCTCGCCGTCGGTACCGATGCCGTCGCCGACCAGGGCCACCACACACTGGTCGCCTCTGGACTCGACTGGCCCCCGGCCGAGCCGGGCGGCAACCAGCTCGCGGGATCGCTCGGCCTCTCCTTCCGGGACCGCGATGCGCACATGGCAAGACCCGGTCTGACCGAACCCCAGGACGGTGATCCCGGCCTCCTGCAGGCATGCCGCCAGGCTGGCACCCGGCTGCGGGCCTGCAGGTGCTGCGGCGGTGACCATGGCGACGCCTTCGAGCCCTGTCACGACCCGGGCGGCGGCGGTCCTCCGGCTCGCCGGGCCCACCAGCGTGCCGGGCCGGCCCGGGGCGAGGGAGCTGCGCACTGCGATCGGGATCCGGGCCGCCTCGGCAGGCTCCATGGTCCTGGGGTGCAGGACCTTGCCCCCGAGCAGCGCCACCTCCCGGGCAACCCCGAAGGAGAGCGCCGGCACCGGCACCGCCTCCGGCACGATTCGCGGCGGCGCCGAGAGCACGCCCTCCACGTCGGTCCAGATCTCGATGCCTTCGGCTCCGAGCGCCGCCCCCACTACAGCCGCCGAATAATTGGAGCCTCCCCTTCCAAGCGTCGTGGTCCGGCCCTCGGCATCGGCGCCGATGAACCCGGCGGTGACGGGCACGGTCCCTTCCGGAAACGTGCTCAGCCAGCTCCGGACGCGCTCCCGGGTTGCCTTCGCGTCCACGCTGGCCTCTCCGAATCCGGAATCGGTGGCGATCAGCGACCCGGCGTCCACCGCCCCGGCGCGCAGGCCGGCCGCCGTGAGCGCCGCGGTCATGAGATGGACCGAGAGCCGCTCGCCGGTGGCCAACACCGCGTCGCGCCAGCCCGGCCGACCGTCCGTCTCGGGCTCGTTGTCGAGGAGTGACCGCAGGTTGGCGAGGAGGTTGTGCACCTCGCGCGCCGCATGGGAGGCTCCAGGACCGCCGACGGCATCGAGACCGCCCAGGTGACGCCGCGTGAGCTCCTCGATCAGGCCCGCACGCCGGCCCCGGTCCGTCGCCGCAGCCAGCGCGTCGGTGACCCCGGCCTGCGCCGAGACAACCACGAGGACGGCGTCCCGACGTAGCGCGCCCGCGACGATGCGCGCCGCACCTCGCAGCCGCGCCGGCCCTGCCACCGAGGTGCCGCCGAACTTCAGGATGCGCATCGAACCAGCCCTCCGTCCTGTCGAACGTCGAAGGTCGAAGGCCGAAGATCAGGGCTGTCGGCCGGGTGGGCGACTGAGCCTTCGAGCTTGGGACGTCGGCGTCTGACCGTCGGCTTTTCACCCTGTTCCAGGTCGTCCCGGAAGCCGCGGACCAGGGCGGAGAGGGTGTCTGTCTCGATGAGGAACGCGTCGTGACCGTGGGGGGAGTGCAACCACGCGAGCCGCGCGCTGGGCATCAGCTCGGCCAGCTCCCACTGCTCCTCGGGCGGGTAGAGGGCATCCGAGTCGATGGCCACCACGAGCGCGGGCGTTCGGAGCTGGCGAAGCACCTCTCGGAAGTCGCCGCGGCCTCGCGCCAGGTCGTGGCTGTCCATGGCGCGAGTGAGGGCGACGTAGCAGTTGGCGTCGAAGCGGTCCACCAGCGAGTCGCCGTGGTGGCGGAGGAAGCCGGCCACCGCGAACTGGCCGCCCTCCAGCGCACGGCCAAAGCGGAGGCCAAAGCTCTCCCAGCTCCGATACGTGCACATGGCCACCATGCGGGCGGCCGCCAGCCCAGCCGCGGGATGTGCGGTCTGGCGGTACCGGCCGGCTTCCCAGAGGGGATCTGCCTCGATCGCCGCCCGCTGCGCCTCGGAAAGCCCGATGGCCCAGGCCGAGTGGCGCCCGGGGGCGGCGATCGGCACGATGGCGTCGACGCGGTCGGGGAAGGTCGCGGCCCACTCCAGCACCTGCATGCCGCCAAGCGAGCCGCCGATCGCGAGGCGCAGCCGGCGCACACCGAGGGCGTCCAGCAAGCGGGCCTGAAGCCGCACCATGTCGCGCACCGTCACCGGCGGGAAGTCCGGTCCCCAGTAGCGACGGGAGCCGGAACGCTTGCTGGCCGGTCCGGTGGTGCCGTAGCACGAGCCAAGGACGTTGCTGCAGACGATGAAGTCGCGGTCGGTGTCGAGAGCGCGGCCGGGACCGACCAGCGGTTGCCACCAGCGATCGGCGTCGGCCGAGCCGGTGAGGGCGTGACAGATCAGCACCCCGTTGTCGCCGCCCGGGTCGAGTCGGCCCCAGGTGCGGAATGCGACCTGGACAGCCGGCAGGGTCTCGCCGCACTCCAGCTCGAACCGTTCGCCAAGGGCGAGGTGGCGGGTCTCGTGCGAGTGATGGGCGGCGTATCTCATGACGCCCTCCCGGCGCGATCGAGCGCCTGGGCAAAGTCGGCCACGATGTCGTCGATGTGCTCGATTCCCACCGAGACACGGATGAGGTCGGCGCCAACCCCCGACGCGACCAGCTCCTCCTCCGAAAGCTGTTGGTGGGTGGTGGAGGCCGGGTGGATG
>DAONEV010000065.1:0-14564 GCA_035403265.1 Thermoanaerobaculaceae bacterium | reverse complement strand
CAACATGCACGGCCGGGCGCAGCTCGTGCGCCAGCCCCCGCAGGAACTTCCTCTGGGTACCTCGCAGCTCCACGTTCACACTCCCCTCCGCCGGCCCTGTAGGCGGCGGGAGCGGGAGATTACCACCATCGGCCGGCGTACAATCCAGGCACCATGAGGCGCGGCACCGAAGTCGGCGGGGAGGAGCATGGCACCTGAGCTGATCGTGGGTCTTTCCCTCGCGTGCGTGGCCGTCGGCGCGCTGATCGCCTGGCTGGCGATGCGCCCTCTGGCGACGCGAACTCGCGCCGAGGAGCAGGTGAAGGCCGCGGCCGCGATCGCCGTGCTCGAGGAGCGCCTGGCGGCACGGGACCGCGAGATCGCGGGCATGAGGACTGGGATCGAGTCGGCCGAGGCCGAGCGACAGGGCCTGACTGAGCGACTGGCGACGGAAGCCGAGCGGAGGGCGAAGGCGGAATCCACTGCGGCCCGGGTAGGGGACCTGGAGCGGGAGCTCGACGAGCGGCAGGCGCGGCTGGAAGCGGCGCACGGCGAGGTGGCCCGCGTGCAGACGGCCCTCGCGGAGCTGCAGGCGCGGGGCGAGGAGGAGCGCAAGGCGGTGGCGGAGCAGCGGGTCCTCCTGGACGAGGCGCGCGCGCGTCTTGCCGACGCCTTCAAGGCGCTCTCCGCCGACGCGCTCCAGGCGAACAACCAGCAGTTCCTGGCCCTGGCGCGGACGGCCCTGGGTACCTTCCAGGCCGAGGCCAGGGGTGACCTCGAGAGCCGACAGTAGGCCATCGAGGCACTGGTGACGCCGATCCGCGAGTCGCTGGGCAAGGTGGACGAGCAGATCCAGGCGATGGAGAACGCCCGGCAACATGCCTACGGCGCCCTTGGCGAGCAGGTGCGCGCACTGACCGAAGGACAGGGCAGGCTGCAGCACGAGACGGCAAGCCTGGTGAAGGCGCTGCGCGCTCCGACGGTACGCGGCCGGTGGGGGGAGATCCAGCTCCGGCGCGTCGTCGAGATTGCCGGGATGCTGCCGTACTGTGACTTCGTGGAGCAGGAGACGGTCACTGCCGGCGAGGGCAAGCTGCGGCCCGACCTGGTCGTACGTCTTCCCGGTGGCAAGGTCGTCGTGGTGGACGCCAAGGCGCCCCTCAAGGCCTACCTCGACGCCTTCGAGGCCGAGAACGAGGACGATCGGCGTCGCCACCTCAAGGACCACGCCCGGCTGGTCCGGGAGCACATGAGCAAGCTCTCGGCCAAGGCGTACTGGGAGCAGTTCCCCGACTCGCCCGAGTTCGTGGTCATGTTCCTGCCGGGGGAGACCTTCTTCAGCGGAGCCCTCGAGCACGACTCCGGGTTGATGGAGGAAGGGGTTGTCCAGCGGGTGCTGCCGGCCTCTCCGCTCACCCTGGTGGCGTTGCTGCGCGCCGTCGCGTACGGCTGGCGCCAGGAGACGGTTGCCGCCAGCGCCCGCCAGGTCTCCGCGCTCGGGCAGGAGCTGTACGCCCGCCTTTGCGTGCTGGCCGATCACTTCGAGAAGCTGGGGCGCAGTCTCGGGCGCGCCACTGAGCACTACAACCAGGCGATGGGCTCCCTGGAGTCGCGGGTCCTCGTGGCGGCACGCCGGTTCCCCGAGCTGGGCGCCGCGAGCGGTGCCGAATCCCTGCCGATCCTTCCTCAGCTAGACGTCTCGCCGCGCCGCCTGCAAGCGCCCGACTGGGAACGAGAAGGGACAGGGGACGGCAAGCAGGGGACCGATGGAGACTAGGCCGGATTCCCGGGCGCCGCGGAGGTGGCGAGGGCCTGCACGGTGCTCCGCGCCAGGCGCAGCGTGCGGAAGGCCTCGGCGGCAGCCAGTCCGCGGGGCTGGCCGGCGGCAGCGGCGATGCGGGTGAAGGCCTCGCGGGTGTTGGCCGGCTCGAACTGCGAGGTGTGCTCGCAGATGAGGGCGATCTTCTCGTCCAGGACGTCTGAGATGTCGATGAAGACGTTCGGCTCGTCGGTCGGGCCGAGCCAGATCTCGTCCACCACGTGCGGCTCGAGCCCGTCGGCCAACAGCTCGGGGAAGATGCTGAACTTCTTGACCGCGGGATAGATCGCCTCCACCACCGCCTGGCCTGCGACGCGGTGGTCCGGATGGTTGATGTACAGCCCGTGCCTGAACCACATGGTGGGATCGCTCGAAACGACGATGTGGGGCCGGACCTGCCGCATGACGCGGACCAGATCCCGCCGCAGCTCCAGCGTGGGCTGGAGCATCCCGTCCTCGTACCCCAGGCGGACCACCTCGGCATTCAGGCGGGCGGCGGCCCTCGCCTGCTCGGCGGCTCGACGCTCGATCACCGCACGCGGCGTGTCGAGCGGATCAGCCGTGCCCTTGTCGCCGCCAGTGATGAGCCCGAGCACGATCCGGTGTCCTTCTCGAGCCCACTTCAGCAGCGTGCCGCCAGCCATCGTTTCCGCATCGTCCGGGTGCGCCATCAGCGTCAAGACGGTCTTCGCCATCGCTCGTACTTTACACCGCCGCTGCCCGCCCCATGCCTTCCCATCGGAGCGTGACCTCGACCCCTGACTCCCGCTTTCCCCGGAACCACCTGCTCCAGTAGGTCCTGGATCTCGGCTGTCCCGACTCGAGGGGTGGATGCCCTCGATCCCGAACTGGCCAGGTGGGCGGGTATAATCTCGCAGCATGCAGGCTGAGGCCGGCTCCTCCGGCAACTCGCTCTCCCGACTGCTCAGCGAGCGCGGATGGCGCACGGCCCGTCTCGGGGGCTGGGAGGACCGTCTTGCGCCATGGCAGCTCGACACCGGCCTGCGTCTCGCGCTCGATGTCTCGGGCCTGGATGCGGAGGCGGAGCAGCTCGCCGCGTGGCGCAAGGCGCTCTACCCGGAGGTGTGCCGGAGGCTGTTTCCGCAGTCTTTCCCGACGCCCTCGGACGAGGTCTGCAAGGTCGCCGACCACTTCATCCCGCTCGCGAACGCCGTTGTGGAGGAGCAGGCGGCGCGGGGCGGCCTCGGCATCGGCCAGCGGATGCCGTTCCGATCACTGCGCGACGAGGAGATCGACTGCTGGCCTTCCGGCGAGGAGTACCGCCGGCTGCTTGGCCACCTGGGGCGGGAAGGCGTCCTGCCCATCCTGACCATGGCCCAGGAGTGGCTGGGGCTCTCGATCCTGGACCATGTGCTGGGGGTAACGGGCTTGTCGCTCTGGATCGGCCGTCAGCTTGTGGGCAAGATCCCCGTCGACCTGCCGCTCCTGCACGGCGGCGCCATCGGGCACGACATCGGCAAGTTCGGGTGCGTGGGGGATGAGGTGCGCCGCATCCCGCGGCTCCACTACTACTACACCCACACCTGGTACCAGGACCGCGGTCTTTCCGGCCTCGGACACATCGCCACCAACCACTCCTGCTGGGACCTCGAGCTGGTGCGTCTTCCCATCGAGACCCTGCTGCTCATCTACGCCGACTTCCGGGTCAAGGACTGGCCGGGTCCGGACGGCAAGCCGGTCATGCAGGTCATCTCGCTCTCGGACTCCTTCGAGGCGATTGCCGGCAAGCTGGAGAACCTGGACAAGGAGAAGATCAAGCGCTACCGCGGCGTCTACCGGAAGCTCCGCGACCTGGAGGAGTACCTGCAGTACCTGGGGGTGAACCTCAACGCCCCGGACTTCCCCAACCGCGTGCCACCCAGGCCCGTGCTGCCGGATGGTCTCGACGTGCTGGGTGTGCTCTCCGGAGCCAGGCGACCTCACGCCGTGGCCCTGGCAACTGGCCGCGGAGTCCCGACCCTGCGGCGAGTTCTGGTGACGGCGCATAACCTCGGAGTCATGGAGCGCCTCCGCGACCTGCCAGCGCTGCGTGCATTGATCGAGGAGGCCCGTTCCTTCGACCGCTGGCGCGACATCCGAACCTACCTCGCGATCATCGGGGAGTACTCGCCGGCCTTCTCGACCGAGCAGAAGGGGCTGGCGCTCGACTTCTTCCTCGAGCTGCTGGAGCACCGGGACGACGACATCCGCTACCAGGCCGCGGCCCGCATCGGCGACCTGCTGGCCTCCAAGGAGGACTTCTGGCGCAAGGACCTGCCGGCTGGCGTGGTGTTGCGTCCCGAGCGCACGGTCCTCGACGAGCTCGAGCGCGTGCTGGCGTTGCTCGACCGCGCGCCGCGCCAGGCCGAGGAGGACATGACCTCGGTGGAGCGGGTGCTGTACGCCATCCCGATCATCGTGCGCCGCCTTTTGACCAAGGCGGACGAGGGACTGCGACAGCAGGCGTGGCAGCTCATCAAGCGGGACTTCGAGAACCGACGCCGCGATCGCCGACCGCTGGTCGGGCTGTACGTCTGCGAGTCCCTGGAGATTGCGGCCCCGCTGCTGCCGCCGGAGGAGCGCCGCGAGCTGATCTGGTTCGCCCGCGCGTTCATGACCCACGACATCACCAACACCCGGCTGATGGCCTGGCGGCTGCTGCTGGCGCTGGCCCGGGAGGCCGGTTCCGACCCGGTGCTGCTGGCGCTCGTCAAGGAGTGCGTCGAGGCGCTTGCCAGCCGGGTCAGCGGCCGCTCGCTCCCCGCCGAGCTCTACCTCGTCGAGGAGCTGGCGTGGATCTGTGACCTCGTCGACGTGGCACAACGGTGCAAGGAGCTGCGCAAGGCCGAGCGCGACCCGGTGCGCGAGGTCTTCCTGCGCAACCTCAAGAGCCACATCGGCTGGGTCGAGAAGAAGGTCAACTGCGACTACCTCACCACGGTGGTGCAGCGTCGCATTCGGGAGAACCGCGACCCCGGGGCGTACTTCGCCCACGAGGTGGCGTCCCACTTCGGCAACATGCTCAAGGTCAGTCGCGTCGAGGGCACGCGGTTCCATGCCGGGCGCTGCCTGCTGGAGCTGCTGCCGATGCTGCACACCACCCAGCGCAACGAGGTCACCATCGAGCTCCTCCGTTCCCTCGAGCTGGATGCCGAAGCCATCACGCGCTACATCCCCCGTTTCCTCGGCTCGGTCCTCGGGTCTCTGCCGGACCAGGAGTTCACCGAGGTCCTGGACGACATCGGCCAGAACCTCCAGCGCGGCACCGAAGGGCTGCAGCGGCTGCTCCTGCAAACGGTCTGCTGGGTCCTTCTGTCGATCGACGTCGGACGTCTGGAAGGCAACCTGCTGCGCCGTATCGTCGGCATGCTGCTGGGAGCGCTCGCGGAGTCTCGGACCGCCACCGCCAACGAGGCCTACGCCCAGGTCGCGATGGTGCTCGAACGCCTCTCGCGCCAGAAGGATGATGGACGCCTGCAACACTTCCGGCAGCTCGCCTCCAAGAAGCTCTTCTCGCTCATCACCCACCGGCCCGGCGACAGGGTCCGCTTCTTCCTGGTTGCGTCCGCCCTCAACCATTTGCAACGCGCCGTCGAGCGCTCGCGGCGTGGCGTGCGGTTCGCCGAGCACCCCTCGGTGGCACTCATCCCCGGCACCTACGACCCGTTCACGCGCGCCCACGAGACGATCGTCGCCAAGGCCCTCGAGTACGCCGACGAGGCGCTGGTCCAGATGGACGACTACTCGTGGCGCAAGCACGCGCTGCCGCGCACGCTGCGCGAGGATCTGGCGTGGATGGCCCTGGCCGCCACGCCAGAGGCCTTCCTGGCGCCGTTCTCTCCGCCGGTCAATCTGGCCAACCCCGAGGGACTTGGGGAGCTGCAGCGCCGGGTCGGCAAGCGTCGCCTGCTTCTCGTCGTCGGCTCGGACGTCCTCGCCAGGGCGAGCGCCTACGCCAACGCGGAGAGCCCGATCTGGGACCTACCGCACATCGTCGTGGTGCGCGAGGGCGCGACACCGCCCGGGTGGGAGCAGCGCATCGGCTGGTTCCGGCGCGGTGTCTCGGTGGTGCTGGCCCCGGCCAGCGTGACGGCGGTTTCGTCGACCTCGCTGCGGGCCGCTCTCGACCGCCACGCCGAGCTGGAGCCCTTGTGCCATCCGCTGGTGGCGCGCACGCTCACCGAGCGCCGCCTCTACGTCAACTTCCCGGCCAACAAGCAGCCTGTGCCCCCTCCGGCGGAACGCAACGCGGTGTACACCGGTCGCCGGAAGCTGCCGGCCGAGCTCGCTCCCCTGGTCCACATGCGCTACCACGATGCGGACGGTGGCGCCAGGGTCCGAAAGACCTGCGTGCTGTCCGCCAACGAGCCGCCGGAGGCCCTGGCCGGGCTCACCTGGCGCGAGGTGCCCGCGGCGGTGCTGCCGGTGGTGGCCGGAGATGCGCGGCTTGCCCGGACCGAGCCCGGCGGGCTCGTGGGAATGGGCGCTCTGGTCGAGACGATCGGGGCCGGGGAGATGGGACCTGACAGCGGCGTCTTGCAGCGCCTGCTCTCGGAGGTCATGCAGCGCTGGCTCCACGGCGGATTGCTGTTTGCGCTGGCTCCAGCCCTCGCCTCGGCGTCGCCGACGCTGCGGGCCGAGCTTGGGCTGCTCGGAGCGAGCTGGCTGCGGGCCAAGAGCGGGGAGCAGGTGGACTGGGGGCTCTTGCGGCTGACCGACCCGCTGGTGCTGCTGTGGGATCTGGAAGGGCTCATCCACCCGTCGTACATGGCGAGTGCGCGGGTCGGGGATGCCCTCGCGGCTTCCCGGCAGGCTCTCGCCTCGTTCTTTGCCGATCTGCGGCCTGGGATGGGGTTGCTCCACCTCCACGAGGAGCTGCTCAAGCGCCAGGCCGTGGACTGGGTGCTGCGGTTCCTGGGCTCGGAACCGCCCAGCCGCAAGTGGGTGGTCATGGGCCTGGGCCGGCGCTTCTCCCGGGACATCGTGGGGAACACCCCGACCATCGCCATCGACATCGAGCGCTTCCTGACCTGGCAGGGGTACGAGGGCGGGTATCAGCCGCGCTTCGGCAGCCCGCCGCTGACCGAGCAGCTCGCGGTGGCACGGGAGCTGGGGCGCCAGGCCCTGCTGCTGGTGCCGGTGCTGGAGCACGTCGAGCCGGTGCTGCAGGTGGTAGAGGCGGGCAAGGCCGCGGGTCTGCCGGTGCGGGAGATCTTCATCGGCATCACCGACGCGTCGGCTCGTGCCACGCTCGAGCTGCGGGGCATCCGGCACCACTGTCAGGTCGTCGTCCCGGGGTGGCAGGGGCTGCTCCGCGAAAGCGCCATCACGCCGTACCTGGGCGGCTGGAGCATCCTCGGTCGGGAGCCCTCCGAGCACGGCTCCCTGCTACCTTCCCTCAACGACTGCCTGCCGTACCACCACCCCCACCACCTGGGTCTCGACGGCGAAGCGGCGCTCGACTTCTCGCGCCTCGCCCTGGACCGCACCCGGGAGCTGTTGAGAGCGCTCGAGGAGACGTTCCGGGAGGCCGAGGGCCGGCTGCTCTCGGTCCGGGACCTCGGCGCCGTGGTGCGTAGCCCGCGTTGCCCGCCGCTACCGGAAGGGTTCCAGCCGTCCTCCGAGCGCTTCCCCTCCGAGCTCGTCGCCGAGGACCTGGAAGCCCTGGCGCGGCTGCATCCCGAGAGCCACGCCGCCCACCGCGAGCGCTGGAGGCACCTGTGAGGCTGTTCGGCGACGGGCGAGTTGCCCTTCAGGACGACGAGAACATGGCAGCCCGTCTCGGGTGGGGCCCAAGGCGACGGTCCTGTCCCGAGCCGGAGGCAGTGCTGGTCGCGAGGGAAGGCGACCCCCGGCGAGAGCCGTGGATCTGCCCGCCCTGGTTCGACCCGACCGCCGGCATCGACTCGTTGCGGAGACGGCGTCAGGGTGCCAGAACCTGGACCTATCTGTCGGAGCCTCCAGGAGTTGTGCGCGAGCTTGGGGTCATGGCGGTGCCACGGCCGGCCGGCGGCTGGCGGGTCGGCGTCATCGGGCTCGGCCGCGTCGGCGGGGTGGCCGCCACCGCACTCGCCAGCTTGCCCGTCCGCCGGTCCGGAATTCGAGAGCTGGTGCTTTTCGACGTGGATGCCGCGAATCTCGAACGCTGGCGGCTGGAGCTGGGGTCTATAGGTCTGTGGCGGGGCAGGGAAGCGCTCCCCTCGGTCCGGGTCGCGTCCCTGGAAGCCATGTTCGCCGAGTGCGACGCCGTGCTCTTCGTGGCCACCAAGGCTGTGCCGCCACTGGGCGCTCAGGGCGAGGTCAGGCTGGTGCAGCTCGCTCCCAACCGGGAGATCCTCCAGAGCTGCCTCGTCCACGCCCTGGCAGCGAGCTTTGGCGGCCTCTTCCTGGTCGTCTCCGACCCGGTGGACTGGCTCGCCCAGGCGGCCTTCGTGGACAGCAACACCGATGCCTCGGGAGCATTCACTGGTGGGGGTCTGCCCCCCGAGCGCATTGCCGGCCTGGGCCTGGGCGTCATGTGGGCGCGCGCTCTCGCCGCCGCCCGATCCGTCGGCCACGAGGAGCGGGTGCGCGCGTGGGGCGCCGCCTTCGGCCCCCACAGCGTCGACGTCATCGCCTTCGATGACCTCAGAAATCCCGATCCGGTGCTCTCGGCCCAGATGACCGAGTCAGCCCGCCGCTGCAACTACCAGGTCCGGTCCCAGGGATTCCTGCCGTACGTCGGCCCGGGCGTCTCCTCGGTGGGCCTCACCCTCCCCCGGCTCCTGGCCGGCCGCGAGGTCCCCGCCGCTGGGTTCCTGGACGGCATCTACTTCGGTGCCCCGACCCGCCTCGCCTGGGGCGCCTACCCGACCCCACATCGCCTCGGCCGAGAGGTGTGGCCAGCCGTCGAGGAGCTCCACGGCCGGCTTCGCCGCCAGGCTCCCGACCTCGGCCTCGCCCCCGGCCCGCGCGCGATCTGATCGGCGGTCCGCCGACCTCGGCCAACATCGCCTCCCGTGTTCCTGCCCCAGATGACCGGGGGCGAGCTCAAGCACACACATGAAGTCCTGTGGCGGCGCAGGCACCCGGTGCAATAGAACCGGGGGCTGCGACGACATTTCAGTAGAGGCGACGCATCCGGGCCCTCGCCCCGGAGCTTCCGCCGAAAGGAGACCGAGATGGACCTCACCCGCAGATCGCATCGCACCCACGGCCGCGCCCTGGTCGCCATGGCCCTCTTCATGGCCGCCGGCGCCGCGCTCGCCATGCTGCTCTGGAACGCCGTGCTGCCGCACCTGTTTGCGGTTCCGACCGTGAGCTATTTGCAGGCCCTGGGCCTCATCGTCCTGTCGCGCCTGCTGCTCGGCCGAGGCCCGCGGCCGTGGGGTGCACACGCCGCGGCGCCATGCCAGGCACGCTCCGAGACGGGCGCGAGCCCGACCGGGCCGGTGACCCCGTGAGCCAGCTCTCGGCTACCCTGGAGGGGCACCCGGTGGCGGACGCCATGGCGGGAACGAGCCTCACCACGATTGCCGAGCTCTTCCGTGAGCACGCGCGCGGCCTGCTGGGCCGCGCGCGGCGCGTGCTCGGCTCCCGCGGGGATGCCGAAGATGCCGTGCAGGACGTGATGGTGGCGCTCCTCGAGTCGCCCAACGTGCTCGAGTCCGTCGACCGTATCGCCGGCTGGCTCTACACCCTGGTCCGGCGTCGTGCCATCGACATCCTCCGCTCTGAGAGCCGGCGTCGCCGGCGCGAAGGCGGGGACCTCGTCGAGGAGCTGCTGGACCGGGCCACAGACCAGGCCACCGCACTGGAGAGCGAGGAGCTGGCCAGCGCCCTGGCCGACGCCATCCGCGAGCTGCCGGAGCCGTTGAGAGACGCCTTCACCGCCAACGCCATCGACGGCATCACGTTCCGGGAGCTGTCCGATCGCACGGGCGTTCCCATGGGAACGCTGATGGCACGCAAGAAGCGGGCGGCGGACCGGATCCGTGACCGCCTGCGCCGTGACGGGCTGCTCGCCGCAGCAACGCCGCGCAGTGGTCGAAAGGAGAACGACGATGAAAGTACTTAAGATCATGGGCTGGATCGGGATCGGTATCGCCGGCCTGACCACGCTGGCCTGTGCTCTGGGGCTGGCCGTGATGTGGCTGTGGAACTGGCTCATGCCAGTCCTGTTCGGGCTTCCTGTGCTGACATTTCCCCAGGCCATCGGCCTGCTCGTCCTGTGTCACCTGCTGTTCCGCGGCCACTCGCTGGGGCACCGCGCGAGGCATTTCGGGCCGCGTGGCCGTGATCGGCGCGCCGAGTTCCTCAGGCGGCTACACGTCCACCTCGAGTCACCGGCCGAGAGGGACGCGGCCACCGGCGATAGCGCGTCGTGAGTCCCGCCATCCGGCCTGCCCACCTCCGAGGAGCTGGGCCGGGTTCGCCATCGTCATGTCGCCGAGCCCTGGGCTGGACGGTCTTCCAGCCTCGTCGGCCGGGGTGCGGCCGGCACCGAGCTCACGAGCCCGTCGCCAGCGGCAGCTCGACCTGACTCTCCAGGCCGGGGGTGTGGTAGACCCGCTGGACGGCCTTGCGGAAGTCGTCGGGCCTCGCCCAGAAGATGTTGGGGACGAAGGTCTGGGGGTTGCGGTCGTAAAGCGGGAACCAGCTCGACTGGACCTGGACCATGATCCGGTGGCCGGGCAGGAAGACGTGGTTGGCCGTGGGCAGGGCGAACCGGTACGACAGAGGCTGGTTCGCGGCAAGCGCCTTCGGCGTCTGAAGGCTCTCGCGGTAGCGGCCGCGGAAGATATCGGCCGCGACCATGAGCTGGTAGCCACCCATCACCGGCTGGGCCGGGACCTCGTCGGGGTAGACGTCGATCAGCTTCACGACCCAGTCGGAGTCGGTGCCGCTCGTGGCGGCGACAAGGTTGACGACCGGGCGCCCACTGATCTTCAGCGGCGCGGTCAGGACGCCGGAGACGTACGCGACCACGTCGGGGCGGCCCGAGGCTTCGCGCTGGTCGTCGACGAGCCAGCGGGGCCACGTCATGTCGTTGTCCGAGTAGCCGACCGGCCGCACCGGACGCGCGCGGAACGGCACGGGCTTGGCGGGGTCGGAGACGTACTCCTCGAACGCCGCCTCGTCCAGAACCGGCGGTGCGAACCCCAGCTTCAGCCCGGCGCGCAGGTACAGCGGGGTCGGCCGGACCGAGCAGCCGCTGCCGCAGTCGGGCCAGGCGGAGAGACGGCGCCAGGTGTTGGTCCCGGTCTCGAATGCGGTCACCGGGGCGACGGCGGACGGGGGCGCGGCGTCCTTGAGGTAATGGTCGAGGAACGGTGCGAGGATCTCGCGCCGGAAGGCGAGGGCGGTGTCGGCGCCGAACTTGAGCACGCCCAGCGAGCTTCCGTCGCCGATCTCCTGGCTGTGGCACCACGGTCCCATCACCAGGAACACCTTGTCGTTGGCCGCGTCCTTGGGCTCGAGGGCGGCGTAGACCGCGGGGGCGCCGTAGATGTCCTCCTGGTCCCACAGGCTGTGGACGAGCATCACCGGCACCCCGAGCGGCCGGGCGGCCAGCAGCTTGTCGACTGCCTGCTCCTGCCAGAAGACGTCGTAGCTCGGGTGGTCGAGGAACTTCCGCCACACCCCGACCTGCTCGAGGCCCCGGCTGCGGCCCATCTCGCCGGCCGAGCCCGCCTGCAGGTATGCGTCGTAGTCGTCGAAGTGCCCCGACCACCACTTCACCTCGTTCTTGCGGGTCGCGTCCTGCTCCAGGAGGTACGGCAGGTTCTGCTGGCGGAACGCGCCGTTGTGGAACCAGTCGTCGCCGATCCAGCCATCCACCATCGGGTTCATCGGCACCGCCACCTTGAGCGCCGGGTGCGGGTCGACAAGCGCCATCAGCGCCAGGTAGCCGTCGTAGGAAATGCCCAGGATGCCGACGCGGCCGTTGCTCTCGGGGACGTTCTTGACCAGCCAGTCGATCGTGTCGTAGGTGTCGGTAGCGTGGTCGACCGGCGTCGGGTTGAGAGGGCCACGCAGCGGCCGGTTCATCACGTAGTCGCCCTCAGAGCCGTGCTTGCCACGCACGTCCTGCACGACGCGGATGTAGCCACCCTCGATGATCAGATCGGCGGCGTTGTCGTAGCCCTGAAGCACCGACCGCAGGCGGGGGCTCTCGTTGTGGCTGGTGAGGGCGGACGCATCGTACGGCGTGCGCGTCAGCAGGATCGGCGCGTGGTGCGCGCCCTTCGGGACCAGGATCACGGTGTGCAGCTTGACGCCGTCGCGCATCGGGATCATGACCTCACGGCGGGCGTGGTCGAAGCTGTCCGTCACCGGCTCGAAGCTCGCCGGCATCTCGCTGGGCAGCCCAGGCTGGTTCGCGGAAGGCGTCGGGACCTGCCCGGCCGCTCCCCACGCGAGCGCCAGCGCGCAGGTCGAGAGCGCGAAGCAACTTGCCTTTCCGAAGCGGGTTACGGGTTCCACGGGCTCCTCCGATCCGCCGGCACCCCGACGCGGCACCGGCGACCGCACGATTGATGATGGAACATGATGCCACGGCCCGCGCTCCAAACCGCCCATGGATCCACTCCCCAGGGCCTGGCATCGATTGACGGGCGAGTCTCTCGCGATCGAGCCCTCAGATCTCTGGCGGGGCCGGCGTCACGTCCGGCCTGTGGTGACCTTCTCCGTTCTGAGGGTTGGACGCCGACCTGCTGGTGACATGCTCCGCGGTCTTCACTCGGAGCGCTGCCGGCTCCCAGCCGAGAACGAGGACGTCAAGAATGTTGTGTCGGCGACACTCGGCGTGATACTCCTTCTGCGCGATGGGGCGTCGATGCTGACCGGGAGCGCTTCGAAGTCGCCGGCCGAGGTCTATGCCGGGCGGCTGGCCGCCCACGAGGCCGAGGTGGCTTCGTGCGAGGCGGCGAGTGCCCGGCTGTCCCTGGTGCGTGGTGCCGTGATCCTACTCGGTGTCGCGGTGGGGTTGGTCGCGGCGCTCACCGAGGCGGTGTCGGCCGCGTGGCTGGTGATCCCGGTGGTGCTCTTCATTCCTCTGGTGGTGCGCCACGAGCGGATCGTGCGGCGGCAGCTCGCGGCGCAACGGGCCGCGGCGTTCTTCCTGGCCGGGCTCGACCGCCTCACTGGACGGTGGCCCGGCCACGGTCCGACAGGACAGACCCATGCACCCGAGCGGCACCCATATGCCGCGGACCTGGACCTCTTCGGGGACGGCTCGCTGTTCCAACTGCTCTGCACGGCTCGCACCATGGCCGGGGAGCAGACCCTGGCTCGCTGGCTGCTGGCCCCCGCGTCCGCGGCCCAGGTACGGGACCGACAGGCGGCCGTTCGCGAGCTCATGCCCAGGCTTCACCTGCGGCTCGACCTGGCGCTGGCCGGAGAGGACCTCCGCGTCGGCGTCCACCCCGGGCGTCTGGTGGCGTGGGGCGAGGCCCTGCCGCGACCCCGGCCGAGCTGGTGGACGCCGGCCGCCGTTGGGATGTCCCTGGCGACAACGCTGGCTCTCGTGGGCTGGGGCCTGGAGTGGGGGCCGAGGGCGCTTCCCGGGCTGGTCCTGCTGGTGCATGCCACCTTCCACTGGCTGCAGCGCCGATGGGTCGGGTCGGTGGTGGGCGGAGTCGAGGCACCCGCCCGCGAGCTGCGTGTGATGGCCGCGCTCCTGGCCCGGATCGAGCGGGAGCCCGTCGAGGCTCCACTGCTGCGGGCGCTGCGCGAGGCGCTGGTGGGGAAGGAGGGGACCGCCTCGGCTGTCATTGCCCGTCTCGAGCGCCTCGTCGACCGGCTCGACCTGCACCTGAACATGCTCTTCGTGCCGGTGGATCTCCTGCTGTTCTGGAGCTACCACCACGCCGCGGCGATCGAGCGCTGGCGCAGTCGGTGGGGCGCGTCACTTGCGACCTGGCTCGACGCCACCGGGGCGTTCGAGGCGCTCGCTTCCTTCGCGAGTCACGGCTTCGAGCACCCGGACGATGTCCTGGCCGAGCTCGAGGAGGGAGGCGAGTCCGCCTTCGAGGCCCGCGGCCTTGCGCATCCGATGCTCACCGAGGAGCAGGCCGTGCGCAACGACCTGATGTTGTCCGGGGGGAGCCGGGTGCTGGTCGTGAGCGGCTCCAATATGTCCGGCAAGAGCACCCTGCTGCGGGCCGCGGGCCTGGCGGCCGTGATGGCGCAGGCCGGCGTGCCGGTGCGTGCGAACCGGTTTCGCCTCTCGCCGCTGGAGGTTGGGGCGTCGGTGCGGATCGTCGACTCCCTGCTATCCGGGCGTTCGCGCTTTTTCGCCGAGATCACCCACCTGCGGGAGATCGTGGACCTGCTGGACGGCGGGCAGCGCCTGCTGTTCCTGCTCGACGAGGTCCTGGGCGGTACCAACTCCCACGATCGCCGGATCGGCGCCGAGGCGCTGGTCCGGCACCTCGCCCGTCACGGCGCCGTCGGCCTCGTCACAACCCACGACCTGGCGCTCGCCCAGCTCGGCGAGGCGCTGCCCGGCGTGGTCGGCAACGTGCACTTCCAGGACGAGATCGTCCATGGTGAGATGCACTTCGACTACCGCCTGCGTCCGGGCACCGTCGAGCACTCGAACGCCCTCGCTCTCATGCGCAGCGTCGGCCTCCCCCTCGATCTGCCCGAGTAGGCAGTCCCGGTGAAAGGGCGCAAGAATCCGGAAGCGGCGGCGCGCCGGCCTCCCCACAATGTCCCTGGTCGCGCAAGAAGCGCGGCCAGAAAGACAGGAGGCGTGAGATGAAGACCGAAGAGAAGTGCCCCG
>DAONEV010000064.1:0-14577 GCA_035403265.1 Thermoanaerobaculaceae bacterium | reverse complement strand
TGATGGTGGTGATGCTCATGCTCGGTCGCATCGACGCTTGCCGAAAACCCTGCAAGCGCGAGGGCACTCAAAGTACCAAGAACTTCTCTTCTCTCCATGGGATCCTCCATTTCTCATTGACTGAAAGGTGTGCTTTTTGTCTTTGCAGATGCGAGGATACCCCGGCCGTCCGAATCTTTCCCTTCGCGAGATCAACCCGCCGTGCCGACGCCGACCTGCGGCGTCACGCGATGGTCAGGACGCCATCGAGGGCGATGTCACGGGCCAGGTTGTCGGGTGGTCGCACCAGGGAAGCGGTGACCCAGCCGACGCCGATGCCGACCAGGACCGACGCCGCCAGCAGGCGGAGCGGAGCCGACAGGAACCATGGCCGTTCCCGGTCGTTGGCAGGTTCGCCTGCCGGGCTGGCGGCAAGGGCGTCCTGGGGGATCTCGGCCTTGATACGTGCCGCCAGGTCGGAAGGTGGCAGGGGGACAGGCTGCGCCGCCAGGAGGCGCTGCAGGTCTTCATCGGACATGCGCTTCTTCATCGTCACTCCTCCAGCGCCCGGCGCAGGCTCGAGAAGGCCTTGCGCAGGCGCTTGCGGATCGCCACCTCGGTGATGCCCTCCGCGACGGCAATCTCGCGCACCGGGACCTCGGCCCAGAAATGGGCCACCAGCGGGAACCGCTGCTCGGGGCGCAGCTCCAGCACCGCCGCACGCAGGCGCTCCTGCTCCTGGGCCGCGATGACCTCATCGTCCTGCCGTCTGGCGCGGTCGGGGATCACCTCCACCTGGCGCTCGTCGAGGGGGATGAGGAGGCGTGGCCGCCGGACGTGGTTGAGAAAGAGATTGGTGGCGATGCGATACAGCCAGGTGGAGAGCTGGGACCGCCCGTCGAACCCGGCGAGCCCTTGCCAGGCGCGACGGTAGGTCTCCTGGGTGAGGTCGGCGGCGAGCTCGCGGTCGCCGCCGGAGAGGCGGAAGACGAGCGCGAAGATAAGCCGATAGGTGCGGTCGACCAGCGCCTCGGCGGCAGTGCGGTCGCCGGCGCGCAGGCCGGCCAGCAGCGCTCGCTCGTCCGGGTAGGGGTCCATGGCTGACGCCACTGTAGCAACCGGCGACGCGGCGCGGAAAGGCAGGGTGGCGGCCATGCCCTTTTGGACACCCGGGCACTGCGAGACGGAACCACGGGAGCGGTTGACCACGGTCAAGGCCGTGTAGCCGGAAGGGACCGACCCTATGGGAGGGAGGACGAGTGAGCAATCGACGAGGCACAGGGGCACGCCGGTACGTGCAAGCTGGCTTTCTGGCCCTGGTGCTGGTGATCGGGGCGCAGTTCTCGATCTGGGCGTTCGCCCACCTGGAAGGGCGTGCGACCTCGGTCGGGAGGCCGCCGGGCGTCGAGGGGTTTCTGCCCATCTCGGCCCTCATGTCCCTGCGCCTGTGGCTGGGGGGAGGCGGGCTCCACCCGGTCCACCCGGCCGGGCTCGCCATCCTCCTCGGAGCGATGCTGGCGAGCCTGCTCGTGCCGCGCTCCTTCTGCTCGCACGTCTGCCCGGTTGGGGCGGTCTCCGAGCTGCTGGGTGACCTCGGCCGGCGCTGGCTGGGGCGGCCCTGGCAGCTCCCGCGCTGGCTGGACGTGCCTTTGCGCGGCCTCAAGTACCTGTTGCTGGCCTTTTTTGTGTGGGCGACGTGGATCGCCATGGGGCTGCCCTCCTTGCAGGGCTTCCTGGATTCGCCCTACAACAAGGTCGCCGACGTCAAGATGCTGCTCTTCTTCGCCGAGCCGTCGCGGCTGACCATCGGCGTGCTCGCGGCGCTCGTGGTGGCGTCAGTGCTGGTGCGGGACTTCTGGTGCCGGTACCTTTGCCCCTATGGTGCCCTCCTGGGGCTGGCCGGTCGGTTCGCGCCCCTCAAGGTCGACCGTGACGTTGCCACCTGCACGCAATGCCAGGCCTGCACCCGGGTGTGTCCGGCCCGCATCTCGGTACACACCGCCACCCGGGTACGCCACGTGGAGTGCTCGGGGTGTCAGGACTGCGTCGCCGCCTGTCCGGTCGCCGAATGCCTGGCGGTGCGCCTGCCGAGCGGGCGACGCCGGGCGGTGGGCCCCGTGGCCGTGGTGGGAGCCGTCGTGGTGTTGTTCCTGGTCGTGCTCGGGGTGTTCCGGCTGACCGGGCACTGGCGGAGCGGAATCAGCGAGACCGAATATGCACAGCGCCTCCGCGAAATCGGCTCACCGGCCTACGGCCACCCGGGCGTCTCGCCTCCGCCGATCCCTCGCCCGGTCGACGACTGACTCAGAAGATGACGTACTCGCCGCCGTGCATCACGGTCAGGACCTGCCCATCCCTGTGCACGCTCGCCTCGAGCACCTGGATGGGGTTGCCGGCGGCGTAGACGATGTCCTGGTGCACGACCATGGCCGGTGAGGAGAAGGCCGCCACGCCGACGGTGCCGCCGAGATGGTCCGAACGGCCGTAGGCCCAGTGGAAGCCGGCCTTCTCGTCCTCCAGGACGTTGCCCCAGACGCGGGCGCGGTCATTACAGCCAAATGCCACCTCGGCGACATTGCGGCGCGCCGGGTCGGCGGCAAAGACCATGGTGAGGCGCGCCACCAGCTCGCCGTCACCCTCGACGGCGACGACGCGGTTGGCTTCGACCCGCAGCCGCGCCAGATCCGCACCGATTTGCACCGGCAGGATGCCGGCGGTACGGGAAGGCTCGTCGGGCCGCTCACCCTCGTAGGGCACGATGAAGGTCTCGCCGGAGGGCAGGTTGATGATGCGGTCGCCCTGCTTGTCGCGGGGCAGGAAGCCGTCGTCGGCCTCGGGGTGGCGGAAGCGAATGTCAAAGCGGCACTGGTCTCCGGTCGAGAAGCGGACCTCGACGGTGTCGGCACCGCGCAGGGCCTCGGTGAGGACGGCGCAGCGGCGGGCCACCTCGCGGTAGTCGGCGGCCAGTGCGGTGTCCTGCATGCACCGCGCCAGGCCCGGCATGGAGGCGGCTCGGAAGTCGGGCTTCTCGCGGGTGAGGCCGTCGAGCGGGGCGGTGGCCGAGTACTGGGTCAGGAAGAGCGCCAGGGTGCTTTGCAGGATGGCGGGCGCCAGCTCGACCTCGCGACCCTCCAGGTTGCCCGTGGCTGGTAGCTCGGAGTTGTTGGCGCCGGTAGCCGGATAGGTCAGCAAGGGGAGGGTCGAGAAGCCCCTGGCCCGGCCGAGGTCGGCCATCGCCTGCCGCCAGTCGGCGGCCATGGCCCGCCGATCGGTCCACTCCGGGGTGTCGTCTTCCTGGCGACGCGGCAGGTCGCAGGCCACCACAACCACCTCGTCTGGTTGCGGGTCGAAGACGTCCACAAGAAGCTTGATGAGGTCGAATGCCATGCTGCCTCCAGGAGGTGCAAGCCTACCACCCAGGAGGCTATTCCTCGAAGGCCGGCACGCCGATCGGCCGCAGTGGTGGAAGCGCCCAGGGCTCGCCCCGGTAGCGCACCGCCTCTAGGAAGAGCCCGGAGGCAGGGGCCGCAAGAGCGGGAGGCGGCACGCGGCCGTCGAGCCATGTGGGGACCGCGGCCGGCGGGACCCGGCCCCGGCCCACCTCGACCAGGACGCCAACCATGCGGCGCACCTGGTTCCACAGGAAGTGACTGGCGACCACCCGCACCAGGACGAGCGACCCGACCGCGGTGGCGCTGCAGGACTCCACCTCGACCAGGGTGGACTCGGCCGCGCCGCTCCGCTTGGCGAAGGCGGCGAAGTCATGGCGACCGGCGAGCTGTGAGGCGGCGGACTGCATCGATGCGGGATCCAGGCGCTCGGGGACCCACCAGGTGAAGCGCTTGCCGAAGGCCGAGCGGCGGGTTGAGATCTGGTAGCGGTAGGCGCGGGAAATGGCGTCGTGGCGGGCATGAAAACCGGGGGGCGCGGGTTCGAAGCGGCGCACCGCCAGGTCCTGGGGGAGCAGTCGGTCGAGCGCGCGCAGGGCCTCGGTTGGATGGACCCGCCGGGGGCAGCGAAGGGAGGCCACCTGTCCGAGGGCGTGCACGCCGGCGTCGGTTCGGCCGGCGCCCTGGAGATCGACCTCGCGCTCGCCGGTCAGCTCCCGCAGGGCGTCGAGCAAGACGCCCTGCACCGTGCGACCTGAGGCTTGCACCTGCCAGCCTGCGAAGCGCGAGCCGTCGTACTCGAGGAGCAGCCGGTAGGTGGGCATGCCGGCGTTGGCCGCAGGCTCAGCCCGCTTCCAGGGAGAACTCCTGGAAGTCGAACCAGAAGCCGTGGCCTGCGAGGGCGTCGATCTCGGACTGGACGATCAGTACGTGGCCCTGCTCGATGGCCAGGAAGCGCTCGAAGAGACCCTTGTGGGCGGGCGGCAAGGTCTCCACCAGGGAGCGGTAGAAGGCGCTGGTCGTGCGCTCGAGATCGAGGGCCTGCTTGAGGAGGTCCAGCTCGCCCTGGTTGGCGACGGCCGCCGTCGGGGTGCCGGCAATGCGGGTTCGCGCCTGCTCGACCCAGGCGGTCGAGGGCAAGATGGTGGGCAGCTCGGGGGAGTCTACGTGGCCCTTGGCCTGCCACTCGCCGAGGCGGCTCTCCAGGTAGTTGACGTGTCCCTGCTCCTCGCGCGCCAGGGTCTCGAACACCTTCTTGCCGCGGGGGTCAAACAGCGCCCCGGCACCGCGAGCGTAGTGGTCGCGCACGCGATGCTCGTAGTCGATCGCAACGGTGAGGGCTTCCTTCAGGTCCATGCCGCCTCCACTTCGGGCCGTCCCGCCGGGGCGGGAAACCTCGGTCGAGCCGGAGCATATCGCCTCCGTCCGGGGTGTCAAGCCAGCCGTGGGTCGGTTCCGGGCTGTCCAAACACCGCCACCTCGTCGATCGTCACGGCGGCGGTGAGCGGGTCCACGACCAGGGTGCGGGCGCGCTTGGGATCGAGCTCGTAGAGGTGGTCGTCAGCCGTGCGTACGGGCTCGCCCAGGGGGTCGAAGACGTGGTTCCCGGCGCCGGCGAAGCGTTCCTGCGGCACTTCGGAGGCAGCCACGCAGCACCCGATCACCCACGCGGCGTTCTCGATGGCGCGGGCCTGGAGCAGGGTGCGCCAGACATGGTCACGCCGCCAGGGCCACCACGCGACGCAGACCAGAATGTCGGCCCGCGCCCGCAACCGCAGCGCCCGGGCCTGCTCCGGGAAGCGCAGGTCGTTGCAGTTCAGCAGCCCCAGCACGTGTCCATCGACCTCGACGGCGACGTATCGCTCCCCGGCGTCCCACAGGAGGGGCTCGTTGTTGGGAGGGAAGAGGTGGATCTTGTCGTAGCTGGCCAGCTCGACGCCGCCGCGCCAGACGGTCATGCGGTTGCGGCGGGCCTCGGTGAAGGACCCGAAGACGAAGCTGGTCCCAGGCGCTGCCGCCGAGGCCGCGGTCAGGGTCGCACGCACCTGAGCCGCGTCGACCTGCCGCGTGTAGCCGTGCAGAAAGCTCTCCGGGAAGACGACCATTTGGGCGCCGGAGCTGGCGGCCGCCGCTGCTTCGGCGACGAGACGCCGCAGGTTGGAGTCGACGTCGAGACAGACCCAGCGGGCGAGGTAAACGCGCATGGCAGCAGCGTATCAGCACGTCAGGTCATCGGCACCTCAGCCAGAACAAGTCGTGGCCTGGGTCGGAGGGGAGCTTGACAGGGAGGGTCATGCGGCCTACTATATCACCAGATGGTTATAGGCCGGCTCACTTGTTCAGCCTGGCGCCGGAGGAAATAATGGCAACCACACCCCTGACCATGGACAACGTCGAACAGTTGATTCGCGAGCAGGACACCCTGCTCGTCGACTTCTGGGCCCCATGGTGCGGCCCCTGCCGTGCTTTCAAGCCGATCTTCGAGGCCGCTGCGGACAATCACTCCGACCTCACATTCGCCGCCTGCAACACGGAGGAGGAGCACGACCTCGCGGGCTCATTCGGCATTCGCTCGATCCCGACCCTGATGGTCTTCAAGCAGGGCGTGCTGGTCTTCTCCCAGCCCGGCATGCTGCCGGCTCCGGTCCTCGAGGAGCTGATCGGCAAGGTGCGTGCCCTCGACATGGACGTGGTGCGCGCCGAGATCGCTGCGAAGGAACCCTCCGCCGCGGCCGCCCGGTAGGCCGACCGCCGCCCCTGCCCCCGGGATCGGGCATACTCGCCGCGAGCTGGGTCCTGACCCCGGGAGGCAAGACATGGAGGATTTTCGCGGATCGACCGTTCTCATCACTGGCGCCAGCTCCGGGATCGGTGAGGAGCTGGCGCGCCGGCTGGCCAAGGAAGGATGCCGGCTGGTGCTGGTGGCGCGCCGTCGGGCGCGACTCGAGACCCTGGCCCGGGAGCTCGCGGGAACGGGAGCGGCCGCGGTGCACGTCGTGGCCGCCGACCTGGCGGTCCCAGGTGCCGCCGCGGCGCTGGTGGAGCAGCTCGACGGCCTGGGCCTGGGCATCGACGTCCTGGTCAACAACGCCGGGTTTGGAAGGTCGGGGGCGTTCGTCGACATCGACCTGGCCGTCGAGCAGGAGATGATCCGACTCAACGTCATGGCGCTGGTGGAGCTGTGCAAGCTGCTCGGCCGGCGGATGGTCGCCCGGGGGCGGGGGCACATACTCAACGTGGCGTCCACCGCTGGGTTCCAACCCGGGCCGCTGATGGCGGTCTACTACGCCAGCAAGGCGTTCGTCCTCTCGTTCTCCGAGGCATTGGCGGCGGAGCTGCGGGACTCGGGGGTGGTGGTCTGCACCCTCTGTCCGGGCCCGACGCGCACCGGCTTTGCGGCCCGGGCCGACCTGGGGGCGACCCGTCTGGTCAACCGGGTCTCACGCATGGCGACGGCCTCTGACGTGGCAGGCGCCGCCCTGCGGGGGCTCCGTCGCGGCCCACGACTGATCATCCCCGGGCCGATGAACAAGCTCGGGGTGTTCTCACTCCGGCTGGCGCCCCGGCGCTGGGTGACGGCGCTGGTGCGTCGCCTGCAGGAGAAGGTCAACTGACAACCTCCAGCCGGCGGAAGAGCAGCGACGGTGTGGTCACGGCGCAGGCGAGGGAGAAGCTCTGGGAGTCGAGGCCGGTGCCCGCGAGACCCGCGAGGAGCCGGCGGAAAGTGCCGCGAAGCTCGATCTGGGGGTGACTCGCCACCGGTCGTCCGGAGACCATCGCCACCGCGGCCGCCCTCAGGGCGAAGCGCTCTCCGGCGGGGTCGATCCGCACCCCTCCGGCCGGCAGATCAAGCCAGAATCCGGTCTCGAGGCGATCGAGAAGCGCCCGCGCCGACAGCGGCCGGCTGGGGTGCACCACCAGGTTGGCCGGGCCGCCCCGAGGCGCCTGGCGGAAGCTCGGACGAACCGCCCCGCCCGCCGTGCCACCGCTCGCCATCGCCTCGGCCCAGCTCAGCAGCGGGTCCCCCAGGTGGCCGTCGGCGAGCAGCGCATGGGAGCGGCTCGGCAACCCCTCGCCGTCGAATGCCTGGGGCAGCAGCCCTTCGGGCCCGGCTCGCTCGTCGGTGAGCCGCCAGTCGGGCGCCACCCTCACGGTTCGCAGGCGGTCGTGGGGATCGCGATGGGCGCGTTGCAGGCGATCGGCGAGGGCCAGGACAAGGGGGGCTGCGACGGACGGGGCGACGGTGACGTCGGCAAGCTGGTGCTCGGCGCGGCCGCCGCGGCTGGCCAGCGCGACGCGCTCGGCGGCTCGCTCGGCCACGGTCGTGACGTCGATCTGTCCAAGCTCCCTGGCCGCCACCTGGATCAGCCGCGCCGGTCCCTCGGCGGCGGCGAGCAGTAGCTCGAGCACGGTGCCGCCAAGGTGGCCCTCGACCGGGTGGCCATCCGTGGTGACGAGCTGCGTGATGGCCGTGCTGGAGGACAGGCGCAGCTCCAGGACCTCGACCTCCCGGTAGCGACCGAGCGCCGCGAGCTGCGCCTCGGCAGCGGCCCGCAGGGTGGTCGGCTGGATGGGCACCGGGGCGGGCGGGCAGACGGCATGGCCCAGCCTTGACCCCGGCGGCAGGGGATCGGGACCGCTCACGAGTGAAGCCATGGCAATGTCGGCTGCCAGGCGACCGGCGCGGGCGCCCTGCCCTGCCGCGGCGGCAAAGCCAGCTCCTCCATGCGACGCGACCCGGCAGGCGACGCCGCTTTCCTCGGCGACACGCGACTCCCATCCTCCAGCCCACCACCTCTGTCCGAGGGTGCGACCGCGGCGACCCATGACCTCCCAGCGCCCGCCGCTCGCGGCCAGCACCACGGCGGCGCTCTCCATTGCCGGAGGCAGCGCTGCCCAGTCGCTTTTCATCGCGCCTCCAACCCTTCGACCAACAACCACGGCGACCTGCTGCCCGTCGGCACCACCTCCCCCTCCTTGCCGCACCAGCCGGGCTCGGCACTGATCCCGGCAGGCTCGGCAGCGGCGAGAAGTCCTCCTGCAACCGCGCCCAGGCGGCCCATCAAGGTGAAGGGCGCAAGTCCCCGCATGCGCCGGCCGTGGCGCAGGGTGTGAGCGAGGCGGACCTGGAGCACGACAAGGCCGGCGCGGGGCTCGATCGTGCCGGCGGAGACCGCCTCGACCTCCGCCTCGGCCTCGTTGCGGGGCGGTTCGGCGAGAGCGCCAGGGCAGTGCGCGAGGAGGTTCGAGACCCGCGGGCGCGGGGGGGTGTGGACGGTCGCCCGGCGCGCGTTGCCCGGCTCGATCCCGAGCGAGGCAGCCTGGGCTCTCGTTGCCAGGGCTCCGGTCAGCACCCCTTCCCGGACGAGGTGGCGGGGAGCCGCCGGAGTGCCTTCGTCGTCGGCCCCGAACCCCCCCGGCAGGTCCACGCGTGTCGGGTCGTCCAGGAGGTCGAGCGGTAACGACAGGATGCGCTCTCCCTGGCGGCCCCGCCATGGCGAGGCGCCCGCCAGGAGAATGTCGCCTTCGAGTGGGTGTCCGAGCAGCTCATGGAACAGGGTCGCAGCCGCCTGGGGGGAGAGCAGCACGCGCATCGGGCCTGCAGAAACCGACCCGAGCTTCACGGGTGCGCGGGCCGGAGGTGGCCACGCCTGGTCGAGCGGCCAAGGGCGCACGCTGCGGCGGCCATCCGTCCACGTGAGGTCGACGAGGACTGGACGCTCGATCGCCGACCCGACACCCGGACCGGCCACGCCGCTGGCCCGCCAGAGCCAACGGACCGTGGCCAGACCGAGGCTCGCCGGCAGCCGGAGGGCGTCCAGGTCGGGCAGGGCGGGTAGCTCGGGAAGGGGAACGTGGGGGAGCTGCCGGGTGACCAGGCCGAGGAGGGCGGCGAGCCGGGAGCGTTCCACGCCATCGCAGGAGGTCAGGCGACCATCGTCCCAGCGGCACGCGGCGCCCTCCCCGAGCGAGGTCTCGACTCCGAGGACGCGGCCGTCCTCGAGCCTCCAGGTCCGCTCGACGCGCCGCTCCACGAAGAGGTCGACGAGGTCGCGCAGGCTTTCCAGGGAGGAGGCCACCGCCTGCCAGGCCCTGTGCTCACGCTCGCCAGAGGCCCGCACGGCGGAGCTGGCGGGCTCACGGTCGTGCATCGTCGTGGACAGTGGCGAGGGACGCCACCGCGGGCTCGTCCTTTCCGGCGAGGTGCTTGGCAAAGCTGGCCAGCGTCAGAGCGTCGAGGTCAGGGACGGTGCCGGCGCCGACGCGCTCTCGCACCTCGCCGAGGGTGATCGCTTCGGGCTCGCGCGCCAGCCGGACCCGCCCGCCCGAGCGGAGCAGGATAGGCGGCTCGGTTGTCAACCGGGTCAGCACCTCCTCGCTCGACTCCCCGAGACGTCTCTCGACTGTCGCCACCGGCAGGCTCTGGGCGGGCAGCAGATCGGCCAGCAGCTCGAGAACCGGGTTGGCATTTTCCGGTTGGCGCGGTGGTACATGGCCGACCACCCACGACGCCTCCGCCCCCAGCAGCAGCGCCAGCCAGAAGAGGTAGAGGGAGATCAGGAAGAACAGCACCAGGGCCAGGGACCCGTAGATGACGTTGAGATCCGAGGCCAACCCGAGGTAGCTCTGAAAGCCGAGGTGGAGGACCGTCAGGCCGCAGGCGGCGACCGCGGCGCCGGTCCACGCCGCCCGCCACGGCACGCGGGTGTGAGGCACCCACCGGTAGAGCAGGCCCAGCACGAGCATGGCCAGGAGGGCCGGCAGGGGCCGCGCCAGGTAGATGATGCTCGGGTACCAGCGGCGTGACGAGAGCCAGTAGAGGGCCGAGAAGAGGGCGCCCAGGAGGAGCGGTCCGCACACCAGGATCGTCGCGAAGGAGAAGAACCGGATCTGCCACCTGCGGCTGCGGGGGACTCCCCAGATGGTGTTTACGACCTCCTCGATCTGATAGAACGCGTTAAAGATGACGACCACGGAAAGGACGATGGCAAGCCATCCCAGCGAGGCGGTGCGCTCGGCGAACGCGGCGAGGGTCGCCTGCACCCTGGCTGGCGAGAACGGAAACACCGTCGCGATCGCCCGCACCACCAGCTCGGCCCGCTCGGGCTGCACCCGGCCCACTGTGACCAGGGCCACGGTGAGTAGGGGGACGAACGAGAACAGGGTCGTGTAGGCGAGGGCGGCAGCATGGAGATGGAGCTTGTCGCGGTGCTGCGCACGACCCAGCTCGGCGAGAAACCGGCCTGCCGTTCCAAGCCAGCGCATCAGCAGCACCCTCCCGTGGAATCGCGGCCGGGAGCGAGCAAGTTGAAGAGGCCGGCGCCGGGAGGTCGCTGCATGCTGGCATCATACTCAAGCCTGGCCATGGCCTGGGGTGCGTTGCGCCCCTTGCCGGGCAGGGCGTAGAATCGAACGGTAAGACAAGCGGGAGGTCGCCATGACAACAACGAGGAAGTCACCTGGTGTCGACGAGAAGATCGATCAACTGGAGGACATGGTGCAGGACGCCCTGGATAGTGCCAAGGAAGGGATCGCCCGCGCCGAAGAGTCCATGGACAAGGCAAAGGAGGCGTTGGGCGACGGGTACGGGACGCTGCGCGCCCGCTCGGCGGAGGCCTATGCCAAGGCCAAGGAGTACGTCTCCGACGCCAGTGCCGCCCTGGAATCGGTGCGGGAGTACATGGGCCAGCTCTACGGTCGCTCCCGGGAGGCGATCGAGGAGCTGTATGCCAAGGCCAAGGTGCAGCTCGAGAAGCTCTCCGAGGAGATCAAGAAGGGCTATGCGCGCATCAAGGCCAAGGTGGCCGAGATCGATCCGAAGGCAATTCGCGACGACGTCATCGACTACATCCAGCGCAACCCCGGCAAGACCATCCTGATCGCCCTGGCGGTGGGCTTCACCGTGGGGTTCCTGGTGCGGCCGCGTGAGGCTTGATCATGAGCGAGATGGACTCGGAACCCGTCCTCGATCTGGAGCCTGAGGATGAGCCGGAAGGTGCGTCGGAAGCACCGCAGCGGGCCGGTCGTCCGAAGCTGGACGCCGACTACCTCCTCGACAAGGTCATCCCCGACGAGATCGACTGGCGGGACCTGGTGCGACGCCACCCTCTCATCGCGATTGGCGCGGCGGCCGGGCTCGGCTTCCTGCTCGGGCGCGCCCGCGGGGCGGCCATCGTCGCCGGGGCCTCGGCCGCGGTGACGACGGCGGTGATGCGCCAACTGTCCGACGTCTTCGAAGGCGAGGTGTTCGAATTTTGACCCTTTCGAGGAGGTGAGCATGCCATGGTGTCCGGAGTGCCGAGTCGAGTACCGCGAAGGGTTCGAGCGTTGCTCCGAGTGCCAGGTGGAGCTTGTCGCGACGCTCCCGCCGGAGGGCGGAGAGGAAGGCCCCGAGTGGGTCGAGGTTGGGGTCTTCCCCACCCTGGAGGCGGCGGAGCTGGCGCAAGGCTACCTCCAGGACGCAGCCATCGAAGCCGAGCTGCGCGACCCTGATCCGGCCCACCATGAGCTGGTCCCCGCCGAGGTGTCGGTGGCCCTCGCCGTGGCCCCCGAGAACGTCGCAGCGGCTCGCCAGTTGCTCGAAGAGGCTGACAAGGGCAATGCGACGGTGAGCGAGGGCTTGCCCTCCGAGGCGTAGAACCGGGAGCGAAGCGTGACTCTACCAGTGACCATTGGACGATATCGTGTGACCGGCGAGCTCGGACGCGGCGCCATGGGCGTGGTCTACAGGGGCGTCGACCCATCCCTCGACCGGCCAGTCGCCATCAAGGTCATTGCCACGCGCATGGGGGCGGTGTCAGCCTCGTCCCAGGAGCTGGAGGCTCGTTTCCTGCGTGAGGCGCGGGTGGCCGCGCGGATCAACCACCCGGGCGTGGTGACGGTCTACGACGCTGGCCGGGAAGGCGACTCCCTGTATCTGGTGATGGAGCTCATCGAGGGTGAGTCCCTTGCCGAGCGTCTGTCCCGTGGCAGCTACCCGACACCGGGCGAGGCTCTCAGCCTCGTGGCGCGCGTGGCGGAGGCACTGGCCGTCGCCCACAACCTCGGCATCATCCACCGCGACGTCAAGCCGGGCAACATCATGCTGACCAAGGACGGCGGCGTGAAGGTGGCCGATTTCGGGGTCGCCAAGGCGGTGGGCGAGGAGACCAATCTCACCCGCACCGGTATCGTCGTCGGCAGCCCGGCCTACATGGCGCCGGAGCAGGTGCGCGGCCAGGAGCTCGACGGCCGCGCGGATCTCTTCTCGCTGGGCGTCATGCTCTACGAGCTGCTGATGCGTCGCAAGCCGTTCCCCTCGGAGACGGTAACGACGCTGATCTACCAGATCCTGCACGAGGATCCACTGGCGGCCGAGGAGCCTTCCCGCCTGCTCCCCGAAGACGTGAGGGCGTTCTTGCGGCGGTGCCTGGCCAAGTCTGTCCAGGATCGGGTGCCCGACGGCCAGACCATGGCCATCGAGGCGCGGGCGTTGGCCGCCAGGTTGACCGGCGCCACCCCGGTCGCGGTCACGGCTCCTGTCGGCGTGGCGCCAGCCAGCTTCGTGGCCAGCCCGACCGGCCCGCCCCCGCGGGTTCCGCCAGGGCCTCCCCCGTCCGCCGTCTTGGTCCCGCCGCCAGTGAGCGGCACGGGCGCTCGCGCCGCGACCGCCCCTACGGGCGCTGTGGCCACCCCGGCCCAGTCCCGCCCGTCGGGAGCGGTGGGCGCCACCTCCCCGACCCTCATGGTGACGGCTCAACCGCCGGCCCCGCCGCCGATCCTTCCTCCGGCTCCGCCCATCCCACCGGCCGTGGCGCCGCCTGGCGGTTCCCCAGGCAAACCGCGACGGTGGGCCGAGCTGGCCATCGCCCTCGTCGGTCTCGGTCTACTGGCGATCGCGGTGCTCGTCGTGCTGCGCGGACGGCGCCAGCCGGAGACTCCGCCGACGGTCGTGGGCAGCGAGATGACGCCTGCGGTGCCACCGGTCATCGTGGTTGCAACCGAGCCTTCGGGCCCCACTCCCCAGGCTCCGGTCGAGCCCACGCTCCCGTCTCCCGAGCCTTCGGTATCGCCGACCATGACGCCGACGCCATGGGTGTGGCCCACCCAGGCGCCGACCACCTTGCCCACCGTCATGCAGTTCCGCACCTCCACGCCGCCCCCCATGGTGGGCGTGGAACCCTCTGCCGCGACTCCCGTGCCTCCGACACCGGTCCCCACGATGCCGCCAATCACCACGGTCTTCGAATGTCAGAAGGGCGCCAAGTTCGGCGTTTCCCCGGACAAGGCCGAGGTGACGATCGACGGCAAGCTGCTCGGTATCGCCGACGACTGGGACGGCTTCGGCGGTGGCCAGATCTACGAGTTCCCGAAGGCTGGCAAGTATCTCGTGAAGCTGACGCTGGCCGGGTACCAGACCGCCTGGGTCCAGGTCGTCGTGAAGGCGGACGCGGACGACGAGATCGTCAGCGTGGACACCGAGCTCGAGAAGATCAAGAAGAAGAAGTGACGGCTCGGTCCGCCGCAGGTAGTCAGCGCGGCAGGGGAAGGGCCCGAAGAGCCTCGAAGACGGGGCCGGGCACCAGGCCCGACACGTCGCCGCCCAGCTGCCAGATCTCCTTCACGACCCGGGACGACAGGTAGGTGAACTCCTCGTTGGGAGTCAGGAAGACGGTTTCGGCCTGCGTCCACAACCGGCGATTCATGAGGGCGATCTGGAACTCGTACTCGAAGTCGGAGACCGCGCGCATGCCGCGCAGGATGACCCGGGCGCCCGAGTGCTGCATGAAGTCGACGAGCAGCCCGGAGAACGACGTGAACTCGATCCCGGGCAGGCCGGCCATGCTGTGCTCGATCAGCTCGACTCGCGTCGCGACCGGGAGCAGCGGGGTCTTGTCGGTGTTCTGGAGCACCGCGACGATCACTCTCGGAAAGATCCCGTGGGCCCGGCGGATGATGTCCACGTGCCCGAGGTGCATGGGGTCGAAGCTGCCAGGGTAGATCGCGGCCAGAGGAAGATCGGCCATCAGTGCTCCTCCACCGCGACGACGGCGCTGTTGTGATGGTCGTCCACGGCTCGGACCGAGAGCACGTGGTCACCCGGGGCCACCGGCAGCCGCAGCTCTTCCTGGCGGCCGTCGAGCATGCCGTCCTGGCCGTTGGACCGCTGCCACCCCTGGGCGTCGCGGTTCCACTCCAGGATGGCGATCGGCGAGAGGGCGTCCTCGAC
>DAONEV010000063.1:0-14769 GCA_035403265.1 Thermoanaerobaculaceae bacterium | reverse complement strand
TTCCCAGACGACCCAGGCGCGGGCCTTGTGGCGCTGGCTCGAGCCGAGCTCGCCCTTCGGGAACGCCCACCTGGTCTGGAAGTACTCCGGGTACTCGTAGACGGCGTTGGAGACCGGGCCGGAGGCGGAGGTCTCGCCGGTGAAGTTGCCCTTGGTCTTGGACAGGGTGTAGGTGCCGCCTAGGCTGAGCGTCTCGAGTAGATGGTAGGACGCGGAGAGCTGGAGGCCGCTGTACTTGCGCTCGAGGACCTGGTCGTCGTTCTCGTAGACGCGCCTGTCGAAGGTGAACGGGGTGCCGTTGACGACCACGTCCACCGTGCCCGTGGAAGCATCGACACGGCTGGCATAGAAGTCGCTGAACCTGCGGTTGACGAGGTCGGCGCGGGCCGTGCCGCGGGTGCCGAGACGTGTCGTCACGCCGATGGTGTACTCGTCAGCCGACGGTGACCTCAAGGAGTTGTTCTTGATGGAGGAGGTCCGGCCGGGGATCTCGGCGTAGGTGAGGTACTCGGAGTTGTTGAGGCCGCCCACCGAGTTCCACCAGTTGAAGAACATCTGGATGGCGTGCGCCGAGTCGACGAGGCTGGTCGTGCCGGGAGGGTTGATGTCGGGGCCGCGGTAGTCCCACTCGAGGGTGGCGGGCTGACCGCCGGCCGAGGCGCTGTTGGCGAGGCTGTTGGAGATGGCGCTGACGTAGCTCCCGTGGCTGGCGTTGACGACCCAGGCGCCGTCGCCCCTGACGTCCCAGCTCACGCCGAGGCGCGGGCTGACCTTGCTGTCCCTGGCGGTCCTGGTGCCGGTTGAGTCCTTGCCGTCGTTCCTGTCGTAGCGGACGCCGAGGTTCAGGGAGAGTCTGGCGCCCAGGCGCCACCTGTCGTTGACGAACAGCGAGTGGGTCTTGAAGCTGGTCCCCTCCGAGCCGACGTAGATCGGTTGATAAGTGGCCACGGTCGTGCCGTCGCCCAGCAGCACCGGGAAGATGTCGGGGCCCTCGATGATGCTGCCGCCGCCGATGCGCCAATCGGAGCCGGACTGGTGGTTGTTGGCAAAGCGTTGGTCGTCGAAGAGGTCGTACCCGAAGGTCAGGTCGTGGGTGCCGCCACGTAAGGTGGAGAGGAAGCTCGAGCCCTTGAGCAGGTACTCCGCATTGCCACGGCTCTCCGCTCTGCCGCACACGCTGCAGAATGTCGGCGACCAGTAGGTGTATGACTGGCTGCTGTCGAAGCTCGAGTCGATGAGCTGGGTGCCCCTGACGAGGTCGGTGTGTCTTGCCCCCGAGTTCTCGAAGGTCAGAACCCTCCTGGAGTACTGGGCCTCCAGAAGGAGGTTGTCCGACAGTACGCTGGTGGTGTTGAGCGCGATCAGGTGCGAGGGCTGGCGGCGGTTGTAGAGGCTCACCAGGTCCATGACGCGTCCGTAGCCGTAGTTGCCGTCGCTGGTCTGGTTGGAGCTGTAGGCGCCAACCGCGCGATGAGCGGGCGTGAGCGCCAGGGTGAGCTTGGCCTCGTAGCGCTGGTTGGTGGTGCTGTACACGTAGGGGATCCCGGTGCGGAAGAGCCGCTGCGACCTGGACAGCTCGTGACTGCGGCCGGCAGCGAAGTACCAGAGCCGATCCCTGAGGACGAACCCGCCCAGGGTCGCGATGTAGGTGTCGCTCGCCAGGTCCCCCTGTGCGCCGAAGCCGGTCAGAGGCGTCTTGTTGGACCACTTTTCGTTCTGCAGCGCGAGACGCAACGACCCGTGGACCTGGTTGCCGCCGGACCTGGTGAGCATGTTGACGACACCGCCCGAGAACCGGCCGTACTCGGCGGAAATGCCGGCCGTCTGGGTGGTGGTTTCCTCGACCGCGTCCTCGATGTAGAGCGCCGTCGGGGTCAGCCGGATGTTGTCCTGGATGTTCACGCCGTTGACGAGGAACAGGTTCTCGAACGATTGAGCGCCCGAGATGGTGAGGGCACCGCCTGGACCGGTGCCACTGGTGCCGGCGGACAGGGTGGCGTAGCTGCTGATGGTGGCGTCGGCCGGCAGCTTGTCGATGAGGTCGAAGGTGATCGTCGATGCCGCCTGGATCGAGGTGGAGATGGTCGCATCCGAACCGGCGACCGTCACCTCCTCGATGACCCGACCGAGCGGCAACTCCGCGTTGACCGTCTGGGTCTGGGCGGCCGCGATTCTGGTCGAGGCGTCGAGGGTCGTGAAGCCTCGCCGCTCGAACCGCACGGAGTAGTCGCCTGGGGGCAAAGAGCGCAGGACATATTCGCCGCTCGAGGAGCTGGAGGTGGTGCGGACCCCCTGGAGGTTCGGCGAGGTCGCGGTTACGGCGACCCCCTCCAGCACCTCGCCCGACGCATCGGTGATGCGGCCCCAGAGGCTCCCGGTAGGAGTTTGGCCGATGACCGTCCACGCCATGGTCAGCGCACCCGCGACGATCAGAAGTCGCCTTCTCATGCCGCCTGCGCCCTCCGTTCGGGTGGCCGTCCAAGCCGGGCTCCGGGTGCATGGGCCCAGAGGTCGCACAGCCACGCGACATTTCCGGCGGCCCTGTTCTCGGGCGCCCCTGCGACGGACCTTCGCACGGCGAGGCCGGATGCAAGAGGACTGCCACTCTGTTGGCACTCCTGACGGCCCTTGTCAGAGCGTCCCGTCCGTGCGAGAGAATTGTCGTGCAACGGCCCGAACAGCGCCCCAATTGTGTCTACTCTGGGAGTGCTACGCTCCTGGCATGCGAATCGGGGACCTCCCCACACCTGCCGCGGTGGTGGACCTTGCCAGACTGACTGCCAACACCTCCGGCATGCGGGAGCGTGCGGCCCGCCTCGGCGTGCGCCTCCGCCCCCATGTCAAGACTCACAAGTGCGTCGAGATCGCTCGCCTGCAGCACGGTGGCCGCATCGGGCCGATCACCGTGTCGACCCTGGCCGAGGCGAGAGCGTTTGCGTCGGAGGGCTTCGCGGATGTCACGTACGCGGTCCCTCTCGCCCCGGAGCGCATCGTCGAGGTGGCCCGCCTGGTGCGGGCCGGCGTGCAACTGGGGGTGCTCGTTGATCACCCTGACGCGGTGGCGGCGATCGAGTCGGTGGCCAGCGTCGAGAGGCTGCGGCTGGGAGTCTGGGTCAAGGTCGACTCCGGCTACCACCGCTCGGGGGTGGACCCGGAGGGCTCCAGTGGGCTGGAAATGGCCGCTCGGATCGCTGCCTCCGCCCACCTCGACTTGGCCGGCGTCCTCACCCACGCCGGACATGCCTATCACTGCGTAGGACGTGAGGAGGTCGCGGTGGTGGCGCGTCAGGAGCGCGACGTGATAACGGTGTTCGCCGACCGGTTGCGAGCCGCCGGGATCGTGGTACCCGAGGTGAGCCTCGGTTCCACGCCAACCGCGTGCGCGGCCGACGACCTGGTCGGGGTCACCGAGATGCGGCCCGGCAACTATGCCTTCTACGATGCCTTCCAGGTCGCCATCGGGTCCTGCCGGCTGGCGGACTGTGCGCTTTCGGTCGTTGCCACCGTCATCGGGTGCTTTCCCGACGCTGGGCGACTGGTCGTCGATGCCGGAGCGCTCGCTCTTTCGAAGGACCCCGGGGCGACGCACCTGGACCCTGGCTGCGGCTTCGGGCGGGTGTGCGAGCTCGACGGCCGGGGGTTGGACGGGCTGCGGGTGGCGAGCCTCTCCCAGGAGCACGGGGTCGTGATGGCGACGCCCGCCGCGCGTTCCGCCAGGTTCCCGATCGGCACGAAGCTGCGGATCGTACCCAACCACTCATGCCTCTCCGCGGCCTGTTTCGACCGCTATCGGGTCGCCGACGGGGACCGGGTCGTCGCCGAGTGGTGGCCGGCGCGAGGCTGGTAGGTCGGCCTGCCGGTGTTGTGGTGACCAATCGGGACCAGCCGTCCCTGGTGGATGGGCACCCATCCTGGCGGCCGGGGAATTCTCCGTCGGTGGGGAGCTTTTTCTCATGTGTTGACCCAGAAAAACCCGTCGCTGTTGTCGGGGAAGGCTGACCGTACTAGAGTGACAAGTTAGTAATGGTCGATGACTCGCATGGCTGTCGGTAGTCGAAGGGGGTGGACGTGATCCAGAGTGGAAGGTGCCGCGCTGGCCTGCTCGTTCCTATCCTGCTCCTGGCCGGATGCCAGACGTCTCGCCCAGTAGCTTCGGTTTCGCCCTCCCCGAGCGTGACGCCGGTGGTCAAGGTGACCCCCCAGCGAGACTGGTCGGACGCAATCCTCTACTTCGTCATCGTCGACCGTTTCGCCGACGGCGACCCGACCAACGACGCAAATGTCGATCGGGCGGCCAAGGGGACCTTCCACGGGGGCGACCTCAAGGGCCTGCGCGCGCGGCTCGACGAGATCGCCTCGCTGGGCGTCACCGCGATCTGGATCACGCCGGTGGTCAAGAACATCGACGGCTTCGTGACGGGCGCTGGGTTTCCTGACTGGGGGTATCACGGGTACTGGGCCG
Source organism: Thermoanaerobaculaceae bacterium (assembly GCA_035403265.1). GTDB lineage: Bacteria > Acidobacteriota > Thermoanaerobaculia > Thermoanaerobaculales > Thermoanaerobaculaceae > JAAYVZ01. The sequence continues at coordinate 10,307 of DAONEV010000063.1, read as the reverse complement.
ACGACTTCGGCAAGCCGGACCTGCGCTTCGGCAGCGAGGACGACCTCAAGGCCCTTGTCGACGACTGCCACGGCCGGGGCATGAAGGTGCTTCTGGACGTGGTCTACAACCACGCCGGCTACGAGTCCCACTACCTGAAAGACCCGGCCTTCAAGGGCTGGTTGCGCTCGGAGGCGCTGGGGACCTGCGGCCAGGACGACATCACGTCGTGCGTGGCGGGCCTTCCGGACTTCAAGACCGAGCGACCGGAGGTGGCGGACTGGCTGCTGAAGGAGCAACTGGGGTGGGCCAAGCGCAGTGGCGTCGATGGCTTCCGGCTCGACACGGTCAAGCACCTGACCCACGACTTCTGGCAGGAGCACCGGCGGCGCACGCGTTCCGAGCTGGCACCGGGCTTCTTCCTGCTCGGCGAGGTGTGGGGCGGCGACCCGCAGGTGCTGGAGCCCTACTTCGGCGGCGACGAGCTGGATGCCGGGTTTGACTTCGCCTTCCAGGGCAATGTGCTGGCCTTCGTGCAGGGTCGGGGCCGTGTCGTGGCGTTCGACCGCTACATGAAGTCGCGGGAGAAGGTTCACCCCGGTTTCCTGATGTCACACTTCCTGTCGTCCCACGACGTGCCGGGAGCGCTCTTCCAGCTTGGAGGGAACAAGCAGTTGTACCGGCTCGCGGCGCTGCTCCAGATGACCTCCGTCGGGCTGCCGATGGTCTACTACGGCGAGGAGGTCGGACGGTTGGGTGGGGACTGGCCGGACAATCGTAGCGACATGCCGTGGGGCGACCTCGACGTGCTCCCCGGCGCCGGACTGGAGCGCGACGAGGGCCTCCGCGCCGACTATCAGCGCCTCATCGCGATCCGTCGCGCCCACCCGGCGCTGTCCCGCGGGACCCACTCGGCTCTCCAGACGGAGAAGGACCTCCTGGTCTTCCAGCAGGAGGATGCAGCGAGTGGCGACGTGGTCGTGGTCGCCGTCAACCGCGGTGGGGAGGCGGTAACGGCGCGCTTCGCTGCGCCGGCACGGTGGGGGGCGTGTGAACCGCGGGACGAGTGGCGGGGGCGCCAGCCAAGGCGGGGAGAAAGCGGTCTGGAGCTTGATCTCCCGCCCCGGGAGGCTGCGGTTTTGACCTGTGCTAGCATGGTTTCTCAGCAGTGATGGAAGGCGGAAAGGGGTCACCCGATGGCCGGTGTTGCGTTCAAGGATGTTTGCAAGCGCTATGGCAAGGTGTCGGTGATCGAGGGGCTCAACCTGGATATCAAGGACCACGAGTTCATGGTCCTGGTGGGTCCTTCAGGGTGCGGCAAGTCCACGGCGCTGCGGATGGTCGCCGGGCTCGAGGAGATCTCTGACGGCGATGTCGTGATCGGGGACCGGGTCGTCAACGAGCTGCCTCCCAAGGATCGCGACATCGCCATGGTGTTCCAGAGCTACGCCCTCTACCCGCACATGACGATCCGCGAGAACCTCGAGTTCGGCCTCCGGATCCGCAAGACGCCACCAGCCGAGATGAAGCGGCTGGTGGACGATGCGGCGGAGATGCTCGGCATCGACCAGTTGCTCGACCGCAAGCCGAAGCAACTTTCGGGCGGGCAGCGCCAGCGCGTCGCCGTGGGCCGGGCGATCGTGCGGCAGCCGTCGGTTTTCCTCTTCGACGAGCCGCTCTCCAACCTCGACGCCAAGCTGCGGGTCCAGATGCGGGCCGAGATCTCCAAGCTGCAGCACCGCCTGCAGACGACGTGCATCTACGTGACCCACGACCAGGTCGAGGCCATGACGATGGGGCACCGGATCGCGGTCATGAAGGACGGCAAGCTCCAGCAGTGCGGCACGCCGCTCGAGGTCTACGAGGAGCCGGCCAACCTCTTCGTGGCCAGCTTCATCGGCACGCCACCCATGAACTTCGTGCGGACCACCCTGGCCGACGGGGGCTCCCGCCTGGTGGCCGCCACCTTCAGTTTGCCGGTGCCCGAAGCCTGGCGGGCGGCGGCGGCCGGCAAGGATGGTCGAGCCGTGATCGTCGGCGTCCGTCCCGAGAATGTCCTCGGCCCCGGCACCACGCCGCGCGGTCCGGTGGCCACCATTCCGGTCACGGTCGAGGCGGTCGAGCCCCTGGGCAACGAGGTGATCGTGCACGGCAAGGTCGGCGAGGACCTGGTGGTGGCCAAGCTCGACCCGCACCGGGCACCAGAGCTCGGGGAATCCATGGACTTGCTTGTCGAGCTTGATACGTTGCATCTCTTTGACGCCAGCACAGAGCTGCGCCTCGGCGCGTAGAGGCAGGAGGGTTGCGATGAGACTGCGTGGACTTGGAGTTCTGATCGCGGTGTTGATGACTGCCGGTGCCGTGCAGGCGCTGGCCGCCGACCTGGTGATCTGGCACGGCTACCGGGGCGAGGAGAAGGTCGCCTTCGAGAAGGTCGTGGCCATGTTCAACGAGAAGATGGCCGCCAAGGGGATCAAGGCGACGACCCTGGCGGTGCCCTACGACGCCTTCGCCGACAAGATCACGGCCTCGGTGCCGCGCGGCAAGGGGCCGGACATCTTCATCTTCGCCCAGGATCGCCTGGGGGGCTGGATCGAGGCCGGGAACACCATCGACCCCCTCGACTTCTACCTCGAAAAGGGGATCACCGACCGCTTCCTTCCCGTCACCATGGACGCCATGACCTACAAGGGCCAGATCTGGGGCCTGCCGTTCAACTTCAAGTGCGTCACGATGATCTACAACAAGAAGCTGGTCACCACGCCACCCAAGACGTCAAAGGAGCTGGTGGCGCTCGCCCAGAAGCTCACCAACGCCGCGGCTGGGCAGTACGGCCTGGCCTACACGTATGCCGACTTCTATTTCCACTCGGCGCTGATGAACGCGTTCGGCGGGCAGGCCTTCGACGCCCAGCGCAAGCCGACCGTCAACAACCCGAACAACATCAAGTCGCTCGAGCTCCTCATGAAGTGGTTCGACCAGGACAAGTTCCTTCCGGCCGAGCCGGGCGGGGCGCTGATCACCCAGCTCTTCAACTCCGGCAAGGCGGCCATGGTCTTCAACGGACCGTGGTTCCTCGGGGAGATCTCCAAGGACATCGACTATGGCCTGGCCATCCTGCCCACCGTCGACGAGGCCGGCGGCAAGCCGATGAAGCCGTGGATCACCGTCGAGGGCCTGTACATCTCGGCGTCCTCCAAGAACAAGGAGGCCGCGTACGAGCTGCTGAAGTTCATCACCGACCTCGATGCTGCCAAGATCATGGCTCTCGAGGGCCGCCAGACCCCGGCCAACAAGGGGATCTACGATGACGCCCAGGTGGCCGCCGACCCGATCCTCAAGGCGTTCCGCAACCAGGTCAACAACGCCCTGCCGATGCCCAACTTCGCGGAGATGGCCATGTTCTGGTCGCCGGTGACGACGGCCATGAACAGCCTCACGCGCAAGGCCGCGACGCCCAAGGCGGCCATGGACCTGGCCCAGAAGGAGGTCGAGGAGCGCATCGCCAGCCTGAGGAAGAACCCGTGAGCACCCCGGTCCGTCGCCATGCCCTGATCGGCCTTGCGGTGGCGGGCCTCGTCGGGGTGCTGGCCGCGTGGCTCCTGCTCGGCGCCGGACGGCGCGCCACGACTGGTTTCCGGGCCGAGCGCGAGGCCGTGGTGAGTGCCCGGGCGCTGGCCGAGCTGGTAGCCCGCGCCGGTGCGCAAGGTGACCAGGTGCGGCAGGCCGTGACCCGGTTCACTGCCGGTGACCAGTCGATCCGCTCAGCTCGGGTCATCATCTTCGAGGGGTTGAGCCTGGAGGCGTCCACCTTCCCGGAGGACGTAGGGGACAAGGCGGCACCCCGCCGCCTCGCGAAAGAGGAAAAGCCCCTGTTCGACCAGGGGCAGCGGCTGCGCGCCGCTGCCGAGACCAACCGCGAGGATCAAGCGTCAATGAAGGAGGAGATCGAGGTCACCCCGATGGCGGACGGGAGCCTCCAGGTTGCGGCGCCACTTTCGCGGGATGGCGCCGTGGTGGGGTTCCTGCAACTGATCGCGGCGCCGCCTGCGGTCGTGGCGCAGGCCGCGCCCTGGTGGCCGGCGCTGCTGGCGTTCATCGTTCCGATCGCACTTTTCGCCCTCGCCACGACGGTGCTTCCCGAGCGCCGGCTGGCGCTCTCGGTGGCGGGGCTTGTGCTCCTGATGGCGGGTCTCCTGGGCTTTGCGAGGGTCGGCTCGAGCACGCTGGCGGGAGACCGCGGAGCGGCCGAGAACGCCGTGGCATCTCATGCCACGGCGGTCGGAACCAGGGCGGCAACGCTGGCCGGCGAGCTGAACCTTGCCGGACAGCCGTTCGATCCCTCGGCGTGGGACGTGACGGTCTTCTCGAAGCCGTACGGGGTCTTTTCGCCGACCGGACAGGTCGACAGCGCCAAGCTGGAGGCTGCGACGGTGTCGACAGTGGCGAGCTGGCGATCCCTTTTCTGGCTACTTGGTGGGATCTCCGGCCTGCTGTTGTTGTTCTTCTCCACCGGCCTGGCGGCGCGGCTCTGGAGCATCCTGGTCACCAACCGCGGCGCCTACTTCTATGTCTCGCCGGCAATGGTGGGCATGCTGCTGCTCGTCTTCTTCCCATTCTTCTACGGCATCGCGCTGTCGTTCACCGGGTCGACGATCTACAACACCGACAAGTCGATCCCCCAGATCTGGGTGGGGCTGAAGAACTACACGGAGATCATCTCCGACGTCAAGGTCGCCCAGCATTCGGCTGGCGGGTGGGCGATCAACTATCAGAACTTCTACTGGACGCTCTGGGTGACCGTGGCATGGACGATCTCCAACGTCGCCATCGGCGTGACCGTGGGGCTGATCCTCGCGCTCATCCTGAACATCAAGGGGCTGCGGTTCCGGCCGATCTACAGGGTGCTGCTCATCTTACCCTGGGCGGTCCCCAACTACATCACGGCCTTGATATGGAAAGGCATGTTCCACCAGCAGTTCGGTGTGGTGAACCAGGTCCTGCAGATGGTCGGGATGGACCCCGTTTCCTGGTTCGAGAAGCCGTTCACCTCGTTCCTGGCCTGCCTTGCAACCAACGGCTGGCTCTCGTTTCCGTTCATGATGGTGATCTCGTTGGGGGCCCTGCAGTCCATTCCAGCCGACCTCTACGAGGCGGCCAGGGTTGACGGCGCCTCCCGCTGGCGCCAGTTCACGTCCATCACCCTGCCTTCCCTGAAGCCTGCCCTCGTGCCGGCCGTGATTCTCTCGGTCGTGTGGACCTTCAATATGTTCAACATCATCTACCTGGTCTCCGCGGGTGAGCCGGCACACTCCACCGAGATCCTCATCACCCAGGCGTACAAGCTGGCGTTCGAGCAGTATCGGTACGGGTACGCGGCCGCGTATTCCACGGTGATCTTCGGGATCTTGCTCCTGTACGGAACGTGGCAGAACCGGGTCACCAAGGCCACGGAGGGCATATGAGCACGCGCGGCCTCGACACTGTCCGCCACTGGCCGCTGCACATTCTGCTGGGCATCATGGTGATCATCACGGTGTACCCGTTGCTCTGGGTGCTCACCGTGGCGTTTTCCGGCCAGCAGGGCCTGGCCATCGTCCAGACCCCGCAGGACCCGTCGGTCCTGGATCGTCTGCGCGCCATCACGCCGTGGCCCGAGCACGTGACGTGGTCCAACTTCACGGCTGTGTTCGCCGACCAGCCGTTTGCACGGTGGCTCGGCAACAGCCTGGTGGTGGCAAGCGCCACGACGCTGCTTGGAGTCTTTCTGGCGTGCACCGCGGCGTATGCCTTCTCGCGGTTCCGCTTTCCCGGACGGCGGGCCGGGATGATGTCATTCCTGGTGGCGCAGATGTTCCCAGGGACCCTGATGTTGATTCCTCTGTACATCATCATCGTCAAGTGGCTGGGTCTGGGGTCGAGCTGGCTGGCGCTCATCCTGGTCTACTCCACGACCTCGATCCCATTCTGCGTGTGGATGCTCAAAGGCTACTTTGACACCATTCCCAAGGAGCTCGAGGAGTCGGCGCTGATGGACGGCGCCTCGGTGCAGACGGTGTTCATGAAGATCATCCTGCCGCTCGCCAAGCCGGCCATCGCCATCACGGCGCTGTTTTCGTTCATGACCGGGTGGAACGAGTTCATCCTCGGCGCCACCTTCATGAACAAGGAGTCCATGTACACGGCACCGGTTGGGCTGCGTTTCTTCGTGGCCGGCTTCTCACAGCAGTGGGGGTTCTTTGCTGCCGGGGCGATCGTCACGGCCATCCCGGTATTGGTGCTGTTCCTGGTCCTGCAGAAGTACCTGGTGTCCGGTCTCACGGCCGGCGCCGTCAAGGGCTAGATTTCGAAAGGAGGTGTCGTCAAGACGTGTGCCGCATCGCCGAGAAGAGAGCCGGGGCTTCTGCTCTGGCAAGGAAGGAAGGGAGGAATCTGATGACGAGAACGTGGCATTGCGCAGTGCTGGCGGCAGCGGTCGTCCTGGTCGCCGGCTCGGTGCTGGCGCAGGAGGTCGTGCTCAAGGATCCCGCGGGAGACGACTTCGGGCCCGGCACCTACATCTACCCGACCGACGCCGTCTACAAGGCCGGCTCGTTCGACCTCCGCCAGCTCAAAGTGGTGGCCAAGGGTGACAAGGTGAACCTCGAGGTCACGGTCGGGACCGACCTCGCCGATCCGTGGGGAATGGGCGGCGGCTTTGCGGTCCAGATGGCGTTCGTGTTCATCCAGACGGATCCCGCAGCCGCCGGGTTGACCAAGACCTATCCCGGGCTGAACGTCCAATTCGCGCCGGACTCCAAGTGGCAGAAGTGCGTCATCATGTCGCCGCAGTCGCCCGGGCGCGTCAAGACCGAGGTCGAGACCAAGGCTCCCGACCTGCTGTCCGCGACTGTCATCCCGACCCGGACCCGCGGCTCGGGCCGCGTCATCAGCACCCAGGTAGCGCTGGCGGACCTCGGTGGTGGCGACCCGACCAAGTGGCGTTACCAGGTCCTCATGCAGTCGAACGAGGGCTACCCCGCGGCGACCGACCTGCTCACCCGCAAGGTCAACGAGTTCGAGGGGCAGCACCGCTTCGGGGGCGGCAATGACGGGGACTGCGACCCCCATGTGATGGACCTTTTCGCCGGTGCGGCAATGGGTGACAAGGAAGAGATCGAGCTGCAGAAGAAGATGCTCGCCTATGAATGCGCGCCCGACGGATCGGTGAAGTCCATGGCCACGCTCACCATGGTGGGAGGCGCTGCGAAGTAGGCCGATGTCGAAGGGCAATTGTCCGTTGTGAATCGAGAGCGGGCCCGTAGGCCCGGAGGAAGGGGGATACCAGGTGAGACACAATCGATGGCTTCTAGCAATTCTGGTCCTGGCCGTGTTGGTCATCGGCGATGGGGTCGCGCAGGCGCAGTTCAAGCTCGATCTTAGCGGTCGGACCTACACCAAGTTCCTGTGGGGTAACGCCCGCCGCGAAGGTAGCGCCTACATGTACAGCGACATCCCCAACGATGGCGCGGGCGACAACGGCCAGTTCACGGAAATCGAGCTCTTCGTCAACGCCAAGGTCTCGAAGTACGTGGAGGTCCAGTCCCGGCTCCACAGCCGCTTCAACCAGAACTACTGGTCCGACTACAGCGGCTTCGGCGGGCGCACCGAGGGCACGACTCCCTGCATCGCCGGCGACTGCGGCGAGTACAGCCCGCTCTCGAACCAGTACCTCAAGCTGCGCGGGATGACCGTGTTCATCCGCCCGGGCTACGGCTGGCTCGACCAGGTGGTGGTCGGCTCGAACGACCTGGGTGGTTGGGATCCATGGATCGTCGGGCAGGCGCGCTACATCGACCGCGACAACCCGGCAGGCATCATCGCCAGCGGATCGCTGATCGGCAAGACGCTGACCTGGCGCGGCCAGCGGCTTTCCATGCCCCGCCTGTGGGCCGGCCCAGGGTTCACGACTGGTGATTACCACTCGGCGGACGGGGCCTACACTGGATTACTGAACTTCTCCCCCAACTCGAAGCTCGACGTCGTCGGCCTCTTCAACTGGGTGAACGACATCGAGATCGACCCGACCGACACGAATCCTGACAACGGGATCGAGACGCGGGTCCGCTACCGCGAGGCCAACTACGGACTGCGGTTCAACTTCCGGCCGACCGACAACATCGAGGTACGGGGCAACTACTACCACTCGAAGTCACTGACCAATGGCGGGCTCGGCGCCGGCTATGCCTCATTCTCACCGGTCATCTACGGTGACCTCGACGACAACGTCTGGAAGCTGGCCGCCGACTTCAACGACCCGTTCGGCGTCGGCCTGTCCTTCAAGGCCGAGGCCTTCGATGTCGGTGCCGACTACGTCGCCGTGCTGGCGGGGCGGCGAGAGGTCGACGTCCTCCTCACCGAGGGCTGGGACGCCGCTTTCTCGATGCCCGGGCCGGACAACCTGCGCTACTCGGTCTACCGTGACGCGCAGCACCTCACGGGGGAGGGACTGGCGCAGAGTATCGGCTGGGGCGGTTGGGACGGCACGATGCAGCAGGTCATCTCGCTCGGCGTCGACAACAACATCACGGACTTCAACGAGCCCGTGGCACAGGATGTGCACGGCTGGAAGGGGTTCACGTTCGTGCCCCAGTACCAGGCCGGCGACCTGACCATCCAGGGCGAGTTGACCTTCCTCGACTACAACACCAACTGGCAGACTGCCTGGGGTGGTGGCGGCGGTAACAAGTACCCGACGTTCGAGTGGTTCACGGGCGTCGGCACGACTCGCCCCGTCTATCAGCCGTACCAGGATCGCAAGTCGAAGATCTACGTCCTCAACGCCAAGTACATCGCGCAGTTGGGCCGTGGTCTCGAGATCAATGCCAAGATCAAGAAGATCGACGACAAGGACAAGCGCCTCAACACCGCCTCTCTGGTGCCGAACATCGTGCCGACGGCTGTCACCACGGCAGACGGCTACGAGGCGGCGGGCTATGCCTGGGCGCCGTTCAACGACGTCAGCGACGACGATCGCAAGCTCGACTACATGACGTATCAGGTCGGGTTCGGCTATCAGCTCCGTGACGAGCTGTGGGGCGGCCTGCGCTACGAGTACTACGACGTGGACCTCAAGGACGGCAGCACGGCCATCTACGGCGCGTATCCCGGCAACTGGTACGGCTACGGCGACCAGGCCGATCCGAGCGGCAAATACAAGAAGAACAAGTTCAGCGTGTTGGCGAAGTACAACCTGGGCGGCGCCGAGATCGGCTTCGAGTACCAGTACGACTTCGGCAGTTTCAAGCCGAACTTCGGCGACGGTTTCGTCGCGAAGCTGATCGACGGCAAGCGGTACTTCCAGAGCGTCGGCTACCGCAACCCGCAGCCGATGTTCACGCGAGACTTCAACCAACAGCGGATCCAGTCGTACCTGAAGGTCTCCTTCTAGTCCTCTGCACCTGACACGCGATGCCCGGTGGCAACGCCACCGGGCATCTGCTTGTTCCGACGAGACGGCGCGCGGCACCAGCGATCGCGACACCCTGGATAGCCCCAACAACAGGCGCCATGGCCCTTGTCTTTGGCTCGGGGAGGCGTCATTCTCTGGCTGGTCGGCCGGTCACCCAGCCATGAAGGTGTGTGTCGCCGGTGCCCGGCCGTGGAGGAATCATGATGACGCGAGCGCTTCGTGTCCCGATGGTGTGGCTGCTGGCCGTGAGCGCCAGCGCGCTGGTGCCTGCCGTGTGGGCGGGCGAGCAGGTGATCTTCCGGATCAGTGACCCGAGGGGCGACGACTACGGGAGCGGATCGCTGGTCTACCCTCTGCGCGACGACATGCGGGACGGGGACCTGGACCTCGTCTCGCTGGTGGCCAGGGCGCAGAAGAACGGCACCGAGTTCGAGGCGACCTTCGCCAGGTTTGTCCAGAGGCCGGCTCGCCGCCCCGTCGACAGCGTCGGGACAACGCTCGACACCCTCGCCCGGTTCGGGTTCTACACGTTCAACCTCGACATCTACATCGACACGGACCGGGCTCCCAACTCCGGCAGCACGATCACGCTCCCGGGACGGCGGGCCACCATTGCACCCCAGGATGCGTGGGAGAAGGCCATCTGTCTGACCCCTCGCCCATTCGACGCACGCACGCAGCTCAAGGCGATGCTCGAGAAGGACGCCAAGAAGGAGCTGCGCCAGAGTCAGGGCAGGGTCGATTCGTCCGACCGGAAGAGCATCGAGACCGGCGTGGCGAGAGACGTGGCCGAGAGCGTGTTCTTTCCCACGCTGGTCTGGGTGTCTGGCACAAAGATCAACTTCTTCGTGCCCGAGTCGTTCCTGGGTGGCCCGGC
>DAONEV010000062.1:0-14894 GCA_035403265.1 Thermoanaerobaculaceae bacterium | reverse complement strand
CGCCCGCAACGTCGAGCAGAGCCTGCTCAAGGGACGCGCTGGCGAGGTCGTCTGCTTGACCTGTCACACCGAGAAGAGCGGCCCGTTCGTGTTCAGCCACTCGTCGGTGGTCCTGGGCGGCTGCATGGGGTGCCACGAGCCTCACGGCTCGGCCAACCCGAGGATGCTGACCCGCTCCCGCGCGGCGCAGGTTTGCCTCGAGTGCCACACCTCTGGCGCCGCCGCGAAGGTCGGGTCCCAGCCGCCTTCGTTCCACGACCTGCGGAGCCCGCGCTATCAGAACTGCACGACCTGCCACACCGCCGTGCACGGCTCCAACACGTCGCCAACCCTGCTGAGATAGGAGGCCAACGATGAAAGTCAGCATGTCGACCGCCATCCTTGTCCTCGCCTCGGCAGCCATCGCAGCCCCGGTCGTGGCCCAGTCGGTGCAGTTCGACCTTGGCCTCGGCTATCAGTGGCTTGATGTCTCCGGCAACAAGGATGTCTACCGCACCCAGTCCGGCGAGCAGGAGGGAGCCCTCCTCGACTCGCTCAACCTCGTCCTCACCAACACCCAGGGCAAGACGTTCTACGACCAGATCCGCGTCACAGCGGCTGGCATCGGCACCAGCCCGGACTCCCGATTCCGGCTCGATGTCGGACTTCGGAAGGCTTACAACATCCGGCTCAACGTGGCTCGGGCCAAGGTCTTCAGCTACCTGCCCGGCTTCGCCAACCCTTTCCTGACCAGCGGCGTCGTCCCGGGCCAGCACACCCTTGACCGCCGCCGGGACACTCTGGATCTGGATGTGGAGATCCTCCCGGGCCGGATGTTCACCCCGCTGGTGGGCTACAGCCGGTACGCGTACAGCGGCCCCGCCACCACCACCTACCACTTCGGCGAGGATGAGTTCCTCCTGCGCTCCAAGATCGACGAGAAGGTCAACGAGTACCGCGTCGGTGTCGCCATTGCGGCGGGCAGCTTCCGCGGCTCCGTCGTCCAGGGCTGGCGGGGCATCGACTCCAGCACCTCCATGTCCCTGTCCACGAGGGAGAGCAGCGGCAACAACACGCGTCCCGTGCTGGGCCACGACGTGTTCGTCGACACGGGCGGCCTCAATCTCCACAGCACGTCGAGCTCGGAGATGCCTTTCACCAACGCGTACGTGACCGGCCAGCTCTTCGACCGGCTGCGGTTGGTGGCCTCCTACGTCCGCACCAGCGCCGACCTCGAAAGCGACGACACCGGCACCATGTCCGGACAGTTCGCCTCGTTCGCGCTGCAACGGTTCTTCACGGGTGCGAACGAGCTCGGCCGCGGCCGCGCCGAGAACCCGACCTGGCGGGCGGAGGGTCGCCTCGAGCTCGAGCTGTTGCAGGGGCTCGACTTCCTCGTCGGGTACCGCAGCTCGCACCGCGAGCTCGACGGCCGAACCCTCGTCACCACCAACTATCTCGACACCGTGAACTTCTCGAACGCCAACCCGGCTGACATCACGAAGGTCCTCGCCGCCCGCACCGCCTGGGAGCGGGACGAGGATGTCGCCGAGGGCAAGCTGGTCTTCAGCGGGGTCTCGTGGCTGCGCCTGTGGGGCGCCGCCGCCAGGGTCGGGCAGGATGTCTCGATTCTCCCCGATGTCGCCGAGATCGTCGTCCCGGGCGGCCAGGGCGGCACCTTCAGGCGCGAGATCGACCGCGTCTCGGCCGGCGCCGACGCCGACTTCGGCGTGGTCTCGCTCGGCGGCGACTGGTCCAAGGACGAGGCGGACCAGGCCGTCGTGCGCACGGACTACCTGGACCGCAAGAAGCTGCGCGGCCGCATTGCCTTCAAGCTCGGCTCGGTGGCCCGACTGGTCGGCACCGCCGAGAAGATCGAGTCCTCCAACCCGCAGGCCGGAATCAGGTACGACGGCGAGGTCAAGCACTGGGCGGCCGATCTCGAGCTGACGCCGATCGAGGCGATCGCCATCCGTGTCGGCTACGACAAGTACCAGTCCGACTCCAGCCTCATCGTGCGGCGACCCCAGGATCTCGGCTTCGAGCCGTCGATCTTCGCCGAGGACGGCAGGAACGTCGAGGGGAGCATCAACGCCAAGCTCGGCCGCTTCACCATCGACGTTGGCGGCAACCGCTACTCCAACGAGGGCGACCTGGCGTTCGACCTCGACCGCACCTACGCCCGCTTCGACATCGGCCTCTCGGACGCCCTTGGCCTCTATGGCAACTTCGAGCGGCGGAAGTACAACGAGAAAGCCCTCGCCCTGGCCAACTTCGAGGGCGATCGCTACGGCATCTTCCTGCGCTGGGCCGGCAAGTAGGCCCACTCCTTGTCCTCCAAGTCGCGGCCCCCACCTCGGGGGCCGCGTTGCTTTGGGTACCCTGGCGAGGCAGCGCAGATGGTGATACAAGTCGCCGCGGGGAAGGGATGGCAACCATGTCCGACCAACAGTTCGAGAACGTCACCGTGGTCAAGAAGGCCAATGTCTACTTCGACGGCCGCGTCACCAGCCGCACGGTCCTGTGGGCCGACGGCACCCGCAAGACCCTTGGCATCATGATGCCCGGAGAGTACGAGTTCTCGACCGGCACGCCGGAGGTCATGGAGGTTCTGGGAGGCAGCATGAAGGTGCTCCTGCCCGGCGCCGCAGACTGGCAGGAGTTCGCCCAGGGCGAGTCGTTCCGTGTCCTCGGCAACGCCTCGTTCAAGCTCGTCATCGACGGCGTGGCCGACTACTGCTGCTCCTACGGGTGAGAGGATCCCGGCTCGCGGCCTCCGCGCCGGGTCTTCGGCCTCAGGCCAACTGGGCTACCTCGCGGAGGAAGCTGCCCCGGTTGTACTCGCTCGTGATCGCCTCGGCCAGACGCTCGACTTCCCAGTACTCGTCCCAGCGCACCCGGAGGACCGGGATGAGGCGGCTGATCTCGGCCAGGAACTCCTCGTAGCCGTTGTACAGTCGAGTCAGGTACTCGACGGTGATCCCGGTCTCACAGCCGCGGCTGCGCTCCCGAATGCGTTCGAGAGACTTCTCCGGCGCGACGTCGAGGTAGATGATGAAATTCGGCCGGCACATGAAGTTCGAGAGATTGCGGAAGAGATTGACATAGGTCTCGTAGTCGCGAGGATCCATCAGGTCCATGTCACGCAGGGTCTTCGCGAAGATGGCGTCCTCGTAGATCGTGCGGTCCTGCACGCCGCCGCGGCCCCGCCAGATGATCTCCTGGTGTTGCTGGAAGCGCCGGTTCAGCAGGTACACCTGCATCGCGAAGCTGAAGCGCTTCGTCTCCCGGTAGAAATCGGCAAGGTACTCGTTGTCGATCACCGGCTCGTAGTGGACGTCGAGGCCGAGGTGCTGGCCCAGGGCCGTGGCCAGGGTCGTCTTGCCAGCGCCGATGATGCCGGCGATGCCGACGAAGACCTTGCCGAGCGGGCTTGCCTTGCCAGTGCTCGGGGCGCTCTGCTTGGTGCTCACGGTGCCTGCGGTCATGAGACCTCCCCTGCGAAGAGTACCAGCTTGGGAACGGGAACCATCCATCTGACGTTGGAGCGTGTGCACTCCCCCCGAGGAGGCCCGACATGCTGCTCATCAGGGATGTCTTTCAATGCAAGCCGGGCCGGGCGATGGACCTCGTCGCCCGGTTCGAACGCACCTTGCCGTCGATGCGGCAGGACGACCACTTCACGAGCTGCCGCATCCTCGTGGATCTCGTCGCTGACTACTGGACCGTCGTCCTGGAAAGCGAGGCCGAGGACCTTTCGCAGTTCGAGAGGCACATGGCCGAGTTCGGCAGCCGGCCCGAGGTCCAGGAAGCCATGTCCGGCTACATGGAGCTGGTCCTCGGCGGCCACCGTGAGATCTTTCGGATCGTCAAGGCGCCGGCCGGCGAAAGCGGATGACCCGCGGTCAGGCCGGGATGTCCTCGAAGAGGATGCTCGACAGGTAGCGCTCCCCGGCATCGGGCAGCACGGTGACAATGAGCTTGCCCTTGTTCTCCGGGCGCTTCCCGATGCGGACCGCGACCGCCACGGCGGCGCCGCACGAGATGCCGCAGGTGATCCCCTCTTCCCGGTGGAGGCGCCGCGCCATCTCGACAGCCTCGTCGTTGGACACCGTCTCGATGTCGTCGACGACGCCAAGGTCGAGCACCTCGGGCTTGAAGCCGGCTCCGAGCCCCTGGATCTTGTGCGGGCCAGGCGTGGGCGGCTCGCCCTTGCGAATCGCGGTGAGCACCGCCGAGGCCGTCGGCTCGACGCCCACGACCTGCACCGGCCTCCCCTGCTGCCTGAGGTAGCGCCCCACACCCGTGATCGTCCCCCCCGTGCCGATCCCCGCCACGAAGATGTCGACCTTGCCATCCGTGTCGTTCCAGATCTCGGGGGCGGTGGTCCTCAAGTGAATCTCCGGGTTGGCCGGGTTGTTGAACTGCTGCGGCATCCAGTAGCGGCCGGGATCGGAGGCGACGATCGCCTCGGCCCTGGCGATGGCCCCGGGCATACCCCTGGCGCCCTCGGTGAGGACGAGCTCGGCGCCGAAGGCGCGTAGCATGCGGCGGCGCTCGATCTACATCGTCTCCGGCATGGTCAGGATGAGCGGGTACCCGCGGGCCGCACAGACGAAAGCCAGGGCAATGCCGGTGTTGCCGCTGGTGGGCTCCACGACCACCCGATCCTGCGAGCCGGGCTTGAGGATGCCATCTCGCTCGGCGGACCAGATCATCGCGGCGCCGATCCGGCACTTCACCGAGTAGGCAGGGTTGCGCCCCTCGATCTTGGCTGCAATCACGGCGTCCAGCCCCCGGGTGACCCGGTTGAGGCGGACGAGTGGGGTGTGACCGATGCTCAGGCTGTTGTCGTCGAAGATTCCCATGCTGCCTCCCTCCAACTGCCGAAGTCCAGAACGCCGGGCAGGTCCGTCTCTTCCCCGCGCACGGTCAGCGCCGCGGGCGGGGCGGCCGGGACGGGACGGCCTCCGGATGGCTGGAGAGCGGGCTCGATTCCAGGCGATCGGCAGGTCTTCAGCAGCTCTCTTGGCCGCATTGCCGGAGAACCCGCCGGCCCGATCCGGAGCGTCAGGAGGCCGTCCGTCTCGGGCTCACATCGCAGCCGGTCAGACGCGCACGTTCACCAGGTCGATCCGCTCCGGATCGCCAACTCCCAGGCCCTGGCGGGCAGCCGTCTCGATGTGCGTGCAGTCGCGGCTCCGGTCGCGCAGCCCCCGTGTGGCGCGTTGCTCCATCACCACCTTGCGGCAAGTCACGTCGAGCGCGACAGGATCGGTGGCCACGTAGACGGCGTTCTCGTCCCAGAGCGAGCTCCGGCTCGCCGGCCGGGGGCCACCGTCGAAGCAGCCGCGGGTTGCATCCAGCACGATGAGCGGCACCTTGACGCTCTTCCAGAAGTGGGCGCAAGCCTCGGCGATATAGGGGTCGCAGTTGTCCTCGTGGGCCGCGCGATGGTGTTGGTACGCACCGAACGCGATGTTCTTGAGGGCGAGGGTCACTCCCGAGCCGCCGTGGTCCTTGAGGACCGGTAGGTTGATCGTGACGTCGGTGCGCTCGGTTGCGATGGTGTCGATGCCGCACATGCCGCCGGAGGTTCTCGCTCCCCTCACGCGGTCGTAGGCGCCGCCGGCCACGATCTGCTCGCCGTGGGTGCCCGGTCCCAGCGCGTAGGCGGTGGGTGGGAAGTGGTCCTGGTAGCGGTCCCACACGAGGACATCGCCGGGTTTGACGCCGACCGCGATCGCGGCGGCGGCGACGGCCTCAGTGACCTCCCTCGCCGTGTAGATGTGAGGCCGACCCAACAGGTTGATCTTCAAGCCGACACGCATCCCGGGCGAGAAGACCTGCTTCCAGGCTGCCTCCGCGGTGGCGGCCCCGAGGAACGCCTTGACCCCTGCGTCGATCATGGCGGCCACCACCTTCGGGTCCCGCCGATCGCCGGCCCACACGGCGCCGGACTGCACCCGCACGACCCTGGACCTCGCCTGACCGGCGGCGGTCGCCTTGCCGCCCAGGACCGCCAGGGCCGAGCCCCCGAGCAGACCGCTCAGGATCTCCCGTCGAGACAGCTCACCAGTCCTGTCGCTCATGGATTCTCCTCCCGGTGCGGGCGGTCGGCCGCGGGTTCGGAACACCACCGTCTCCGGCCCGCGGACACCCGGTGGATTGTAGCGGAACCCGGGATCAGCGGACCCAGGCCGCCCAGCTCGTCGGGTGTCGATGCGGCCAGCCCTCGCGACCCCTGACAACCGGGGCCATCAGAGGCGTCACCGGCCGGTCGCTTGACCATCGTGAAAGGGTCGCCGATAGTGCCGGCGTGCGCATGCCCGACGACATGGCCGCCGGACCTGGTGCTTCTTCCGGGGAGCTGCCACCAGGCCACTGCTGCCGTCTCTCCGAGGAGCTGGAGCAGGTCCTCCGCCTCGCCGATGGCCAGACGGTCACGGCACGGGTGCTGGTCGACCACCTCAGCACCCGCGGCCACGCCTTGCTGGCCTTCTTCCTCGTCATTCCCTTCCTGCAGCCGGTGCCGCTACCCGGGCTGTCGACACCGTTCGGAGCGGCGGTGGCGCTCCTGGGCGTGCTCATGGCCCTGGGACGCCCGACCTGGCTCCCCAAGCGGTGGCTCGACCGTGAGCTTGCCTCGGGGCTGGTCATACGGATCGTGCGCTCCGGCCAGCGGCTCCTGCAGCGCACCGAGCGCTTCATCAAACCGCGCGGGCGGTGGTTCCACCGGCATCGCTGGGCCCGTCCGATCGCCGGCATGGTCATCGCCATCTCCGGCGCCGAGCTCGCGCTGCCACTACCGATCGTCTTCACGAACACGCTCCCGGCACTGGTGATCGCCACCACCGCCGTCGGGGCACTGGAGGAGGACGCGATCCTCACGGTGGTCGGCGAGGTGCTGTTCCTGATCGCCCTGATCGTGTTCGGCGCCATCGCCCTGCTGCCGTTCATCGGCCTGCACATCGTTTTCTAGCCGGCCGCCCGACGAGGCAGCGTCCGAGTCGGACCGGGTGGGCTCCGAAGCCTGAGCCAGGAAAGGCATCCCGGACCAGCGCCGGGACAGCCTCGTGACTTGCCCTGGTCTGACGGTTGGGGTACAACCCTGCCGGACAGGAGGTGCCATGGTCAACGTGACCGAGCTGAAGCGGGGCGACATCCTCGAGATCGACGGCAATCCGTGGGAGCTGACCGAGGTCATCTCGCAGACGCCGTCCGCCCGCGGTGCCAGCCTGCTGATCAAGGGAAAGCTCAAGAACCTGCGCACCGGCCAGACCCTCGCCAAGACCTGGCGTGGCGGCGAGACCGTGGACACGGTGGAGGTGGACACCCACGCGGTGCAGTTCCTCTACAAGCAAGGCGATGAGTTCGTCTTCATGGACCTCGAGAGCTTCGACCAGGTGATGCTGCAGGACACGCTGGTCGGGGACGCCGCCGGCTTCATGGTGGAGAGCCTCGAGCTTCAGACTGTGGAGTTCCAGGGGCGGGTGATCGCGCTCAAGCTCCCCAACACCGTCGAGCTCGAGGTGGTGGACACCGCCCCGCCGATCAAGGGCGCCACCGCCCAGGCCCAGCTCAAGCCGGCCACACTCGAGACCGGCCTCCAGGTCCTCGTCCCTCCCTATCTGGCCACCGGCGAGCGAATCAAGGTCGACACCCGGGACGGCCGGTTCGTGGAACGCGCCAAACCCGCCTAGCAGCAGCCGCGGATAACCTCCCCGCCTCCTGCCGCGTAGAAGCCCGTGGAACATGCGGTCCCGTTCCCTCGTGAACGCTTGCGGCACAACAACCGACGACGAGCCGGTCCTCCGAACGACGACCAGAGTGAAGGGAATCCAATGATGAATCGAGCTGCCGCTGTCCTTTTCGCCACCTGCTTCCTGACCACCATGGCGATGGCGCAAACACCGCCGGCGCCGGGCCATGGCATCCAGCCCGCGAGCCTTGACACGTCTACCAGTGCCTGCGACGACTTCTTCCAGTTCGCAAACGGCAACTGGATGAAGACCAGCACGATCCCGGCCGAGTACCCGAGCTGGGGCGCATTCCTCGAGATCTATGAACGGAATCTCGTGGTTCTCAAGGGCATCCTCGAGGACGCCGCCAGGAACACCTCGGCTCCAAAGGGCAGTCTCATCCAGAAGGTCGGGGATTTCTACGCCGCCGGCATGGACGAGGCGGCGATCGAGAAGGCCGGGACGACGCCTCTTGCCTCACGCTTCGAGCGCATCGCCGCCATGAAGACGCCGGGCGACCTGGCCGTGGAGCTCGGACGCATGCATGCCGAGGGCCTCGGCGGGGGCTTCCACACGGTCGTCGACGTCGACGACAAGAACAGCTCGAGCTACATCTTCCAGCTCCTGCAGGGAGGCCTCGGCCTGCCCGACCGGGACTACTACACGAAGGACGACGCATCATCCAAGGAGCTGCGGGACAAGTACGTCCAGCACGTCGCCAGGATGCTCGGTTTGCTGGGCGCGACCCCCGAGGCAGCGGCGACGCACGCCGCCACGGTGATGGCCATCGAGACCCGCCTCGCCATGGCCTCCATGACCATGGTGGAGCAGCGCGACCCCAATGCCGTGTACCACAAGATGACCCGCGCCGAGCTCGCGACCCAGGCACCGGGGTTCGACTGGGCGGCCTACCTCCATGCTGCCGGGCTCCCCGCTTCCGAACCGAGCCTCCTGGTTCGCCAGCCGCAGTTCTTCAAGGAGCTCGGGGCCATGACGAAGGACGTCCCCATCCGGGACTGGCAAACCTACCTGCGGTGGCACCTCATCCACGATACCGCGGCCTATCTCAGCGCGCCGTTCGTGGCTGAGAACTTCGCCTTCTACGGGCAGACCCTCAGCGGCACGCCGGAGCAGCAGGCGCGCTGGAAGCGCGTCCAGAACAACACCGATGCCGCCATGGGCGAGGCCCTGGGGCAGCTCTACGTCGAGAAGGCGTTCAGCCCCGAGGCCAAACGCAAGGCCCTCGACCTGGTCAACAACCTGCGCGCCGCGCTTGCGGAGAAGATCCGGACCCTGGCCTGGATGACCGAGCCCACCAAGGGGAAGGCGCTCGCCAAGCTCGACGCCTTCACGGTCAAGATCGGCTACCCGGACACCTGGCGCGACTACTCCGCACTCTCCGTCGACCGGCAGTCGTACGTCCTCAACGTCATCGCCGCCAACACCTTCGAGTCGAACCGGGCGCTCGCCAAGCTCGGCAAGCCGATCGACCGCAGCGAGTGGGGCATGTCGCCGCCCACCGTCAACGCCTACTACAACCCGACCATGAACGAGATCGTCTTCCCGGCCGGGATCCTGCAGCCACCGATGTTCGACCCGCTCGCCGACGATGCCGTCAACTACGGTGCCATCGGCATGGTGATCGGCCACGAGATGACCCACGGCTTCGACGACCAGGGCTGCCAGTACGACGCCCAGGGGAACCTCAAGAACTGGTGGACCGAGGCCGACACCAAGGCCTACGCGTCCCGCCAGGACCTCGTCGTCAAGCAGTACGACGCCTACAAGCCGCTGCCCGACCTGCCGATCAACGGCAAGCTCACCCTGGGCGAGAACATCGGCGACCTGGGTGGCCTCAAGATCGCCTTCGCGGCGTTCCAGAAGTCGATGGAGGGCAGGCCCCGCCCCGCCAAGATCGACGGCTTCAACCCCGAGCAGCGATTCTTCCTCGGCTACGCCCAGGCGTGGCGGGAGCTGTCGCGACCCGAGTTTCTCCGCCTCCTCGTCAACACCGATCCCCACTCGCCGGCCAAGTACCGGGTGCTCGGGCCCCTGTCCAACTTGCCGGAGTTCGCCGCCGCGTTCGGCTGCGCCGACGGCACCCCGATGGTGCGCCCGGCCGCCGAGCGCCCGACCATCTGGTAGCACCACCCGCCCTGCCCCACCCACGCCCCGGCGCGGAGCTCTTCCTTCGCGCCGGGGCGCCTGGTTTCCGGCAGTGACCCCGGCTTGACCCGGCGGACCCGACCGCGTAGCGTCGCGAGCCATGAAAACGCTCTTCAACCCCCCGATGGCCGCCGCGATCCGGGAGCGCATGGCCCGCGTCAGGCCGGACACCCATCCACGCTGGGGCCGCATGAACGCGGCGCAGATGGTCTGCCATCTCACCGACAGCTTCCGCGTCGCGCTCGGCGAGGTCCCGGTCGCCTTCAAGCCCAACCCGCTCACCTTTTACCCGCTCCGCTGGCTGCTCGTCTACGTCCTGCCGACGCCGAAAGGCAAGATCCCGACCACCCCCGAGTTCCAGCTCACGAAGCCCGCCGACTGGCAAGCCGACCTGCAGGCCTGGAACGACGCCTGCGACCGCTTCATCCAGCGCGGCGGCTCGGCGGACTCCGAGTGGGGTGTTCACCCGGCGTTCGGCCACCTCTCCGCCAGGGAATGGGGCCGCCTGACCCACCTGCACTTCAACCACCACCTCACCCAGTTCGGGGTCTGACCGTCTACACCTGCCTGCAGGCGAGCCAGCCGGCACCGAAGACAGGCCGATGAGCTTGGTCGAGATCCTGGCATGGTCCAAACGCCCGAGGTCGTCAAGCCTGATCTTCCTCATCCCGTGGTACCAGTTGTTGCCGTCCATGAAGAGGATCGCCCGGTCTACCATGTGGGTCTGGAAAGGAGAATCCCCGGCGTGTGGCCAGGCCAGACCCCGGGGGCGTAAAGGGCCGGACCCCGTAGGGTCCAGGCAGTTGTCAAAATAGGTGCTTGGCTCTGGCGTTGTCAACGATTGCTCCTGTGTGGCCGCCCCTGTCTGAGCAAGTAGCGCTCACGCAAACAGCTCATCCCCAATGATCTTCCTGCATCGGTTGGCGCAGAACATCTCCGGGCTGCGGCTCGTTGCCCCGACACGGATCCGAAACCTGGGCTCTTCGGGGGACGGTTGAACAACCAAAGCCGGCGTAACGCCGAAGATCCTCTCCCCGTCTGTCATGGCCACGCCCTTCCACGGCGATAATGTGATCAGCACGGGTAACCGGATGCGGATGCGTGCCGGTCCGGTACTCTTGTCGTTCTTGGCCCGAGGGTCGATAGCGGGTAGTTGTCGCCCGGCGGAGCGCCACGGCCCGTGTCTGAGGGTCGTGGTGGAAGCGAAGGGCGAAGAGCCCGGGGGGCGCAGACCGCTGCGCCCCGATGGACACGACAAGACCGCGCACCGAACCGCCTGTCACAGTCCGGTTGGAGCGGCGAAGCCAGCTCGACACGGCCCCGATCTGGTCCACGTCGCCAAGCAAGCTCGAAGAAGGGTGTCAGGAGTGGCGGCAGGCACCCGATCAATCTCATCGACAAGGAAACCCGCCGCGCCGATCGGTCGGATGGGTACCTGATTGGGCGAAGAACTCGGTCTCCCTCCTTGGGCCTCAAGCCTGGTTGCTTGTCTTGGTCGGCAATCTGCCACACCGCACCAGATAAGCTGGCCAGCTCATCCAATCAGGTACGCATCAAGTGCGCTTGCTCGGACAGGTACCCGACATCCCGAACCACTCATTGGGCGCCACGGTCGGCAACGTTGTCGATTCTGGCGCCTTCTTCCAGGTTGAACGGCTCATCGGGGCCGGGAAGGAGACCGCCCGGAGAACCCTGCAACGAATCCGCCTCGGGGCTCCCTGCTCGGGGGACGACGGGAAAGGAAAGAGCCTACTCAACCACACTCCCAGTCGAAGGACACCCCTGGGAGACACCGTACGGGAATCTGGGTGTCCCCTGACTTCGGCGACCAAGTTGTGGCCCACTACAACGTGGCTATGCCGGCGGCTTCGGCGGGCCGTGACAACCATACTGGTGTGCTCGTGACCCGTTCCCTGTACCGCTGGCCAAGATACGCGCCTAGAATGGCCCCGGACGTGACCACGTGAGCATCGAACAGAATTTCGACGTGACCTTCATCGCCGCCCTGGCGCTGCGGGAAAAACAGGTCCAGCAGAACTACCGGCCGATCATCGCCGTGCACAAGTGGTTTGCCCGGCGGCCCGGTACGCTCTTCCGCGGGCTGCTGCTCGCCGAGCTCGGCCAGGCACCCGTCGCCGAGCTGTTCTTCCGCTCAAACTCGTTTCCGGGCACGCGCGTGGCCGACCCGTTCATGGGCGGGGGAACGCCTCTCATCGAGGCCAACCGCCTCGGATGCGACATCGCCGGTTGGGATATCAACCCGATGGCGTGGTGGATCGTCCGGCAGGAGATCGAGCACCTCGACCTGGCGGCCTACCGCGCGGCCGCCGCACAATTGGTCCGCTCACTCGCCGCGGAGGTGGGTGGCCTGTATCGCACCACCTGCACGCTGTGCGGCTCCACCTCGGCGTCCGTCAAGTACTTCCTGTGGGTCAAGACCCTCGGGTGCACGAGCTGTGGCCACGACATCGACCTCTTCCCGGGCTACCTCGTCTCCGAGGACCGGCGGCATCCGAAGAACGTGATGCTGTGCGCCGGTTGCGGGGTCCTGAACGAGGTGACGGACCGCCAGCACCCTGGCGCATGCCGCGCGTGCGGCCACAAGCTGGCACTCAAAGGTCCGGCGAGTCGATCGAGCTGCGCCTGCCCGGCGTGCGGCACCAGTACGATCTACCCGCGCCCGTCGGAAGGCCCGCCTCGCCACCGTCTGTTCGCCTTGGAGTACCACTGCCCGGGATGTCGGCCGCATCACCGCGGACGGTTCTTCAAGACGCCGGATGCCCGGGACCTGCACAAGGTCGAGCAGGCCGACAAGCGCTGGCGCGCCCTCACACCCTGCTTCGTCCCCGACGATGGCATCCCCGCCGGTGACGAGACCGACCGCCTGCACAAGTGGGGGTACCGGCACTACCGAGAGATGTTCAACCCCCGGCAGCTCCTCGGCCTCGAGCTGAGCTGTCAGCTCCTGACAGCCGTGCCTGACGAGCGAGTGCGCAACGCCCTGGCGACCAACCTCTCGGACCTGCTGCGCTACCAGAACATGCTGTGCCGCTACGACACCATGGCCCTCAAGTCGTTGGACGTCTTCTCGGTGCACGGCTTTCCGGTCGGCCTGGTGGTCTGCGAGTCCAACCTCCTCGGGATTGCCCGCTCGGACGGGGTGTGCGTGGGCAGCGGCGGCTGGGCGAACATCATCGACAAGTACTCCAGGGCCAAGTCGTACTGCGATGCCCCATTTGAGGTGGCTTCCCAGGGCGGGGTCAAGACTCAGATCGCCGTGCCGGGCGAGTGGATCGGCGAGGAGCGCAACGGCCGCGGACCGGCGGAGCGTCGAGAGGTTCAGCTCAAGGCGGGCAGCGCCACGGAGGCCAGTCTCCCCGACGCCTCGCTGGACGCCGTGCTCACGGATCCGCCCTACTTTGGTAATGTCCAGTACGCCGAACTCATGGACTTCTGCTACGTCTGGCTGCGTCGCCTCGCGACCCCACGCCCTGCGGCCTTCGAGGTGCTCTCCACCCGGCACTCCGATGAGCTGACCGGTAACACCACGATGGCGCGGGACCTCGCCCACTTCACCGAAGGCCTCGCCGAGGTCTTTCACCGCATGGCTGGCGCGCTCAAGCCGGGCGCACCGCTGGCCTTCACCTATCACCACAACAAGCTCGGAGCCTACGTCCCGGTGGCGGTCGCCATCCTGGACGCCGGCCTGGTGTGCACCGCGACCCTCCCCTGCCCGGCGGAGATGGGAGCGTCAATTCACATCAGCGGCACCGGTTCCTCGGTCGTGGACACGGTCCTCGTGTGCCGCGGCACGGGGACCATCCAACGCCGCCTCACCCTCGACACCCCTGAGGCCATTGCTCGCTTGACCCGCGACGACCTTGACCACCTCCGCGCGGCCGGGCTCAAGACCACGCGCGGCGACATCCGGTGTGTCGTCTTCGGCCATCTGGTCCGGTTGGCAATCTGGCATCTCCGGCCCGGCTGGCAGCGGGGGTCGACGACGAAGGACAAGACGGCCAAGGTCTCGGCTGAGTTCGCACGGCTGGGTGGCTCCAGAGCCCCGGAGACGATCTTGGGGGAGCACTTCACGGACGCACCGTTCACCCACGACATGCTGGTGGGTGAGGCAACTCAACCCTACGCAGGAGATGACGATGCGGTTTCCTTTTGAGGCGGCACCTGAGGAGCTGGAAAGCCACCTCGACGACTACGTCGATGCCGTCTTCTCGTGCCTGGAATCGGAGTTCCTTGTCCTGCCCAAGGGCAAGGGGTTCGTCGAGTACCCGCTCTTCGAGCAGGGCTACGAGGCGCTGAAGCTCGGCACCGGCGGCTTCGCGAAGCTCGACCCGGCCGCAGTGCTGGCGGTCGTCCACGAGCGGCCGGTGGCGCTCCTGGTGCTCCGCTCGATGCTGGGCTTCACCCCACCGGAGTGGGCCTACCTGGCCACGCAGCGCTTGGGCGTCGCGGTGTCCCAGGGCGCGGTGCGGTCCCTTGATCGCAGGGTGCGGCTGGCACCGCTCGCACCGCTGAGGCGGGACGGCTTGACCGCGGAGCGGGTCGCGGCGCTGGTTTCGGTGGCATGTCAGCTCCTCACGGAGGGGATGCCGGAGACGCCAGCAGACAAGGTGCACCGGCTGGACAAGGCGGACACACGGGGCGGGCCGTCGGCGCTGCGCGCGCTGGCAGGGATCGGAGTCCCATACGCGATGCTGCTCTACGAGCGGTTCCTGGGCCGGCCGTTTGCCGGGCATCGGGACTCGGTGTCCGAGTTGGTGGGTGACGCGTTGGAGTCGGCCATCGAGGAGGTGCTGTCTCGCGCTGGAGTGAGCTTCCGCAAGACCAAGCGCGTCGCGCGCGTCCAGGGCTTCGACCAGGCGCCTGACTTCATCATCCCCTCGGAGTTCAATCCGCAGGTGGTCATCGAGGCGAAGCTCACCGAGGACGACGGCACCGCCCGCGACAAGGTGTCCCGCGTCCAGCACCTCGGCGAGCTGCCTTCCGCCG
>DAONEV010000061.1:0-14975 GCA_035403265.1 Thermoanaerobaculaceae bacterium | reverse complement strand
GCCCGCCCGCGAGCAGCCTCGCCTCGCCCTTGCCGGTCTCGATGGCGCGCAGAATCGACTGGTGGGCGCCACGGTTGGCCACCGGCCCGGTGAAGATGCACGGGCCCGACCAGGGATCCCCGGCCGGGAGCTTCGCCGTCTTCTCCAGAATCAGCTCGATCAATCGGTCCTTGACCCGGGCGTCCACGAGCAGGCGTGAGCAGGCTGAGCATTTCTGCCCCTGGAAGCCGAACGCCGAGCGCACGATGCCGGACGAGGCCGCGTCGAGATCGGCCGAGTCGTCGACGATGATCGCGTTCTTGCCGCCCATTTCCGAGACGTAACGGGTCATCCACCGGCGGCGCGGGTCCGGGCGGGCGATGAGCTCGTTGATGCGCAGGCCGATGTCCGCCGAGCCGGTGAACGCCACGAAGCGCACCCCCGGATGAGTCACCAGGTAGTCGCCGATCTCGCCTCCGGGTCCGGGCACCAGGTTGACGACACCTTCTGGAACCCCCGCCTCGCGCGCCAGCTCGAACAGCCGCCAGGCGAGTACCGGCGTGTCCGAGCTCGGCTTGACGACCACCGTGTTGCCGCTCACCAGTGCGGCCGTGGTCATGCCTCCCAGGATGGCGAGGGGAAAGTTCCACGGCGAGACCACCGCCCCGACGCCCAGCGGGATGTAGAAGTAGCAGTTGTCCTCGGATGGCAGGCGGGTGAGCGGGTGGTAATGGAAGTGGGTGAGGGCGAGCCGCGCGTAGTACTCACAGAAGTCCACGGCCTCCGCCACCTCGGCATCCGCCTCGTACCAGTCCTTGCCGATCTCGTAGCCAAGCAGGGCGACGAGCTCGAAGCGGTTCCGGCGCAGCCGCTCGGCGAGGCGCAGCAGCACCTCGGCACGCTCCTCAGCCGAACGGAGCGACCAGGTCGTGAACGCCGTGCGGGCCGCCGCAATCGCCTCGTCCACGTGGGCGCGGGTGCAGCTCGCGACACGGCCGACCTCGATTGCCGGGTGGGCCGGGCAGGTGGACGCGATGGTCCGCTCCGTTTGCACCTCGCGACCGCCGATGATCGCCGGATAGGTCCGCCCAAGACTGGCTTCCAGCGCCTTGACGGCGTCCAGCACGCCATGCTCGTGCTCGGGGAGCGAGTAGTCGCAGATCGGGTCGTTGGTGAAACGCGGCAAGAACATGTGCAGCTCCCTTCCAGCCACGACAACGCCGCGGATTGCGAAGGTATTCACGATCCGCGCACCGCACCCGTACAATGCAGGTGTGACCGGGACGCGCGGTCGGCACGTGCGGCGGAAAGGGTGAGCACGCCTTCGATCTCCGTTGTCATCGTCTCCTGGGAGTGCAGCGAGGAGCTGCTCGCGTGCGCCTCGTCCCTGGCGCCCCTCGTCGCCGCAGCCGGCGGTCCGGTCGAGGTCGTCGTCGTCGACAACGCCAGCCGGGAGTTCCCCAGCGGCGAGCTGCAGCGCCGGCTCCCGGGGGTCCGCATCATTCGGAACCACGCCAACCGGGGGTTCGGGCCCGCCGCCAACCAGGGAGCCGCCGCCGCCACGGGCGACATCGTCCTGCTGCTCAACCCCGACACCGTGGCGATCGGCAGCCCGTTTCCGGCCCTTCTCGAGGCGTTCGGATCGAGCCCGGCGCCGGTTGCCGTCGCCCCCGCCCTCGTGGACCTCCATGCTGACGGCGCCCTGGCCCAGGACGAGTTTCAGCTCCGGCGCTTCCCCACCCTCGGACAGGCGTGCCGGGAGCTGCTCCTGGTTGATCGCCTCTGGCCCAGCAACCGCTGGCTCCGCCACCAGCGGTACCTGGACGAAGACCGCATACGCCCGTTCGCGGTGGAGCAGCCCGCGGCGGCGTCGCTGGCCGTGCGGCGCAGCACCTTCCTGGAGCTGAGCGGGTTCGATGAGCGCTATGTGCCGGCCTGGTTCGAGGACGTGGACCTCTGCCTGCGCCTGAGTCGGCATGGCCCCATCGTGTTCTGGCCCCAGGCCCGCTTCGCCCACGTCGGCGGTGTGGCCTCCCGGAAGCTCGGCTACGACCGTTTCCTGCCCATCTATTACCGCAACGCCTGCCGGTTCTGGCATACCCACCACGGCCTCGGCGCCGCCCTCGCCTTCCGCACGCTCCTCGTCGCCGGGATGCTGCTGCGTCTCGCCCTCCTGCCATTCCCGTCCGAGAAGGCGCCCACGCGCCGGGTCGCCGCCCGCGCCACCCTCCGCACGCTGACCCAGGCGCTACACACGACCCGGTAAGTCATGGCCCGCCTACACCGGCCCTGCCTTCCTGGCGGCCGGAGGGTCGGGTACCTCGATGGGCACACTGGCCGCGTCTGACAAGGTGGGCGCGTCGGACCGAAGACTCTGCATTCTCCGCCGGAGCGATGTCCCCGGGGCCTCCACCCCCGCATTGAGCAGCGGCGCCCTGCTCGACTCGATCACGGGTCTGGGGGAGGGTCTTCCTGGACGACCGCCTGGGTCCGGGCGCGCGGAGAGCCGTCCCGGGACCCAACCAGCTACAGCCTTCCGCATTAGACGATCGCGAGGACGAATCCGTAGGGAGGAGAAGGAGGCTGTCCTTCATGCTCCATGGACTCCAGCGTCGGATCATGAGACTGACCACGCGGATGGCAGTGGCAACAGGTCAGTCGGCCGAGCTCGTTCGACTCAAGGCAAGGCTCAGACGGATGCTGGCCCGTCTGTCAGCCGAGACGGGTCGCCCGTTCGAGTTCATCGCCCTCGACACCACCAACAACTGCAACCTCCGGTGTCCCTTCTGCTTCAACGATTTCGCAACGGTTGGGCCAAGAACGCTGATGACCAGGCAGATCTTCGCAAGAGTCCTCCAACTCTTCCCACTCGTCAGCGGCCGTGTCTTCTTCTCATGCCTCTTCGAGCCCGCGATCCACCCGGATTTCCTGGACCTTCTCGACATGATTCCCCGCAAGGAGCAGCCGAAGGTCTTCTTCACCACGAACCTCGCGCTCCCGCTCGAGGATGATTTCTTCCGCCGCTTGAGTCGGCTGCGCCTCGCCTTCATCAACATCTCGGTCGATTCGTTCAACCCCGCCACCTACCGAAGCTTGCGCCGCGGTGGCCGGCTTGAACACCACCTCGCGAACCTCGAGCGCCTGGCCGCCACGTTCGCCAACGCGACGACCCCGCCACCGCTACACGTCATCACCATGGCTCTGAAACCGAACTACACCGAGATCCCCCGCCTTGTCGAGCGCTGCGCCCGCGATTTCGGAGTGGTCGACCACGAGATCCGCTACGTCTACGCTAACTCGAGCACCTCGGCCGGGTGGAAACACGACAACCTCCTCACTCCCGAAGAGTGGCTGGGCTTGCAGACGGACTGCAGGGGCCTGCCCTGCACCATCTACCCACCACCTGCCGGGTACTTCACAGACGATCGAGCGCCGTATTCAATGCCTGCCGGGGAGTCTGGCCGGGAGCCAGCCGATCCGGTAGGCCTCAGGATCAGCTCCGACGGCCGAGTGGAGCTGTCGCCGGCTGGTGAGCTCTACGACCTGCGGAGTCTCGTGGCCCCCCGCCGATTCCTGACCACCCGGGCCGAAGCGTTCCGCGGTCGACCGACCCGTGAGCCGGCCAGCTAGCGCAGGCGAGCTTCAGGAGGAAGCATGAGGCTGGTCCTGAGCCCGCGCCAGGCGCTCTCGGCGGCATGTCGCCCGGCTCCGCGCGAACCCTCCGAAGGGCACGCAACGCCTCGCACTAGTGGGTGACTGGGGGCGTTCCACGCCTGACCAAGCGGGCCGCGAGGCCGAAGGCCAGCCAGCGGAGGCTCACAATCGTCGAGTCCCAGAGCGGAAGGTAGCGTCGGAGGCCCCTGGAGGCCGCGATGTTGGCCCGATACATGGCCACACCGTCGCGAAACTGGTAGGCCGCCTGCCTCAGGAACTCGGTGTAGAAGCGTCGCGCAATACCACGCTCCCGCTGCTTTGTGTCGGCCCCGCCGGCGGCATAGGCGGCCAGGAGCTTCTCGGCATACCGCGACCGACTGTGGAGCATTCGCTCAGTCTGGCTGTAGTTGTGCTCGTGCATACGCCAGAGCAAGGTGCTCACCGGCAGGTAGACCACCGGGCTGGCAAGGTAGAGCCGCAAGAAGAGATCATCATCCTCGTAACCCGATAGCTCCTCGTCGAACCCCCCGACCTGGTTGAGCAGGCTGCGGCGCACCGTCATCACGCCTGGCATGACGAAGACATCGCGGAAAAGGATGTCCTCGACCGAACGTTTGGGATGGGGCCGGCCGCAACCCTGCCTGTGAATGCCACTGACCTGGACCCTCCCGTCGGGGCCAATCGTGTCAGCGTCGGTGTACACGACACCCACATCACCACCCAGGTACCTGGAGACTGTCGTGAGCTTGTCGGGAAGAAACACGTCGTCCTGGTCGATGAAGCTCACCCACTCCCCGCGCGCCCTGGCGATGCCGACGTTGCGTGCACTCGACTGGCCGCCGTTCTGCTTCCGCAGAAGGCTGCTTGGCAACTGCGGGTACCTCGCAAGCAGGGCTCCACACAGCTCGGCCGAGGCATCCGACGAGCCGTCGTCGATGACGAGAAGCTCGAGGTTCGGATACGTCTGGCGTGCTACCGACTCGATCGCCGCAGAAAGGAACCGGGTGTCGGTGCGACAGGCGTTGTACACGGGAAGCACCACGGAGATCAGGGGGCGACTCCGCACTCTCGGCGAAGGCAACGGCGGAAAACACCGGCTGACGGTTCCAGCGGTCACCTGCCTGAAAGGGGCAGCATGATCACCGCTGGCCATGCCGGTGAGGCGCCGGCCGAGCAAGCCGAGCTCACGCAGCCCCCTGCTCAGCCGCCATGACCACGATGTCAGCAGCAGACGAAGCTGGGCGTCCAGCTCCGCGGCGCGCTGCTGAAGTTGCTGCTCGATCTCCTCGTGATCCCTCAGCTCGTCGAAAACGGCGCCGGTCGCCTTCTCTGTTCCCGAATGCGGCACCTGCATCAGCGCGGCGATCTGCTCCCCACTCCAACGAACCTTCCACTTCTCATAGACACTGGCTCGACCCCTGGCACGCTCCTCGTCGGAGCCCGAGAGGCCGATGAGCGAACCGCCGCCGACGCGGTAGGTGGCACTGACCCTGTCGACATGAAGGAACGGTCCCCGCTCGGCGAGCTGCAACCAGAAATCCCAGTCCTCGAACGCATCGAGACCTTCGTCGAAGCGGCACCCCTCGTCGACCGGGCGCCGCCGAAAGAGCGCCGCGTGGATCGGGATGAAGTTACCGCGCATGAGCTCGAGGTGATCGAATGGGCGGTTCAGATCCAGCGGCCCCTGGAGCCCATCGGTCGAGGTTCGCACGCCGGCGTACGCCAGCGTGACATCAGGATGGGCGACCAACTCCCGCACCAGGCGGTCGAGATGGTCCGCATCGACGAGGTCGTCCTCGTCCAGGAAACCGAGGAGATCTCCCGTGACCTCTTCGAGACCGGCGTTGGCGGCGGCGCTGCGCCCGAGATGCCGGCCGCGGTGCACCACCCGGACCGGGAACCGCCCGCAGGCGGCCGGGAACTCGACAGGCGGTGTGCCGCGGGCGTCCACGACCACCACCTCAACTCGGGTCCCTGTCTGGACTGCAAGTGACGCCAGCGCCTCACCAAGCTCCGCGCGCCCCATGGTCCGGACGATGATCGACACCAGAGGCCCATTGGGCGGCTGCCCTGCCTTCTCGAATGGGACGCCCAGGTCGGTCATCGGCCCCAACCATGGCGCGGCGGGTGAGGCTTGTCAAGGTAGAATGAGCCCTCTGGAGGCCGCATGACACAGCAGGGGCAGCTCAAGATCGTCCTCTCGGACCAGCAGGCGCTGGGCACGTATGCCAACTTTGTCTCGATCGTCCACAACTACGCCGAGTTCGTCCTCGACTTCGGGCGCATCGTGCCCGGGCGCGAGGACGTGCAGGTCGTGTCCCGGCTCGTCATGACGCCGCTGCACGTCAAGCAGCTCCTGCGAGCCCTGAGCGAGAACGTGGCGATCTATGAGCAGAACTTCGGGACGATACCCGACGGACCGGCGCCACCGACGACGACCAGCAGCCCGATGTGACAGCAGAGGTCGCCAGGTCGTCCCTCTATTGGTGCCCTTCGCACCCTGGGTAGAACCGGCCGCAGACGAGCAAGGCCCACGTTGTCAGAGGCGGTGCGGCCACCGCACGATCGCTGCGAGCTTGCGACCACTTGCGGTACGATTGGGTAAACGGAGGCGAAATCCGCCTCGTATAGGTGAATGATGGCAATGCGCTGGGAATCGGACGCGAAGCTGGTGCTTGACGGGGCTGTAGTCGAGCTCGACTGGACCGAGGACGGGCTGGCGCGACCCGAGGAACCTGGCCATTTCGTCCTTCAGAAGACCCGGGAGATGGTCTCGTACTATGCCAGCCTGGCTGGTCCGGGGTGTCAACGCATCCTTGAGGCGGGGATTCTCCGGGGTGGCAGCGTCGTGCTCTTCGACCAGTTGTTCCAGCCCCGGCGCCTCGTCGCGTTCGACCTGTCGCCCGCGCAGCTTCCAAACCTCGACGCCTACGTGGCGCAGAGAGGTGCGAAGGACCGCATTCACCTTTACCACGGGATCGACCAGGCCAACTCGCAGGCACTCCAACGGCTGATATCCGCTGAGTTTGCCACGGAACCTCTCGACCTGGTTATCGACGACGCCAGTCACCTGCTGCCCGAGAGCAAAGTAACCTTCAACACGGTCTTCCCACGCCTGCGCCCGGGCGGTCTCTACGTCATCGAGGACTGGGGCTGGGCTCACTGGCCAGGATTCTGGCAGGACCATGGCGGTCCCTGGGCCACAGACCCCTCGCTGACGCAGCTCATCCTGGAACTGGTCATGGCCTCGGCATCGAGGCCCGACATCGTCACCGACGTCCTGGCGCGACGGGATCTTGTCGCGGTCAGGAGGGGACCCGCCGCAGTGCCTGAGGGGTTCGACATCTCAGAGAGCTACCTCACGGCAGGCCGGAAATTCACCGAGACGCTCTGGAAGCGCCCGTGGGTCCGCCGCCTCCCTCTACCCCGCCTCCTGCGGCGCGCGGGTTGGGTGTGGCGGCACGAAGGAGCTGGCCGGGTTGTGAGAAGGATTGGGCAGCGGCTGGGCCTCTGACGCGAGGGACCTCCTCGGCACCCGCGAGCGCACGAGACCGTCGACGCCTCGATGCTCTCAGGCATCCTCAGGAGGCCCGAGCGATCCAGCCTCCGCCCAGGACGCGATTGCCGTCGTAGAAGACCGCCGCTTGCCCGGGCGCCGGCGCCGATACTGGCGCGTCAAACCACACCTCTGCCCGGCCCTCGGGCAACGGCAGGACAGTGGCGCTGGCCGGGCGGTGACGCGACCGCACCTGCACGCTCGCCCGCAGCTCGCCCGCGGGTTCGTCCGGCAGCAGCCAGTTGACCTGCTCGAGGTCGAGGCGCCGGCGTTGCAGCTCGCCCTGCCGGCCCAGCACGACCCGGTTCTCCGTGGCATCAAGCGCGACGACGTAAAGCCGCTCGCCGGTTGCGACGCCAAGGCCGGTGCGTTGCCCCACGGTGAACAGGTGGACGCCCCGGTGCTGGCCCAGCACGCGTCCGGTGCCGTCCACGATGTCGCCCGCTGGCGGTCGCCGGTCGGGAGCCAGCGCCTCGATGACCTGCACGTAGCTGCCGTCCACAGGCACGAAGCAGATCTCCTGGCTGTCGGGCTGGGCGGCGCTGGCCAGGCCCAGGCTCGCGGCCTCGGCCCTCACCTCGGCCTTTGAGGATTCCCCCAGCGGCAGCCGGAGCATCTCGAGCTGATCGCGCGACAGGTCGAAGAGGAAGTAGGACTGATCCTTGTCCGCGTCGGCGCCCCGCCAGAGCCGGGCGCTCCCCTGCCCGTCCGCGTCGCACCGGGCGTAGTGGCCGGTCGCCACCGCCTCGGCGCCCACCTGCCGCGCGAACGGGACGAGCGCTCCCATCTTGACCCGCGAGTTGCAGCGAATGCAGGGGGACGGCGTCCGCCCACCCAGGTACGCGTCGACGAAGGGCTCGATCACCTCGTGCTGGAATCCCACCCCGGCCTCCACCACGTGGTGGGGAATCCCGAGCTGCCAGCACACCCGGGCGGCGCGCTCGAGATCCCCTGGGCTGCAACAGCGGGAGGCCCCCAGCCCGCACGAGGAAAGGTCGGCGAGTCGCAGGGTGGCGCCGAGGACGTCGTGCCCCTGGTTGCACAGCCGGGCCGCGGCGGTGGAGGAGTCCACGCCACCCGAAAGTGCGACAACCACTTTCACCTGAAACCTACGCGGTCTCGCCGACCTCGGTGACGATGAACATCAAGGTGGTGGTGCCGAGGCTGAACTCCTGGTGACTGGTCAGCGGCGCCCGCTGGATCCGCACGCCCTCCATGAAGGTGCCGTTGGTGGACTGGAGATCCACGAGCGTCGCGTCCTCCCCCCGCACCTCGATCATGGCGTGACGGCGGGAGACCTCGGAATCCTGGAGCTGGATGTCACAGCCCTGGCCACGGCCCATGACGGCCCGGGCCTTGGGTATGGTGTAGATGTGGCCAGCGTTCGCGCCGAGGATCACGGCCAACGAGTAGCGGCGGTTCGGGGGCAGCGGGGCGAGCTGCGGCAGCGAGGCCTCTTCCTCCGGGGACGCCAACGCGCCCACGTCGAACTGTTTGGTGGTCTCGTCGGGCTTCCTGCCGCCCACGAAGGTCGTCTGGCCACCCTCCACGCCCAGGATGCTCGGCCTCGAGACCTCGAACACGTTGTTGCACTTGGAGCACTTCAGCCGCTTCGTCGACGTGTCGCCGAAGCGCGACTCGTCGTACTGGTACTTGGCCTGGCAGCTCGGGCAACTGACGATCACGACCCACCCCCTGGCAAACGCCACACCACTGCACTCCACACGACCACCGGTGCGAGTCCCGACGACGCAAACAGCCTTGAAGCCAGAGTACACCCGGGATGACCCGGAGCACTCCTTCCCGCCTGCCTGCCGCCGGCCACCGGCGATGCATCCATGTGGCGGCACATGATACCCGATTCCGCTTCCCGGGCGCCTGCCGGAGAAGCGACAGGACCCGTCAGCGCTCTCCGGCGGACTCCTGGAGTTGAGATGCCAGGCGTGCCGCCACTTCGACAACGAACGGCATCAAGCTGATCGGATGCCGCGCTTCGTCGGGCGTCAGCCGTGATTCGATGGCGGCTACCATCTCCCTCAACCAGTGGCCTGGAGATGGCTCTCCAGGACGCGCCACCCGCGGCGCCGACGACCAGGGCGAGAGGTTGGGGCTGAAGAACGGATCACCGGCCTCCACCTCGGCGCCGAAGCAGCGATACGCCCTGACAAGGTCGCGGGGAGGCATGCGATCGTCCCCGCCCCGCGAGATCCCGTGGCGGTGTAGCAGCCGCACCGCGGGACAGAACACGTTCCTGTAGCCTGCCCGCCAGAGCCGGACGCCCAGCTCGACGTCAGAGAACATCACCAGGAACTCCTCGTCGAACCCGCCGAGCCGCTCGAACAGGTCGCGGCGAACCACCTGGCACGCCCCGGTCATTGCCATCATGGTGCGGTACCACCCGACGTGGCCGAACGGACCGGCGGCATCCTCGCCGAGGAACTCGAACGGGTGAGCCGCCAATCCGCGCAGGCCCACGGTGATTCCAGCGTGCTGGACGGTGCCGTCGGGGCGCAAAAGCAGCGCCCCGGCCATCCCGATGTCCGGTCGCAGCGCCCAGCCAGTCAGCTCCTCCAACCACCCGGGATCGAGCACCTCCACGTCGTTGTTGAGAAAGCAAAGCACCTCGCCGTGCGCCTCACTTGCCGCCCGGTTGTTGAGCGCCGACCAGTTGAACTCGCGGTCGTCCCGCAGCACGCGCACCCGCGGGTCATGGGCTAGAGAGTCGAGATACGCAAGGGTTTCGGGCTCTCGGCTGCCATTGTCGACGACGATGATCTCCAGCTCGGGGCGAGCCGTGAGATGGACGATTGACTCGATGCAAGGCCGGAGGATCCCGACATGATCGCGGGTGGGAATGATGATCGACGCGCGGATGCCCTGGGGCACGGTCGGAAGCACACGCCACCCGCCTCCTGCCGTCGCCACGATATCGCCGCTGATGCCCTGCCGCTCCAGGTGGGCCTTCAGCGCCGGCACCATGGCTGTCCCCGGAGTCTCAGGCTGGGCGCCCCCCCGCCGGGCCATGCGGTGGGCGAGCACCCGGGGATCGTGAACGACGCCTCTCGCGAGCTCGGCGAGACGCAGCTCCAGATCCCAGACCTCTGCTTTGCCGATGGCGGGGTCGCGATCGACCAATCGCCCCAGCAGACCCTCCCGCATCACCAGGAGTGGGCCGAGGTACGGGACGCTCAGCAGCAATTCCGCCGAGAAGTGCGGCTTGAAGAAAGGGCTGTGGCGGCGGCCGCGGGTCGTGACGAGATCGTTGTCGCCGTACAGGAGCTCCTCAGACCGACCCGCGAGCCCGTTCACCCCCGCCAGGAGAGCAAACGGAGCCAGGCGGGTCCCGGGCTCGACCACAGCCACGAGACCGTCATGGGCACTGGCGGCTTGAGGCTCTTCGAGCGCTGGCCGGAACCGGGGATCGCCCACCGCCATCTCAACGAGTCGGGGACGGCTGGAGGTCGCAACCTGACCACCCAGCGGCGCATGCAACTCCCACCGGTCGTAGGTCTGGCGGGCGAGCGTCTCGGCCAGTCGCAGGAGGTCGGCGTCATCATCCGAGGCGATCGGCACGACCCGGACCAGGGGTCTCCACTCGAACCTCGAACTGGCTGCGCCCCCGGCCATCGGCTCGGTGGCAAGTGGTTCGATACAGCTCACCCACCGGCGGTATTCGAACCATGCGAGCCACCTCGGAAAGAGGCCACGCTCGCGGCAGGCCTGCTCCAGCCGGTCACGGGTTCTACCCATGAAGGCTCGCACACCGTGGGCACCCAGGACACGGCCTGCCGCTCGGACCCGTGCAAGGACGTGGCGGACAAGGTCCATCCGCCACCCTTTGCGACCTGTCGGCCTCACCATCGTCAGCGTCCCCGCACCAGCACTGCCAGCGTGAGGTCTGGATCCTCGCGATAGCCGGCGCCGAAGACGGCCTTCGTGGCGGCCTGGTCTTCCCGCCATCCTGAGCGGCCGAGGGCCGCCAGCCAGTCCCCGCGGGACCAGAGGGTGAGGCAACCCGGTTCGAGGCGGTCGAGGAGATTCGGGAGCGGTGTGACGAGTGCCAGGCGGCGAGCCACCTTCGTCAGCTCCTGAAGCACCCCTGGGAGGTGGTCCGCGGCCAGCCTTTCGAGCACGAAGGTGGCCACCGCAACATCGAAGGGTGCCAGACTGCCGAGCGACTTCGCGAGCTGTGCTTCTCGGAGGTCACCAAGGAGCACCTGGTCACGAACTCGGGGCAGCGCCGCCTTGACGATGGCCCGGGAGCGATCCAGGCCCCGCGCTTCCACGCCCAGCGCCGCCAGCGCTTCCAGGAGGAAGCCAACGCCGCAGCCCAGGTCGATCGCGGTCCTGCACCCCGTCGCAGCGACCAGGCGGCCGGCAAAGGAACGGCACGCCTCCCGCGCGGCCTTGTCCAGGTCGGCGGCACCGACAGGGCCAGCAAAGCGGGAACACCTGGCCAGCCCGTGACCAGGGAGCGGGTCGTCCTCGGGGAGCTCGAGGTTGGGTAGGCCCAGACACGGCACCGGGTCCAGCAACCCGTGGACGTCGAACAGAGCAGGGCTCCATGTCGGGTCGCCGCCCGCCAGGGAGCGCCGGTGGCGCGTGATGAAGGCGCTGGCCAGGGCTGCCTCTCGGGTCATCATGTCCGGCTCTTTCCTCTTCGACACCTGGGCGAAGTGGGTGATCACCGCGTGGGGCGTGAACATGACCGTGTGGCCGCTCTCCCGCTCCTGCACCATCCAGTCCAGATCCTGGTAGGAGAAAGCGAAGTTCTCCTCATCGAACCCGCCGTTGGCCACGAACTCGCTCCTCCGCACCATGAGGCAGCCACCACTCACCGCAAACACCTCGGTCGCGACGCGCAAGGAAAACCCGAAGACCTCCTCGGAGCCATAGAGCTCGAAGGGGTCGAAGATGTACGCGCGACCATCCCGTCGGATTCCCATGACTGCCCGTGTGAACTGGGTCGCCCCGCTTGGGTAGACCAACCTGGGGCCCACTGCGGTCACTCCGGGCAGCTCGAAGAGGCCCAGCATCGCCTCGATCCAGTCCGGGGTCTGGACCTCGGTATCGTCGTTGAGGAACACTACAAGCTCGCCGCGTGCCCGGCGGGCCGCTTCGTTGTTCATGCGGGAGAAGAACCCACTCTCCACCTCCACGAGCTCGAGGCCCAGCGCGCAGCAGGTCGTCCGCAGGGCCTCGTCGCCGATCGAATTGGTGGCGACGAGCAGCTCCAGGCTCGGGTAGGTGGTGCGCGCCCGCAGGGCCGTCACGCACGAGCGCAGAAGATCCGGGGTGCGTGACGAGATGATGATCGAGACGAAAGGCTGCGAACCGGGCCACAACCTCACTCGGTAGGGTCCTGACGGTCCGACCAGCTCCACCGAGCCCTGCAGCCCGCGGCGCGCGAGGGCATCGGTGAGGGCTCGCCGTCCAGCCTCGAACGCCTGGACCTGAGGACGCCCGGCGTTGGAGCCGCCGTGTCGCCGCCACGAGTACAGCACCTCGGAAACGTGCCGCACGGCCCTGGTGCGCTCAGCCAGGCGCAGTAGCAGGTCGTAGTCCTGGGCACCGTCGTACTCTCCCCGCAGTCCTCCCACCTCCTGCAGCAGGCTGCGGCGGACCACCAGGAAGTGGATCGGGTAGTTGTGCTCCAGCAGACCGTATGGCGACCAGTCGGGCTTGAAGTACGGGTCGCAGTGAATGCCCTCGGCGGTGACGAAGTCGCGGTCGGTGTAGATGACGTCCACACAGGGGTCGTCGTCCAGAGCCCTGGCGATGAAAAAGAGCGCCGCCGCGTCGAGGAGGTCGTCATGGTCGAGGAAGCCCGTGAAATCCCCGGTTGCAAGGCCCAGTGCCAGGTTGGTGGCCCCCGAGATCCCCAGGTTCCGCTCGGACCGCACCAGCTTCACGCGCCCGTCAGCCGCCGCCAGGGCCTCCAGCTCGGCCGCGATCTCGGGCACGCTCGCATCGTCGGCGATGCACAGCTCCCACCGCTCGTAGACCTGGGACCGGACACTCCTCACGGCCTCCTGCAAGAATCGCAACGGGGGGTTGTGGACCGGCATGACAAGACTGACGACGGGCTTCATGCCAAACCGGTCGATTGCGGTCCTGACTCCGTCGAGTGCCCGGGGGGTGAGCGCATTGCGATCGGCGAGCCAGTCCGGGTAGCGCGCGGATGCACTTCCCAACGGATCCAGGAGCGGCGCCAGTGTGGCGCGCCGGCCGCCTACGAGGCTGACCACCACGCGCATCAGCGCCCTCGTCAGCCGGTCTCGGCGACTGCCCGCGGGCGCCAGCGCGTCGCGAAGCCTTCGTCGCCACGTCACGTGCCGGCGTGTCCCGCCCTGGATGGCGGCGCGGTCGCAAGCCAGCTCGCTCAGTTGGGGTCGGGTCCCACCCAGGCGCTCGGAAGGCTCGCCGATCCGTCGCCAAGGCTCGTCCCTCGCGACCTCACGTTCGGGCTCGTCGGCATGCATCATGGCGCCTGATTCTACAAGAACCCGCACCGATCAATCTGCACCGAGCACTTGTGGGAGGCCCCCCACCCGGAGCGGCGGTGCGGCGCGACCCAAGCCGCGTGGCGGCACCGGTCCCGACAGCCACCTCCCAAAGATCGCTCACTTCCCAGGTCGAAGTCCGAGATGCGAGCTCAATTCAAAGTCAAGGCGATGCCTTGTACGGGGAGGCTGCGAGCGTCACTCGACGACGGTGCCCAGACCTCGGAACGTCCCATCTTCGCCTTTGTGAGTCTGCCTTCTTCACCAGTCCAGGGTCTTCTGGCGCCATGTTAGGATGCGCCGGTGGATGCGCGAGCACGAGGCAGGCAGGGCCCCGCGGGCGAGCGGGGCGCGGCGGCGGCGAACGAAGCGCCCGCCCTTCCCACCGTCCTGCACATCCCGGCGTCGGCGGCGGCCGAGCGCGCCGTGCTGGGGGCAGTGCTCGCCGACTCCAACTGCTTCTACCGGATCACCAACCAGATCTCGACCGAGGACTTCTACAACGAGGCCCACCGCGTCATCTTCGCCGCCTTCTCCAGCCTCGCCAACCAGAATCGCAACATCGACATCCTGACGACGATGGACCAGTTGCAGCACGACGGCGGCCTTGTCGCCGCCGGCGGCCTGACCTATTTGGCCAGCCTCGCCGAGGCCCTTCCCGACGCCGCCAACGTCGAGCACTACGCCGAGATCGTGCGTGACCGGGCCGTCAAGCGCCAGCTTCTCGCGATCTCCCAGCACCTCCTGGCCTCCGCCACCAGCGAGGAGGGCGAGGCCATGCAGGCCCTCGTGGAGGCGGAGACACAGATCCTCGGCGTCGCCGAGAAGGCGATGCGGGGCGGTCTACAACGCGTCGGCGACCTGGTCACCGCCGAAGTCGAGCACATCGAGCGGGTCTCCCGGTCCTCGGCGCCGTTCACCGGCCTGGAAACCGGCTTCTACAAGTTCGACGAGCTGACCTCGGGGCTGCAGAAGCAAGACCTCATCATCCTCGCCGCCCGTCCCGGCGTCGGCAAGACGGCGCTGGCGCTCAACATCGCCGCCAACTGCGCGCTCCGCCACGGCGCCCGCGTCGCCGTGTTCTCCCTGGAGATGTCCTCCCCGGCCCTGATCCGCCGCCTCCTCGCGGCCGAGGCCCGCATCAACATGCGGCGGCTCACCAAGGGGCTGCTCAAGCGCTCGTCCGACCCCCGCGACCACCACGGCGGAGGCTCCGACTGGCAGCGCCTGGCCGAGGCGGCTGACCGCCTGGCCGACGCGCCGCTGTGGATCGACGACACGGC
>DAONEV010000060.1:0-15066 GCA_035403265.1 Thermoanaerobaculaceae bacterium | reverse complement strand
CAATCGTCCCCACGTTGACATGCGGCTTGGTGCGATCAAACTTCTGCTTGGCCATAACGCTATGCCTCCCTCTTTTCCCTACGAGTTTGAGCCGCCTCGGCGGCCCCGGTCCGCGAGGTGACGGACCTGTTGGAACGACGTTGCGTTTGTGTAATGGAGCCCACGATCAGAATCGAACTGATGACCCCGTCCTTACCAAGGACGTGCTCTGCCGCCTGAGCTACGTGGGCTCGCGCCAACCAACCACGCAAACTGGAGCGGGAGACGGGATTCGAACCCGCGACCAACAGCTTGGAAGGCTGTGACTCTACCCCTGAGTTACTCCCGCGAGTGACGAAAAGTGGTGCGGGCGGATGGATTTGAACCACCGTAGGGCATTGCCCGGCAGATTTACAGTCTGCTGCCATTGACCGCTCGGCCACACCCGCACCTTTCGGTTTCACTGTGGTGCCTGGTGACACGGACAGGTGCCTCACTCCGGTGGTGGAGCTGGCGAGGGGACTCGAACCCTTAACCTGCGGATTACAAATCCGCTGCTCTGCCAGTTGAGCTACGCCAGCCGAAGCAGGCCACTTCATCCGTGTATCTCCCTCTGCCAAAGAACACCCGACGGCACACGACCGCCGGGAAGGAGGGGTAGACTACCACACGACACAACTAAGTCAAGTGCCTCTGGCCACCCCGCCCGGCCCACCGTCTGCGGTCGCCAGTCGAGGGCCCGGATTGAAGTCGAGCATCGACTGTCAACGAGGTGCCAGGGGGTACCTGCGGCGCCACTCCCAGGCGAGGATGCCGGCCGCCACCGACAAGTTGAGCGACTCCACGCCGGACGCCAGAGGGATCGCCAGCGAGACATCCAGGGCGGCGCGGGTCTTGGCCCGCAGCCCTCCGGCTTCGGCACCGAGGCACAGCAGGATCCTCTCGGGGGGATCGAACCGGGAGACGTCGTCTCCTCCGGCCTCGGCCCCCAGCACCCAGAACTCCGCGTCCTTGGCCGAGCGGGCGAAGTCGCCGAGCGATCCGACGTGTGCGATACGGACACGCGGCAGGGTGCCGGCTGCCACCTTCGCCGCGGCGCCGCCCAGGGGTGGCGGGTGCGGGCCGCCGACGATGACCCCTCCCAGCCCCAGACCGGCCGCCAGCCGCACGACCGCTCCGAGGTTGTGACCGTCGTCGAGACCATCGAGAGCCACCAGGCACACCGGGGACGGCAAACGCAGCAGCTCATCCGCGTCGGCGAGAGGAGTCGGCGCGACCCGCGCCGCGAAGCCGTTGTGCGCAACACCGGCTGCTACCTGGTCGAGCTGGCGCCGCGGCACTGTGTCAAAGCGCACGCGTCGCTGGCGAGCCGCCTGGAGCACCTGACGAGCTCGCGGCCCGCCTGCGCCCGCGGCCAGCCACACCACCTCGACGCGGCAGGCCGGCGCCTCCAGTGCTGCCACCACGGCGTGAAATCCGACGACCCACTCAGGATTGCTCAAGGGTCACCATTGCCAGCGCCACTATGCCCTCGCTCCGTCCCACGAAACCAAGCCCCTCGCACGTCGTCGCCTTGAGCCCCACGTCGTCCAGGCCAAGACCCAGCAGCTCCGCCAGACGACTGCTCATGGCCTCGCGATGCGGACCGAGGCGAGGCCGTTCGGCGAGAATGGTGAGGTCGCAATGCACCACCCGCATTCCCCGCTCGGCAGCGATTCCGACGGCATGCGCCACGAACACCGTTGATGCCGCTCCCTTCCACCGCGACTCCGAAGGTGGGAAATGCACGCCGATATCTCCGGCCGCACAGGCACCCAGTATCGCGTCCGTGACCGCGTGCAACGCCACATCGGCGTCGGAGTGTCCCGCCAGACCCGTCTCCCCGGGCAGCTCCACACCGCACAGCCACATCGCGCGTCCGGCCGCAAACGGGTGCACGTCCACACCCTGGCCCACCCGCACCCGCCGCGGAAATGCCGCAGACAACAGCTCCAGGTCCCCCCGCTTCGTCACCTTGACGTTGCGCGCGTCCGCATTCACCGCCTCCACCTTGCCTCCCACCGACTCCACCAGCGCAGCCTCGTCCGTCCACTCGGCCTCACCGGCCAGCTCCCAGGCACGGCGGAGCACTCCCGTACGGAAGCCCTGAGGAGTTAGGGCCCGGGCCAGCCCACTCCGCGGCACGGTCTCTGCCACCAGCCCGTCGGCATCGATGCGCTTGACGGTATCGGGAATCGGCGCCACCAGCAGTGCCGCACCGCTTCGACGGGCTGCCTCCTCGACGGCTCGCACGTCGTCTGCCGGCACGAACGGGCGCGCTCCGTCGTGGATCAACACCACGCCATTGCTTCCCACATCCGCCGCCTGAACCCCATTTCGCACCGAATCCTGCCGGCGGGCGCCTCCGGCCACGACCTTGACACCCCGAAGAGCCCAGGCAGATGCCATCTCGTCGACGCGCGCCGGATGCACGACGAGGATCGCCGAAGCGGAGGGGAAGGGCGCCCGCACGGACTTCACGGCCCACTCCAGAACGGTGGCGCCAGCCAGGGGCTCTTGAAGCTTGTCGGCGCCGAAACGGCGGGCGCAGCCAGCCGCCACGATCACCAGGGCGATGTCCGAGGACTGGACGTCGCCAGGATTCTCACGCTCGCTGGCCATGCTTGGCAGACCTCGCCCCAGGCTCCGGGCCTACACCTCGAGGATTTCCTTCTCCCGGGAGGCCACGGTCTTGTTGATCTCCTCGACCCGCTCGTCGGTGAGCTTCTGGACCTCCTCGAGCCCGCGCCGCAGCTCGTCTTCGGAGATGGTCTTGCCCTTCTCCATCTGCTTGAGCTCGTCGTTGGCCTCACGCCGGACATTGCGCACCGCCGTGCGCGCCCGCTCCGCGTACTCGTGGGCGACCTTGACCAACTCCCGGCGACGCTCCTGGGTAGGCGGCGGCACCGGCAGCTTGACAATCTTCCCGTCATTCATGGGGTTGAGGCCGAGGTTGGCCTTTTGGATGGCGTGCTCGATGGCCGGGATCAAGGTCGGATCCCAGGGCTGGATGATGAGCAGGTTGGCATCGGGAACCCCCAGGTTCGCCACCTGGTTGAGCGGTGTCGGAGTCCCGTAGTAGTCGACCCGTACAGGATCCAGAATGGCCAGCGTGGCCCTCCCCGTGCGCAGGGAACGCAGCTCGTCGCGCAGCACCTCAAGGGCCTTGTCCATGTGCTGCTTGCTCTTCTTGACGGTCTCGCGCATCATCGCTCTCCCATGCAGCCGTCCTGTCGCACGGCCGCGCTCTGACCTTGAATTGTATCGCGAGCGGCGTCGTGAACGACAGTGGCGGCCGCACGAGAGCGGCCGCCACAATTGTTCCCGTCCAAATGAAACGACTTCAGGCCGTGATGGTGGACCCGATGTCCTCGCCCAGGATCACCCGCTGGATGTTGCCAGGGACGCGGATATTGAAGATCCGGATCGGGATGTGCGAGTTCTGGCAGAGCGACACGGCCGCCGCATCCATGACCTGCAGGCCGCTCTCCAACATGTACTGGTAGCTTGCGGTCTTCAGCAGCGTGGCGTTGGGGTCCCGATTCGGGTCCGCGGTGTACAGGCCATCCACCTTCGTCGCCTTGAGCAACGCGTCGACGTGCATCTCCGCCGCCCGCAGTGCCGCCGCGGAGTCGGTGGTGAAAAAGGGGTTGCCGGTCCCGGCCGCAAAGATCACGACCCGCCCCTTCTCCAGGTGCCGTACCGCGCGCCGCCGAATGAAGGGCTCGGCGACCGCACGCATCTCGAGCGCCGTCATGACCCGCGTGAAACAGCCCCGTCGTTCGAGCGCGTCCTGCAGAGCGAGGGCATTGATGACGGTCGCCAGCATCCCCATGTAGTCGCCGGTAACCCGATCCAGTCCTTGCTCGGTCGCCGCAATGCCCCGGATGATGTTGCCGCCACCGATGACGATTGCCACCTCGACGCCAAGGGTTCTGATCTCGGCGATCTCCTCCGCCAGGGCCGGCAGGATCTCCCGGGCGATCCCGAAGGGCTGGTTGCCCATCAGCACCTCGCCCGAGAGCTTGAGCATGACGCGGCGGTAGACCGGCTCGCTCATTGCGCCACGGCCGCTCCCTCGCCCAACCTGAAGCGGATGAACCGGACAACGGGGAGGTCGCCCTTGGCCTTGAGCATGCCACCCACTGTCTGCGCGGGGTCCTTGACGAAAGGCTGATCCAACAGACAGGCCAGCTCGTAGAACTTGGCCACCTTACCGTCGGCGATCTTGTCCAGTACCTGCTCCGGCTTGCCGGCCGCGGCCGCCTGCGCGCGAGCGATCTCGCGCTCCTCGGCGATCACCTCGGCGGGAATCTCGTCAGACCTCACGAAGCGCGGATCGGCGGCCGCGATGTGCATGGCCACGTCCTTGACCGTCTCCTCGTCGGCGCCGGCACCGAGCTCGACCAGCACGCCGATCTTCCCGCCCATGTGCAGATAAGAGCCGAGCTGCGAGCCCTCCCCGGCAGCCATGTAGGCGATGCGCGAGAGCAGTATGTTCTCGCCGATCTTGGCGATCTTGGCAGCCACGGCCTGCTCGATGGTGTGCTCTGGATCGAACGCCGCCGGACGCTGCATGGCCGCGGCCAGGTCAGTCAACCGCTCGGCCAGCACCTGATCCGCAATCGCCTTCACGAAGCCCTGGAACTCCTCGGTACGCGCCACGAAGTCGGTCTCACAGTTGACCTCTACCATCGCCGCCTGACGGGC
This sequence comes from Thermoanaerobaculaceae bacterium, assembly GCA_035403265.1. Classification (GTDB taxonomy): domain Bacteria; phylum Acidobacteriota; class Thermoanaerobaculia; order Thermoanaerobaculales; family Thermoanaerobaculaceae; genus JAAYVZ01. The sequence goes on along the minus strand of DAONEV010000060.1, from coordinate 10,338 downwards.
GTCCGACGCCACCGAAAAGGCAACCAGCCCGTCCTTGGCGGAACGACCGGCCTTCTTGGCTGCCGCCGCGAGGCCCTTCTTCCTCAGGACCTTGACGGCCTCGTCCATGTCGCAACCGGCTTCGGCCAATGCCCGCTGACAGTCCATCATCCCCGCGCCGGTCTTCTCGCGAAGCTCCTTCACCATTGCCGCCGAAATCGCCATATCTGCCTCCAAAAAAACCTGGCCAGGTAGCGCTAAGCTCCTGGCCAGTCACAAGCTCCAGAAACCGGGGCCGATCACGGCCCCCTCATTCTTAGCGCTTCTCGTACAGCTCCGCGTCCTCGTCGTACTCCTCGAAGGTCTCTTCCAGGGAGGGCAGCACGCCCTCCTCACCCTCGGCCGGAGCACCGGCCGGACGCGTCAGAGCCGCCATCCGCTCCGCCTCCTCCGCGGCACCCCGCCCCTCGATCATCGCCTGGCCCTCCATCACGGAGTCGGCGACGCGGGAGGTGAAGAGCTTGATGGCGCGGATGGCGTCATCGTTGCCGGGGATCGGGTAGTCCACGAAGTCCGGGTCGCAATTGGTGTCGACGACCGCCACGACCGGGATGCCCAGACGGTTGGCCTCATGCACGGCGTTGTGCTCGTGGTTGGTGTCGATCACGTAGAGCGCGTCGGGCAGCGACTCCATGTCGCGGATGCCACCCAGGTTCTTCTCCATCTTGGCGCGCTCGCGCTCAAACTGGACCCGCTCCTTCTTGGTGATCTGCGAGTCCGGGTTGCCGAGCAGCCGCTCGAGATCCTTGAAGCGTTCCACCGACTTTCGAAGCGTCACGAAGTTGGTGAGGGTGCCGCCGAGCCAACGGTTGGCCACGTAGTACATCCCGGCGCGCGTCGATTCCTCGCGCACCACGTCCTGGGCCTGCCGCTTGGTCCCGACGAACAGCACCGTGCCACCGGACGACACCAGCTCACGCACGAAGGTAGAGGCTTCTTCGAAGAGCTGCAGCGTCTTCTGGAGGTCAACAATGTAGATCCCGTTGCGCTTGCCGAAGATGTACGGACGCATCTTCGGGTTCCAGCGCCGGGTCTGGTGACCGAAGTGGACGCCAGCCTCAAGCAGCTCTTTCATTGAAATGGAAGCCAAGAGCGTATCTCCTTTCTGCTCCCTGTGATACCGACTTATCGCTTGGAGAACTGGAAGCGACGGCGAGCACCTGGCTGGCCGTACTTCTTGCGCTCCACCTCTCGGGCGTCACGGGTGAGGAACCCGGCCGACTTCAGGCGCGGCCGCAGCTCGGGGTTGCAGGCGATGAGCGCCCGTGACAGGCCGTGGCGGATCGCGCCAGCCTGTCCTGCCATCCCCCCACCGTCGACGTTGACGAGGATGTCGAACTTGTCAGCCGTCTCCGTGATCAGGAGGGGCTGCCGAATGATCATCTTGAGCACGCGGCTCGAGAAGTACACCTCGAGGTCGCGCTTGTTGACCATGACCTTGCCGGTGCCCGGCCGGAGATAGACGCGCGCCACGGCCGTCTTCCGACGACCCGTGCCATAGTACTGAATCGTAGCCACCGCTGTCCTCCTTACCCGCGCACCTTGATCGGCTGCGGCTGCTGCGCCTCGTGGGGATGCTGGGCGCCGGCGTACACCTTGAGCTTGCGGAAGATCGCCCGGCCCAGGCGGTTCTTGGGCAACATCCCCCACACCGCATAGCGGACGATCCGCTCCGGGGAACGGTCGCGCAACTGGCGCGCCGTCAGCTCCTTGAGGTGCCCGGGGTAACCCGAGTGACGGCGGTAGAGCTTGTCTTCCCACTTGTCACCGGTGAGCTTGATCCGCTCGGCATTGACGATGATGACGAAGTCACCGACGTCCAAGCCGGGGGTGAACTCGGGCTTGTGCTTGCCACGCAGCAACGTCGCGACCGTCGTCGACAGCCGCCCCAACACCACGTCGGTGGCGTCGATCACGAACCAGTCGTGGCGAATTTCCTCGAGCTTTGGAACGAACGTCTTCATCGACCTTCTCCTGCACCTTTGAGCTTGCGCAGACATACCGTCCCTGCGCGAGCAAGGACGGGAAGAGTACCCCTCGGCCCCGGGAACTGTCAAGGGCGTTGGCCCGTGGCTTGAGTCAAGGCCACCGACCGGAACGTGGCTGCCAGGGACGCAACCGTGCCCGCAACCCTCACTCGGAGTTGACACCTCCTGACCACTCTGGTAGATTCCGCGGTCCCAGGTGGGGCTGTAGCTCAGTTGGGAGAGCGCTTGAATGGCATTCAAGAGGTCGACGGTTCGATCCCGTTCAGCTCCACCAACCACCTGATCCCGACGCGGCCACCCACGAGGTGGCCGCTGCCGTCCAGTGGCTTGGAGCTCGTTCAGGTTCCACTCATCCGACTGGGCCGGGTCGGTGCGTGATCAGGCTGGCGGGACCCGGTGGCCGCGTGATCACCGCTCCAGCCAGATCGCTCCAACAAGTCTGAGGCGATTCGAGACGGGCGAGCGTTGCCTTGACTTGTCATCGCTCACGGCGGCGGGGCTCTGCCATGGGATCGACAGAAGGATGCCCACAACGAGCTCTGTCATGCCCAGAATTGCCGCTTCGATCTGGACCGCAAGACGGCGCGGACAGCCGCCGTCGGGGCCGCTTCCTGGGCCACCCCGACGCCGGCGTCCCGTCGAGGCCGGGCACAAGACCGGCACACCGAAGAGCCGTACACCTGGAGGCACAGAGAGCAGCAAGCGGCGACGTTTTGTTGACTTGGCACGACATGGGGCTATCATCGCAAGAAAGATGGCCCTTGCAGACTCCTCTCCGATCTTGTGCATCTTGAAGGACCGAGCCATGCTGCTGCACAAGGGATCTCTTTCGCGCCCCAGGCGCATCCCGTGGGTACTCATCGCTTTGACTGCATTCCTGTTGCACACGGGTCTGGCGAACCCTCAGGTGTGCGGGGACGGCGTCGTCGCGGGGAGTGAGCAGTGTGATGACTTCAACACCGACCCGGGTGACGGTTGCAGCGCCACCTGCGGCATCGAGAGCGGATGGAGCTGCATCGGCCAGCCGAGCGTGTGCACACCGGCGATCCTCTGTGGTGACGGCATCATCTCCGGCAGTGAGCAGTGTGACGACTTCAACACCGCCCCGGGTGACGGCTGCAGCGCCACCTGTGACATCGAAAGCGGATGGAGCTGCACCAGCGAGCCCAGTGTGTGCACACACACCTGCTCGACCTGCGACGTCACCTGTGACGGCACGACCAACGTCGGCGACGTGTTCTACCTCATCAACAGTCTCTTCGCTGGCGGACCTGACCCGACAGGACCGGGCGACTGCAACGCCGATGGCACCACCAACGTGAGCGACGTGTTCTACCTCATCAACTTCCTTTTCGCTGGAGGCCCGGCGCCGGCCTGACATAGCCGGAAACGCCGGCAAGCAATCTGGACTGGCCCCATCCGAAGATGCCTGGAGGACCACGGGGCTGCCTGGCTCGGAACTTCCGGCCGGGACGTTTGGATTGTCGCAGCCAGCCCACCCGACACGCGCGTCGTGCGCGATCCTTGCGGGCTGCCGGCGATCGTGGCTCACCACGAGATATCCGCCACCCTTCTGCGCGAGCTCATCCGCAAGCAGAAGGTGATCAACGCCCAGGAAACCCCCATTGACTCCCAGTTGCAATGCCTCGGAAGGCTCGAAGCGGCGCTGGGCGCTCTGGAGGCAAGGGTCGACCGGGACGGTCGAGCACAAGCAGGCGGCTGAGGAGATCACGGTTGGCCGCCGAGGGCGAGTGAGCGCAAGCTGCTGAGCGCTATTGCGGTGCCGGCCCCCCCGCGAAGAGGAAGTTGATGAGGTAGAACACGTCGTTCACGTTGACGGCGCCGTCGCCGTTGACGTCCCCCGATATCACCGGCGCCGGGCCCCCGGCGAACAGGGAGTTGATCAGGTAGAACACGTCGTTGACGTTGACGCCGCCATCCCCGTTCACGTCGCCGGGTGGGGGCGTGCCTCCCATCACGGTGAACGACCAAGTCGTCGTGTGTCCCGCCGAGGTGATCGAGGCGGTGTAGGTGTCTCCTGGCACGAGCGGATCGCGTGGGATGAGGATCACCGCGTCCCGCATGTTCAGCACGCCCCGGCCGAGGCTCTGCAAGGTCGCGTTTGGGTTGGTGTAGGTCGTCTCGTCGAAGACACAGTGGGGAAGCGGCGTGCCTCCGACGGAGAAGGAGTGGGCGGTGACGCTCGGGGTCGTGCCACCCGCACCTACCTGCAGGCTGATGGGCTGGCCGGTCGGGACTGTGTAGCCGGGGCAGCCCGTCAGGGGGTCGGGGGACTCGCCGCCCTCGAAGGTGGTCAGGTCCACGATCGCGCCGTTGCCGGGCCAGGCGACCGGGAAGGCCACGGACGGCGGGATGCTGCCAAGGCCGCGCAGCACATCGAGCGCGGCGGCCATCCTGAAGGACCCGATGGCTTCACGGTAGCTTCCGAAGCCAACCTGCGACAACGCGGGGTCGATAATCCCGACACCGTGGAAAGGACCAGCCATCCACAGGTTGATGGCAAATTCGTCGGTCGTGTTGATGTCCGACGAGACCATGACGTTGCTGTTCTGAGCTGCGAGGTTGCCCTCGGAGGTGTAGTAAAGATTGGCCGGATCCTCGCTGTGTCCGATGTAGTCGTTCTTCACACAATAGCGTGCGTGGTTGTAGTCACCGCTGCTCCAGCTCGCGGTCTCGGTCACGGCCGGGAGACCGGCCATGGCCCGGATCTGGTTGGCCCGGGTGAGCCAGGCTGCCGCCGTGGCGCCCAGTCCCGCGCTGGGAACAGAGATGGCTTCGACCGCAGGCGGCTGCGGTGGGGTGCCGATCGAAATGCCGGGGCGTGCTGGCTGCAAACTGTTCGGCACCTCGGCCGCGAAAGCCGAAGGCAGCAGGGCCGTCAGCGCCATGAGCGTCGCGGGAAGCAGTGCACCCATGTGGCCATGGGGAGACCTTCGATACATGGCATCCTCCACGCGGCACCGTCCGCCTGCCGTGTGTCCATGTTCAATGTAGACCCCGGAGCCCGCCTGTGACAGCCGTCACCGGGAGCCTGCCGGAGCAAGCGGAAGGCCCGCGTTGTGGGCGCAGGGGGGTTGCCGGGCGCATGCGGCGTTACTCGCCGGCCGCGATGCCTCCTGCATCACCTGCCCTCTCACGCCTTGCCTGCCCCCGGCAAGCCTCCGGCGCGCGGACCTTCCCGGTTCTCCGACAGGGTCCTAGAACATCTTGTAGCCGTTCGCGAACATCACCGTGAAGACGGCGAGCAAGCAGACAGAGACCGACACGATGACCCAGTGCGCGCCGCGCCGGTGCCCGACAAGGCCGAGGACGGCGAACATGGGGAGCAGGGCGAGAACGTACCGGGGCAGTGAGTCGATGCGGCCGTGGCTCGTCGAGATGGACAGCACGACCAGACCCCAGATGCCGTACGCCGGGCGCAGAACGAAGAACGAGAGGACGATGCATCCCACGGCCAGAACCGCGGCTGCCACGTAGACGAGGCTGAGCGGAAAGGGGTGGATGGACGGGTCTGGCCGCAGGACCGCCTTTGCCACTCCGATCAGCAGCCCGAGACCCGGAACGGCACGGGTCGGACGGCCGTGCCAGAGCATCTGGTTGTGGAGGAACGCGAGCGGATCCCCGAACGACGAGGCGCAGTACCAGGCGAAGGCAACCAGCCCGACCGGAATGACGGCCAGGGCCAGCCCGTCGAGATGGACCCGCCGAACCCGGAATCTCGCCTGCTGTAGGTACTCGAAGGCCAGCGGCACAACCAGCGCGACGCCCGGCAGGCGGGTGGCGGCGGCCAGGCCGCCTGCGAGGCCGGCCAACCACCAGCGACCGCGACGGGCGGCGAGAAAGGCAGCGACGGTGAGCATGAGAAACAGGGACTCCGTGTAAACGGCCGAGAAGAAGAAGCTGGTGGGAAAGACGAGGAGGTAGACCGCCGCTCGGCGGGCCGGCCCGACGCCGAGCTCGAGGTCCATCAGCCGGGCCAGCAGGAGCACCCCGACCACCAGGAAGAGGTTCGAGAGCACGAGCCCGGCAGTGGCCGCGTCCATGCCGGTCGCGGCGACTGTCCGAACCAGCAGCGGGTAGAGAGGGAAGAAGACGATGTTGGTCGCCTTCGAGGCCGAGTCCTCGTAGCCCGCCCTGACGATCGAGAGGTACCAGACACCGTCGAATCGCGCCAGCAAGTCCGGGAACGAATCCGACCTGTCCGAGGCGGCGAGGTAGGTGCCGGGCGCCACGAGGCGGTGGCCGGCCCAGGCCACGGCGAAAATGAAGACCCGGCTGAGCAACAGAACGAGCAGGACGTCGCGGTAGAGCCGGCGGCGCCACCACCGGCCGGAAGCGTCCGTGCCTCCAGCCTCTGCCGAGACTCCCGGGCCGGTGTCGGGGCCAAGGAGGTCTCCGGTTGGCGGCAGCCGCACCTCGCGCCCAGGTGGGATCACGTCGGTGGAAGTCCGGCCTTCCGCGAGACCGGGGGGGTCCGGCGTTCCCTCGGCACGCCGGTGCCGCGCGAAACGGCCGGGGCGAGAGAGCGCAACCTGTTGTCTTGCCTCCACATCAGATTCGTCACCACTTCCCTTCCCAATTCTCGGAAGGAGGATACCGCAGCCGGGGCTGCGTTGGCTGCCCGCCGGCCGGGTTCTGCCGGACGATCGCACCGGGCGCCGGCGTACCATGGCGCCGGTGGCAGGCAGAAACCCTCACCTCGACGGGTCGACGCACCGGACTTCCCCGGCGCTGCGGGCCGCTTGCCAATCCGACGACCGACCAGAACCCATGGGCGCGGTGGCCCACCGGCCAGGTCGCGCCAGGGTCCAGCCCCCAAGGAAAGGCCCAACCATGCGGAACCGAATGCTCTTCAGCCGTTTCTCCCCGCTCGCGACGGTGCTCGTGGCGACGGTCCTCTGGGGCTGCGCCTCGGCGCGGATGTCGGCCCGAGACCCGATGGAGGTCATCGACGCCCATGTCCACACCAACTTCGGCGACAAGTTCTACGACGTCGGCAAGGTCATGGACTCGAAGGACGAGCTCGCCGCCGAGATGAAGCGCAGCCACGTGGTCGGCGCGGTCTCGATGAACCACGCCGCTGACACCTACGCCGACCTTTCCGACCTGCACATCATCAACTGCGCCGGCCTGACGGCCACCGTGGACTCCGCCTCCCTCGAGGCCGACCTCGTCTCGGGGAAATACAGGTGCATCAAGATCTACCTCGGCTACGTGCACCAGTACGCCACCGACCCGGCCTACGAACCGGCGTACAGGCTCGCGGAGAAGCACCACGTTCCGGTCGTCTTCCATACCGGCGACACCGACTCGCGCCGCGCCAAGCTCAAGTTCGCCGACCCGCTCACCATCGACGAGGTGGCCGTCGACCACCCCAATGTCACCTTTGTTCTCGCTCACGCCGGCAACCCGTGGATCGAGTCGGCCGCAGAGGTCGCCTACAAGAACCCGAATGTCTTCCTCGACGGCTCGGCCTTCCTCATCGGCGACCTGAAAACCACCCCGCCCGAGCAGATCGAAACCTACCTGGTGGCGCCGGTGCGCTGGATTTTCAACTACATCGGCGACCCGACCAAGCTGATGTTCGGCACGGACTGGCCGCTGACCGACATCGGCCCGTACCTCGAGGCGTTCAAGCGTGCCATCCCGCGCCAGCACTGGAAGGCCGTCTTCCACGACAACGCGGCGCGGGTGTACGGCTTCGGCAAGGCAGTCGAGACGAAATAGCCAAACCGCGGTCCGACTGACGGCCCGCGAACACGCCTCAGGTCTGCGGTCCTGGCCTTGCTATTACCCCCCGCGACGGGCTTGATCGGGACCGTCACCGTGAGCTGGGTCGGCAAGCGGTTTCTCAACCTGCGCAACACCACCCTCGCCAGTGCTTACACCACCTGGTCCGCCGACCTGGGCTACCGGATGCCCGCCTGGGAGATCCGGTTCGACGGGTCGAACCGCAATGGCACCCGGGTTCCCATCGCCGAAAGCGAGCAGGGGGCGCCCCGTACGGCCGCCTGAGCATGCTGGCCCGCTTCTGACCTCAATCGGATCTCGGCGCTGCCTTGCCCGGCGCCCGAGCCGCACCTTCATACCAGGATCGAGCCGACCTTCCGGGAGTAGACCCCCTGGCGGCGGCGCACGTCGCCGCGGGCCGTCAGTGGATTCGGGCGTGCATGCCCAGCTTGTGGACCAGCAGACCGCCCGTGTGCGCGGCGTTGAGGAGGATCAACCCGGCCACCAGGAAGAGGACCAGCAAGACGGCCAGGCACGCCACACTCTGGCTCGAGGTCAGCTCTCGCTTGAGTAGATGCGGCGCGAGGACGAATGCAGCGAGCAGCACCGTCAGCCCACTGAAGACCGCACGGGCGATCGAGCCGAGATTCTCGTGAGCCTCGACAGCGGCCTTGACCTCGGCCGCTTGCGGTGCGGCTTCGCGAGCGACGTCACGCGCGCCATCGCCGGTCGAGGCGGCGAGGTACACCCCGACCGTCCCGACGAAGGTAAGCCCGAGTGCCACAACCGCGAGCGTCGCGCGGTGCCTTGTCAGCCACAACGCCGCCCCAAGACAGAACGGAACTAGAAGCAGCAGCGCGATCGGAAAATGGGAGACACCTGGATGCAGGGCATCCCAGCTCGGGACCGGGGGGAAGTCGAACATATGGTCACTGCCTCCTTCTGCGCCACGCCAAGCTGGAAACCAGGGCAAGACGCTGAACCGCGATGCGGAGTCTAGCAGCGAGGGCGGCTCGAACGTCGATGAATGGGAAGATGCCGAAGCCCTGCAACGGAGGAGGTTCCCCGAGGGGGCGCCGGCCGAGAGCCCCTCTCCTCGCGACCCATCGCGAGGCCATGTCCTGGTTGCCAGTGAGGCTCGGCCAACGTCCTGGAGCGGTGGGCGCCGCGCTTGACCGGCCGCAGCGGCAAACCTGGATTGAACTCGGGCCCCATGAGGAGGAGACATGAGGAGAGCGTCCTGTTTCGCAGCGATCGCCGCCACCGGCATCCTCGTTGCCGCCCTTGCGGCTGTCGAGGAACCCGCTGCTGTCGCGCTCAAGAACCGGACTGCGGCGCCCGCAGAGGGATCCTTCGGCCACTCCGTGACCCTCGCTGGACTCCTGGCAAGGTCCGGCGCCAAGGACTGGTCGATGGAGAAGGCGGCCTTGATCGAAGGCGAGGTGATCCAGGTCGTCAAGAGCGACGACGGCGACTATCGCCTGTCCCTGGCGGCCAAACCGGGAGAGGCCGACGTCAAGAAGTGAGCCATCGTCGAGGCGACGCCGGCATGGCAGGCCAAGGAGCCTTCGCTCGCCGCCGCGAAGCTCGCCGACCGCGGCCTCGTCGGCAAGAAGGTGCACGCCATCGGCTGGTTCTTCTTCGACGACGCCAATGTGGTCTTCCCGCGAGGCACCAACTGGGAGATCCACCTCCTGACGTCGATCGAGGTGCTCGCCAACCAGTCGCGGCAGGCAGCTCGTCCCCAGACGGGGTGAGTCACGGGCGGGCGATGTCCGCGCGGGACCTCCTACCGCTGGAAGGCGTAGGAGATCTTCAGGAAGAACTGCCGACTCGTGCGGTCGAGGCCGCCGCCTTCGTCAAGCACGCGGTCGTCGCCGTAGCCGAGGAACAGGACCGACTGCCAGTTGAGCTTGTAGGCGACCAGCGCGGAGCCCGCGAACGACCCGCTCCGCCTGTCGACCGGCACCTGGTAAAGGGCGGTACTCCGGTCCGTACGATCGTACTGGCCGATCAGCCGCAGGTAGCTGCGCGCATTCAAGGTGTAGGTCGCCTTCAGCCGCTCGACCTGCGCCGTGAAGAGCCGGCCCTCGGACCCGCCTCCGGTCGGACGCACGTCGATCCAGCGCCGCGAGGTGTCGACCCGCAGGGCGAGATGGTCGGTGGGACGAAACGTGGTCCCCAGCGTCAGCGTTGCCCCATGACCGGGCCGCGCGTTGTCGAAGTCAATCTCCTCCCCGAGGGCGCCTTCGAGGTAGACCTGGGAGATCAACATCGAGGGGTTCGTCTGAAGGATGAAGCGGAGCTGCCGCTTGGGGATCTCGCGGAATGTGCCGACCTCGGTGCCACCGCTTGCGACCCTCCAGCGGTCGTCGTAGACCCAGACGCGGGCGACGGAGTTCCACCGGCCTTCCACCTGGACCCCGGCCGCCAGGAGGTTGCGGATCCGGCCGCCGTCGTCGTCCCACATCGGGTCGGTGAAGGCAAACGCCCTGATCCGCGACAGAACGCCGCTCGGATGCCAGGTGTACCCCACCTCCGAGTAGGCCTCGCGGAAACC
>DAONEV010000059.1:0-15189 GCA_035403265.1 Thermoanaerobaculaceae bacterium | reverse complement strand
CCGAGGCCGGCTCCATGCGAGGCACCGAGATGGTGTGGGGGCCGACTCCGAAGGTGCGCTCCAGGTGCTCGATGTGCTGCATCATGGCGAGCAGCTCGTAGCGCCAGTCGGCAAGCCCAAACAGGACACCGACCCCGACGTCGTCGATGCCCGCCTCCATGGCGCGGTCCATGGCCGTGATGCGCCAGTCGTAGTCGACCTTCCGGCCGCCCAGGTGGACGCGCGAGTAGGTCGGCCGGTGGTAGGTCTCCTGGAAGAGCTGGTAGGTGCCGATCTGGGCGTCCTTGAGCTGCCGGAACTCGTCGGCGTCAAGAGGAGCGATGTTGACGTTGACGCGGCGGATTTCGCCCCTTCCGCTGGTCGTCTTGTAGATCGTCTCGATGGAGTGCAGGACGTAGGAGAACCCCTCGTTGGGGTACGACTCGCCGGCCACCATGAGGATGCGCTTGTGGCCCTCCTCCACCAGGTGCGTGACCTCGTGGGCGATTTCCTCCTGGGTGAGGGCTCGCCGCTTGAGATCCCGGTTGCGGGCGCGGAAGGCACAGTACGTGCACTCGTTGCAGCACATGTTGGAGATGTACAGCGGTGCAAAGATGACGAGCCGGTTGCCGTAGATGCGCTCCTTGACGGCGCGGGCGGCGTGGAACAACTCCCCCAACAGCTCGGGGTCCGAGATGTTCATGAGCACGGCCATCTCGGACTCGCCGAGGCCGTGCAGCTCGAGCCCCTTGCTCAGGATGGCGCGCACCCGGGGGCCGTCGTGACGCCGTCCGGCCTCCAGAGCAGTCGTGATACGGGAGTCATCGATGTGGATCGACGTCGCAGCGGTGGACATGTAGCCTTCTTTCCGTCGGGGAAGCCGTGTTGGGGCGCGCCCACACGATGAGCTCGCCATCCCCCCGGTCAGACGAATCCTACCACCGCCCGACGCGGTGGTAGGTGGCCGATACTCGGTGGTCAGAGTCTACAAAGTCGTTCCTCTGGGGCTCGATCCCCTAGAAACGGTACCCGACGCTGACGCGAGCGCTGCGGCCAGGCTCGAAGCGGGTGTTGAACGGCTCGTGGTACGCCTTGTCTGAGAGGTTCTCCAACGCCGCCTGCAAGGACAGCCCCATGGCGAATCGGTAGCCGGCCCGGAGGTCGTAGGTGGCGAACCCAGGGGTCTCGGTGAACCCCGTCGCCACGCGATCGTTGCGACGCACCATGCGGGTCGCGAGCTCGCCCCACCAGCGAGCCTGCTCGTAACGCGCCCCGAGCACACCCTTGAGGGGTGCGATCAAGGGCAGGGGCTCGTTGGTGCGCTCATCGGTGCCGCGGCTATATGCCACCGAACCGAACGCGGTCCAGTGAGCGGACAGCCACGCCTGGAGGTTGAGCTCGGCGCCCTCGATGCGGGCCCCGGCGATGTTCTGGAAGCGGGCCAGGTCGAGCGGTGTGCCGTTGTACTTGCCGTCGATCACCAGGGTGATGAAGTCGCGCAACGTGTTGCGGTAGACGTTGAATCCGCCGCTATAGCGGTCATAGCGCACCTTGAACCCGAGCTCGGCATTGAGAGCGGTCTCGGGGTGGAGGTCAGGGTTTTGCTCGACGTAGGTGGTGCCGTCCGAGACGACACCGAAGTAGGCCCGTTCCTGAATGTTCGGGGCCCTGTAGGCACGGCCGACGAGGGCCGTGAGGGCGACGTTCGGGGTGACCTGATAGCGCGCCGAGAGGCTGCCGGAGAGTGCGGAGTCGGTGACGTCGAACGGCGCCGCCTTGTAGCGGGGGTCGTCGCGGGACACGAACGAGAAGCGGTCGCCACGGGCGCCGGCCATGAGCTGGAAGCGGTCGGTGATCTGGATCTCGTCCTGTACGTAGAGACCGACGCCACGCTGGGTGGCGTCCGGGATCTGTACGTTGTGATCGCTGCCGAACGGAGTTGCTGCGGTGGTCTCGTCGTGCAGCTTGTCCTGGTAGAAGTCCAAGCCGAAGACCAGGAAGTTGTTGCCGAGCACCGCCGTGGACTGGGCGGAGGCGCCGGTCGAATCGATCTCGGAGCGCGTGAAATTGTTGGAGAAGAAGCTGCCGAAGCTGATGTTGCGGCGGCTCTCCTTGACGACGTTCTGGACGTAGGCGGAGAGCTTGTAGCCGCCGAGCCCGAGGATCGGCCCGCCCTCGTAGGTCACCGCGTACTTGTCACGGTCGAAGCGCGGAAAGGCGATGTCGATGCCGGATGTCTTCGGGTCGTAGCCCGGGAAGCCCACATCGGAGGTCCGCGTGGACTGGGCGTCGAGACGCAGCACGCCGGCCTCCCCCACCATGAACCGCAGGTTGCCGTCGAGGCTCTTCTGGGTCATGCCGGAGTTTGGCACCTCGCCCTTTGGGCTCGAGTAGTCGTTGGCCTCGAAGTAGCCGGCGCCGATGTGGAAGGTGGCGCGCGGCGCGGCGCCGTTGAGCTCCAGCCCGCCGCGATGGGACTGGGAGGCACTCCCGTACTCGTAGTTGACGCCGCCGGAGAGCCTCAGACGGTCCTGGCCGAACGCCTGCTGGCGCGTGATGATGTTGATGACGCCACCCAGGGCGTCGGAGCCGTAGAGCACCGAGGCAGGGCCGCGCAGCACCTCGATGCGCTCCACCTGGGAGAGGTCCACGAGCCCCGGCTGGATGCCGGCGAACTGCGTCGACTCCCGGCTGTTGTTGAGGCGCTGGCCGTCCACCAGGATGAGCACGCGGTTGGAGGAGAGCCCCCGGATCACCGGCAGGCCGCGGAACGGGCCTTCGCCGGAAACGTCAACCCCGGGAAGCTGCTTGAGAAGGTCCATGACCTTCTCGGGCTTGACGCGGGAGAGCAGGTCCTCGGAGACGACGTCGATCGGCACGGGGGTAGCAAACGACTCCTGCTCGTACCGGGAAGCCGTGACGACGACTTCGGCCTGGACCTTCGGGAGCACCGGTGCCGCGTCCTTCTTCTGTTTCTGGACGGTTGGCGACGCAGGGGATTGGGGGGGCTGCGAGGTCGGGGTCTGGGCGGTGGCCGAGATGGTCAGACCCGCTGCCAGCAACGTGAGCATCGCAGTTCGCATTCGATTCCTCCTGGATCGCAGGAAGTTGACGATCCGACGCGTTTGAAACGCGCGTGAACCTCACGATATTCCAGGGGGACATCGTGCCTTTCTGGCGTGTGGGAATTCTCAATACCACGAGCGGGAGGCGTGAAAGGGGAGGTGAGCATGGCAGGGCGTTTGCTTCAACACGAGGGGTTGCAGACCTGTATCCGCCGGCGGCGCGGCGAGCGCGGCCGGCGCACCTCGGAGGTGACGCGTGATTGAAGTGCAAGGCTTGACCAAACGGTTCGTGGACAGGGACGTGGTCTCGGACGTCTCGTTCTTCGTCCCCGAAGGCGAGGTTCTGGGCTTTCTCGGGCCCAACGGCGCCGGCAAGACCACGACGATGCGGATGATCACCGGCTTCCTGCCGCCCACGGCGGGGACCGTGCGGGTGGCCGGCCTCGATCTGGTCCGGGACCCCCTGGGGGTGCGGGGCAAGATCGGCTATCTGCCGGAGAACGTCGCCCTCTACCCTGAGATGCGGGTCGGCGAGTACCTCAGCTATCGCGCCGCCATCGAGGGCGTGCCCCGGGTGCATGCGCGCAGCCGCCTCGACGAGGTGTGCGATCGCACCATGATCACCGATGTGCGCCACCAGATCATCGGCACCCTCTCCAAGGGGTACCGCCAGCGCGTCGGCCTTGCCGCGGCCCTCATCCACCAGCCGCCGGTGCTCATCCTCGACGAGCCGACGGTCGGTCTGGACCCGCGCCAGATCGTCAAGATCCGCGAGCTCATCGTGGAGCTCGGGCGGGAGCACACGATCATCCTTTCGACGCATATCCTCCCGGAGGTCGAACAGATCTGCCGGCGAGTGCTGATCATCGATGGCGGCCGCATCGTCGCCGACGGCACCCCGGAGGTGCTGCGGGCCGGCCTGCAGGGGGCGGCCGAGCTGCGGGTGCTACTCGAAGCCCCCGAGGACGACGCCCGGGCGGCGCTGGGGAGCCTGCCCGGCGTCACCGAGGTGCAGCTCGAGGGCGGCAGTCGCTTCGTCGTCGCCGTGGAGGGTGGCCTCGACCTGCGGCGAGCGGTCTTCTCCCTGGCCGTGGAGCGTGGCTGGGTCCTACTCGAGATGGTGCAGACCACACCGTCTCTCGAGGCGGTGTTCCTGCGCCTGACCACCCATGACGTGGTCGGCGAGACGCCGGCCGAGCCGGTGGCCGAAGCCGAGGGGGAGGTGGCCAATGCGTAAGACCTGGGCGCTCGTCTGGCGCGAGCTCGTCGCCTACTTCTCGTCGCCCCTCGCCTATGTCGTGATGACGGCGTTCCTGTTCATCAACGGCTACGTCTTCTGGCTCATCGTGGCCTATCTCAACGACCCTCGAACCCAGGCCATGGCTCCCTTGAAGCTCCTCTTCGGCGGGACCATCTTCTTCTGGCTGTTCGTGCTCTTCGTGGTGCCGGTGATCACGATGCGGCTCCTGGCCGAGGAGAGGCGCTCCGGCACCCTCGAGGTACTGCTCACCTCGCCCGTCTCCGAGACCCAGGTCGTTCTCGCCAAATTCGTGTCTTCGTTCGTGTTCTATGCCGCTCTGTGGCTGCCGACGCTGGTCTATGTCGCCATTCTGGCGTCCTACTCCAAGCTGGACTGGGGACCGGTTGCCAGCGGCTACGCGGGGATCGCCGTGCTGGGGCTGCTGTTCCTCTCGATCGGCCTGTTCACCTCGGCCCTCGTGCGCAACCAGATATTGGCCGCCATGCTCGCCTTCGCGGTGCTCGTGGTGGTGTTCTCCCTCGGGCTCGTGGAGAGCGTCTTGGTCGACCAGTCCCTCAAGGGCGCCCTCGGCTATATGAACCTCTGGAGCCACATGGACGACTTCTCGCGGGGCATCCTGGACACCCGTCACCTCGTCTACAGCCTGAGTCTCTCGGCGTTCTTCGTCTTCCTCGCCACCAAGGCGCTGGAAGCCAGCAAGGGAAGGTGAGCCATGCGCAAGGAGATAGTTGTCGCCGCATCCTCCACGTCGCTGGCCGTCGTCCTGGCCGTGGCCTTGCTCGGCATGGTCAACTGGCTTGGGTTTCGCCACTACGTGCGGAGCGACTGGACGGGGTCGCAGATGTACTCGCTCTCGGACAAGTCAGTCAACATCCTCAAGGACCTCAAAGACCCCGTGCGGGTCATCGTCTTCATGACCTCAGGCAGCCCGCTGTTCACCGAGGCCAAGGAGCTGCTGAGCCGCTACCAGGCAGTCTCGCCCAAGGTCACGGTGGAGTACATCGACCCCGACCGAGAGCCGTTGCGGACCCAGCAGCTCGCCCAGGAGTTCGGGGTCTCGGTCGCCAACACCGTCGTCTTCGCGGCGGCGGACCGCAAGAAGTACGTGACCTCGGACCAGCTCGCCGAGTACGACTACTCCGGCTATCAGATGGGTCAGGCGCCGAAGATGAAGGCCTTCAAGGGCGAGGAGCAGTTCACCTCGGCGATCATGGGGGTCGTCAACCCCAAGATGCCGAAAATCTACTTTACGACCGGGCACGGCGAGGCCGACCCGGACGGGCCCGCCGAAGGGGGACTCTCCCAGATCAAGGAAGTTCTCAAGCGGGACAATCTGGGGATCGAGAAAACGAACCTCCTCTCGGGCGTCGTGCCAGAGGACTGTGACCTCCTGGTGGTGGCCGGTCCGCGGGCCACGTTTGCACCCAACGAGCTGACCGCCTTCAAGGCGTATCTCGACAGAGGTGGGCGAAGCTTCGTGATGCTGGATCCGGTGCTCGGAGAGCGGGCTGCTCCCTCCGGTCTCGAGACGCTGCTCAGGGGCTACGGCGTGCAGGTCAACGAGGACCTCGTGGTGGACCCGGGCCGGCGGCTTCCCTTCGTGGGTCTGGAGTCCGTATATGCCACCGACTTCCGTTCCCATCCGGTGGCCGACGCCATGCAGGGTCTTGCGGTGCTGCTGCCGGTGGCCCGCTCGGTGACCACCGTGACCGCACCGGGTGCCACCTCCACGATCCTCCTCACGACCTCCGACCAGGGCTGGGGCGAGACCGACCTGCAGTCGATCGCTGCGCGCAAGCCGGTCGCCAAAGACGCCAAGGACACCCAGCCGCCGGTCTCCCTGGGCGTCGCCGCGCAGTCGGAAGGCGACAAGGACAAGGGCTGGCGCCTGGTGGTGATCGGCAACTCGGTCTTTCTCAGCAATGCCTACGAGGGTAACGCCGGCAACCAGAACCTGGCCCTCAACGCCATCAACTGGCTGGTCAAGCGCGAGCAGGCACTGGGTATCGCGCCGCGCGCCCCCGAGCAGGTCAACTTGTTCCTCAACGCGAGCCAGATGCGAAACATCCTGCTGATCTCGCTGGTTGGACTGCCCGGCCTCGCAATCCTCGCCGGTGTCATGGTCTGGTGGCGGCGCCGCCGCTAGGAGGTAGATGATGCGCCTGTCGCGACTGATCCTCCTGGCCGTCGTCGTACTCGGGCTGGGGGCGTTCATCTTCTTCTTCGAGCGCCACCAACCGACCACGGACGAAGCCCGGGAGCGTGACGACAAGCTCTTTGCGACCTTCGATCAGGGCAAGGTGAAACGGGTCGTGGTCCAGAACCCGCAGGGGACCTTCGAGCTGCGGAAGGAGAACGGGACCTGGAGGCTCGTCAAGCCGCTGGCCGACGAGGCCAACCAGGGGGCGGTGACGAGCCTGCTCGGCAGCCTGGCCTCCCTGAAGGCCGAGCGCACGTTCAAGGCGTCCGACGTGAAGCTCGCCGACTACGGGCTGGCGTCGCCGTCCCTGCAGGTGAGCGTGACCGATGAGGCAGGCAAGACCTTCACGCTCAAGCTCGGCAACGACCTGCCGCTGGGGTCCCAGCGCGCCGCGCTGACCGACGGCGCCGCCGTCTACATCGTCAACAAGGTCGTCGCCACCGACATCGAGAAGGGGCTTTCCGGGTGGCGTTCTGACCAGCTCCTGCAGGTAGCGGCCGCCGACGTGGCGGCGCTCACTATCACGAGCTCCGGGCTGCGCGTGGCGCTCGCGCACACTGGCAACCTCTGGTCGCTCACCGATCCGGTGGCCGACCTCGCGGACCGGGAACGGGCCGAAGCGCTGCTTTCCGACCTGACCGGGGCCCGCATCAAGGAGTTCGTGGACGCGCCCGGACCCCTGCGCGAGCTCGGCCTCGACCCGCGGGGACTTGACCTCACCATCGTCCGGCGGGGCGCGGATGCCGCCCCGATCCAGCTCGCCTTCGGAGCCCGGCGGACCAAGGACGGCGCGGAGCAGATCGCCTGCAAGCGGGGCGACCGGGTGGTGTGGGTGGAGGCCAAGGGCGTCGAGAAGGCCACCGCGAATCTGGCCGACTGGCGGGCTCGCAAGCTCGTGGCGGTGGAGAGCTGGGACCAGGACAAGCTGGAGATCGAGGCCCCAGGCTCCAAGGCGGTGATGGAGCGCAAGGACGGCGAGTGGAAGGCCGGGTCCACCGACCTGGACTTCAACACGGTCAACGGCCGTCTCGTGCTCCTCTCCGAGCTGCAGGCGCAGGCATTCGACCAGCCCAGGCCCGCGGGTGTGGCGCTCGGCCGGGTGAAGGTGGTCAGCTCCGCGGGGACCGAAGCCGAGGCGACCTTCTTTCCGGGAGCTGTCGCCGGCCAGGTGCTTGCCGTGGTGAAGGGTCGCACCGGCGCAATGACTGTCGACGAAGCCAAGGTCAAGGCGCTTCTCGCCGATCCGGCCGCCCTCGTCCATCCGACCCCAACCCCCGTTCCGGCCACTCCCGCCCCCACCCCGGGGACAGGGGACCGGACAATGGGGACAACCCCACCCACCCCGGCCGCTCCGTAATTCGCGGTTCGCAGGTGACAGCATTCGCGCCCGCCCGGCACCGCTCCGGGGCGGGCGCTTTTTCTTGCCAGCCACGACCGGTGGGTTCGCCGTTCCGGCTCAGTCTTCGGTGACGGTCATCCCCAGACGGCGGATCATCTCGTTGAGGGTGGACGGGGAGACGCGGAGCATCTGGGCGGCGCGGCGCTGCACCCCGCCGCAGCGGGCCAGGGAAGCTTCGATGAGGGCGCGGGTGTAATCGTTGACGGCCCCCCGGAGGTCGAGGCCATCCTCGGGGATTCGCTCCAACGGCCCCGACTGGGGAGACAGGATTTCGCCCGGGAAGAGGTCGATGTCGATGATCTCCTCCTGGCACAGGACGACCGCCCGCTCGATGACGTTCTCGAGCTGTCTCACGTTCCCGGGCCAGTGGTAGGCCACCAGCAGGTCGAGCGCCCGCGGCGTCAGGGTGATATGGGGCTTGTTGTTCTCGTCCGCAAAGCGGCGCAGGAAGTGGTTGGTGAGGGCCGGCACGTCCTCGCGCCGCTGGCGGAGAGGTGGCAGCTCAATGGTGATGACGTTCAGACGATAGTAGAGATCCTCCCGGAACGTTCCCTCGCTCACCATGCGGGGCAGGTCGGCGTTGGTCGCCGCGATGATGCGCACGTCCACCTTGACATTGTGCTCGCCTCCCACCGGGATGAACTCCCGCTCCTGGATGACGCGCAGGAGCTTCGCCTGGGTCGCCAGGGGCACGGTGCCGATCTCGTCGAGAAAGATGGTGCCGCCGTCGGCAACCTCGAACAGCCCGCGGCGGGTGGCCACGGCGCCGGTGAAGGCGCCACGCATGTGCCCGAAGAGGGTCGACTCCAGGAGGTCGGTGGGCACCGAGCCGGTGTTGACGACCACGAACGGCCCTTCGGCGCGTAACGACAGGTGGTGGGTCGCGCGTGCCAACAGCTCCTTGCCCGTGCCTGACTCTCCGGTCAGCAGGATGTTGGAGCGCGAAGGGGAGGCCCGTCGCACGAGCTCGATCACCCGTTCCATGGCCGTGCTGCGCCAGATCAGGTTTTCGAGCCCCGCCAGGCGCTGACGCAGGGCGCGGTTCTCGGTCCGCAGCCGGTGTTGCTCGAGGCCCTTGCGGACCGTGAGGATGACCTCCTGGTTCTTGAACGGCTTCGGAATGTAGTGGAACGCGCCCTCCCGCATGGCGGTGATCGCGGTCTCCACCGACGAGTAGGCGGTGATCACCACCACGGCAATCTCCGGGTCGCGGTGCTTGAGCTCCTTGAGGACCTCCATGCCGGGGCGGTCGGGAAGCATGAGGTCGAGCAGCACCAGGTCCACCTCCTGTTCCTCGGCGAGACGCAGGGCCTCGGCCGCGTTGAGTGCCTGGATGACCTCGAATCCCTCCCGGCGGAGGAGCGTGGAGAGCACGTCCTGGAGGACCGGCTCGTCGTCGACGATCAGAATTTTCATGGGTTTTCACCTCGTTCCGGGAGGGTGACGCGCATCGTGGTACCGCTGGGCTCGCGGCGCAGTGCCTCGATGGTGCCGCCGTGGGCCCGCACGATGTCGCGGGTGATGGCCAGCCCGAGGCCGGTACCACCCCGGCCCTGGCGGGTGGTGACGAACGGTTCGAAGACAAGCTCGGAGAGATCGGCGGGAACCCCGGGGCCGGTGTCGCGCACTTCCAACCGAATGAACCCCTCCTGCCGTTCCAGGACGACCTCGACCTCGCCTCCGGCGGGGGTGGCCTGGATCGCGTTCCGCAGCAGGTTGTGGACGACCAGCTCGAGCTGCACGCGGTTGCCGTGGGCGACGGCCTCATCGGGAGTGCTCAGGCGCAGCGAGAGGCCGGCCCGCTCGGCCTCGGCCCGCATCAGCACGGATTCGTCCCGGGCGATGTCCACGAGGTTGATCGGCTGCCGCTCAAAGCCGGACGGGCGGGCCAGCTCCAGCAGGTTGGTGACGATGCGGGCGACGCGGAAGGCCTGCTCCTCGAGCTTCTCGGCCAGCGGCGCCCGGGGGTCGCTGGCCGGTGTCAGCTCGCGCAGGAGCTGGGCATAGGAGGCGATGCCGGTGACCGGCGTGTTCACTTCGTGGGCGAGACCTGCCGCCAGTCGTCCGAGGGAGGCCAGACGCTCCTGATTGGCGAGCCGTTGCTCAAGGGCCAACTGGTCGGAGATGTCGTCGAGAGCCACGATTCTCCCGTCGAAACGACCCGGCTCCACCTCTAGGGCCGAGGTTGAAAGCAGACCGCTGCGCTGCGAGTCGCCGACGCCGAAGCGAACCTGCAGGCCGGCCAGGTCAGGGGGGAGGAAGCTCCGCCATTCCGGTCGCAGCTCGACCAGCGTCGAGAGCGGCATCCCGACGAGCTCGGCGGCCGGTCGATGGAGCAGCGCCGCGGCCCGGGCGTTGACGCGCAGCACCCGGCCGGTCGAATCGCAAATCAGGAGCGCGGCGGCCGAGGACTGGAAGACGCGCTCGAGATAGTCCTCGAGGAGCCGATGCTCCTCGACCTGCCGACGCAGGTTGGCGAGGAGCAGCGAGTTCTCCAGGGCGAGGGCCGCCTGGGCGGCAAGGGCCGCGACGAGTCGGCGCTCACCGTGGCCGAGCGGCAGCTCGCCGTGGCGGCGGCCGCAGTAGACGATGCCGACCATGCGGCCGTCACGCTCGAGTGGGAAGCGGTGCCACAGCCCGGCCCGATAGAGCGGCACCTCGGCGCCGGTGGGGAAGGTGCCCCGCGCCTGCTCGGACGAGAGGGACGGCCAGCGGTCGCGGTCGGTGGCAGCCACCAGCCGCTCCCCCTGGGCGATGTAGGCGACCACCCCGTCGACGGCAAGGGCGTCGCGCAGGAGCTCGGCGAGCCGCGCCAGGAGCGCCTCCGGGTCGCGGTGGGAGACGGCTTCCTCGGCGAAGGTCGTGAGCGCCCGTCGGGCCACCAGGCGCTCCCGGTACTGCAGGTACTCCAGGCCCTCGAGCAGCAGCCGCCGCACGGGCACCATCAACGTGGCCAGCAGCACACCTCCGGCCACCGCCACGAGGTTGCGCCAGTTGCCGAGACGGAAGCCGAACTGGCCGATCAGGTAGTTGAGGAAGGCGAAGCTGACGCCGCCGAGGACGACGGCGATGCCGGTGGCGACCACCTGCCGGGTGATGTCCTCCAGGTCCCACAGCCGGAACTCAAGCAGTGACGACGCCACACCCAGCGGCACGAGGGTGAGGGGGAGCAACGAGACCCAGGTCAACACCTCGAGCTCGGCGCCGGCCATCTGGGGGATGAGCGAGAGCAGCAGGTACGGCGTGAAGCCTGCGGCGGCGCCCAGGGCGACCCACTCGACCTGGCGGCGCCGGGTCGGGTTGGCACGGTGGCGCACGTAGGCGACGACCGCAAGGGCCGCGGCCGCACCGACGCCAAGGAACGCCAGGAGCACGGAGACGCGATCCAGGAACTCGAAGAGGAGCACATTCCCGACCACCGGCGGCAGCAGGCCGAGGGTCATCCCGGTGCGGCCAATGGCCACGCCCACCGACGGCAGGAAGGCCAGGGAGAACCAGCGTGGGGTGACGAGCCCGGCCGGGAAGCCGGCAAAGAAGACGACGAGCAGGGGTGGCAGCGCGAGGCGGCCGAAGTCGCGGACCAGCAGCAGCAGTTGCCATCCGGCATCGGGCTGTTGGGGGAATGGAATGACGACCGCGGCGAACAGGGCCTCGGCCAGAAGGAGGAAGCGGCTCGAGTGTGGCGAGGGGTGGCCGAGGAAGACGACCCCGGCCACCGCGAGGGTGAACATTGCGGCGAAGGCGACCAGCAGATACTGCACGTCCACACGCGGCGTGGGCGGGTAGTAGGCGATCTCGCGCCTCTGGCCCTGTCGGACCACGCTCAGTGTGGAGATGCGGCGAGCCAGCAGGGTCTTCTCGAGGTCGGCCGGATCGCTGACGGCGGTGCCGTCGAGACCCACGATGATGTCCTCCCAGCCAAGGCCGGCGCGCGCCGCGCCACTGCGCGGGGCAACCTCCACGATGAGGAGCCCTTCGGGGACCGGAACGACCCGGAAGTCCAGTTGCTGGAACTCGCCGACCCGCCGCACGGCGCCCAGGAGGCCGGCGACCGCCGCCACGACCCCAAGGATCAGGAGCACGATGCTGCGCAACGGATGCTGGTGACGCTGGAGCCAGGTGCGGCTCGGCAGCGCCAGTCGGGCCAGCTCGCCGGAGGACGAAGGGGTCGTGTCCATCACCTCGGATGTTATACGAAGAACCGGACAGTGGTTTCTCGCCCGGACGCCCCATCCCGATTCACGAACAGGGTTGACGAGACGGCCTCAGGCTCCCAGACCTCGGGCACAGGAAGGGAACTCCAGGCAAATGGTAGAGCTGACGCCAGTTCTCTACAGCTCGACCTTGTGCTCGGCCGGCGACTCGGGGGTGGCAGGCGAGGACGGCGTGGCGGCCGGCTCGCTGCCCTTCCGGAGGTGCACGTCTCCTGATGTGGTCCTGATCTCCGCCTCGATGGCGCCACTGCCGCCGTCCAGGGTCAGATGCCGCCCCCGCCGGTCGGTGGTGGCCGGGAAGTCGGAGCGCAGCTCGCCGGAGCTGGTCGCGACCTCACCCCGGAAGGTGGCACCTGCCGGCAGGTCGAGGTCGACGTCGCCCGACGCGGTCCGGACATGCAGTGGACCTCTCGGGATGGAGATCCATGAAGCCACCACGTCACCCGAATGGGTGTCGACGGAGAGGTTGCCGCGGAGGTCATGGAGGCGGATCTCACCCGAGGAGGTGTCGACGAGGACGTCTCCGCACCCGTCGCGGACCCGGGCATCACCCGAGCTGCTCACGAACTCGAGTCTGGCGAGAGACATGTGGTCGACTTGCAGGTCGCCCGAGCTGGTGTGCATGATGAGCTCGCCCACCCCGCCGGAGATCTCGACGTCCCCGGATGAGGTGGTCAGGCGCGCCGGACCGGACAGCGCGGTCCTTCCCTCGATGGTGATGTCGCCCGAGGAGCTGTCCACCTCGAGCTTGCACTGAGGCGGCAAGGTGATGGCCAGGGTGCCGCGGGTGCGAAGCTGACCGAGGACCAGGTAGGAGCGGTGGCGGTCCGGAACCCCGACCTCGAGGGTCTCCCCGCTGTCGGTGAAGGTTGGGGTGTGATTCTCGATCCAGCGGCGGGCCAACCCGGGAGAGCTGGCGGAGACCTCCAGGTCCACGACGGCGGTGATGCTGTCGCCTTCCTTGACGTCGACCTCGAGGTCCAGGGAGCGTAGATCGCAGCGCACGACCTTGCCGGAGCCAGCGGCGAACGTGCGCGACTCATGGTGCGTGAGCGGAGACCGTCCAGGCGGGTGGCAACCGACAAGGAGCAGCAGGATGGCCAGGGGGAACAGGGTGCGTCGCATCGGCGTCACCTCCGACTGTCTAAACGTACCATCTCCCGCGTGGGTTCGCGCGGGTGAGCGGATCGGCGTTTCAGCCAATCAGCACAGCAGGTCGGAGGCGAGGGTGGGGGAAGGTGAGAACCTGATCTGCTGACCTGCCGGGTACGGGATGGGCGGGGAAGCTGACTTGGAGATCTCCTGATTCCCAGGCAGGCGGGTGTGGCACACTTCAAGGTAGAAGATGAGCGGGCGGACCTTCATCGTCGGT
Source organism: Thermoanaerobaculaceae bacterium (assembly GCA_035403265.1). Lineage (GTDB taxonomy): Bacteria > Acidobacteriota > Thermoanaerobaculia > Thermoanaerobaculales > Thermoanaerobaculaceae > JAAYVZ01. The sequence goes on along the minus strand of DAONEV010000059.1, from coordinate 1,699 downwards.
GATGTCCACGGCTGCTACGACGAGCTGCAGACCCTGCTCGCGCAGGTCGATCTGGGGCCTGGGGACCTCCTGGTGGCGGTGGGAGACCTCGTCGACCGGGGCCCGAAGAGCTGGGAGGTGGTGCGTTTCTTTGCCGCCGAGCCGACACGCCGCAGATCTGTGCTGGGCAACCACGAGGAGAAGCACCTGCGTGGCGACCGGCACGAGGGGGAGGATCCCTCGGCACGGATCACCTTCTTTTCGACCCGGCCAGGCGACTACGACGCGATGCTGGCTTACTTCCGGACGCTGCCGCTCGTCCTCGATCTGCCGGAAGCCCTGGTGGTGCATGCCGGGCTGCTTCCCGGCGTTCCGCTCGGGGAGCAGCCTGACAAGGTGTTGACCGGCCGGGGGTCCCAGGGGCGCGCCGGCTTCGACGGAAAGTCGGAGTGGTGGTTCGAAGCCTCCTCCTTCTCCTGGCCGAAGCCGGTCGTGTTCGGGCACCAGATCTTTCCGGAAGTGGTGCGAGGCACCAGGGGGCAGGTATGGGGGCTCGACACCGGCGCGGCGGTAGGTGGCGCCCTCACGGGGCTGTTGCTGCCCGATTTCCGGCTCTGGGCCGTCGCAACTCCTGACTACTACCGCGGGGCCCTGGGCCGATGGTCTCCCGTGTTCCTGTCCCGCGATCTGCCCCGGTTGCCCTGGCGGCAGGTGCTGGGCCTGCAACCCGCCGGGTGGCTGGAGCCGGTGCGGCGGGAGATCGTGGAAGCCCAGGCGGTCTGGCGCCAGGCGATCGGGCAGTTGGGTGACGACGTGTCGAGGTTGCGGGCCGGGAGCGGGTACGATCGGCTCGCGGCTGCGCAGCGGGCCCTCTTTTGCCGACGTTTGCGACTCCTCCCGGAGCTCGAGAGCTCCTGGGGCCGCTGCCTGCTGCGCTGCTTTCCAGGCGGGGCGACGACGTGGCTGGTGGCCAAGGTGTTGCCGGACCTGACGGCTCTGCGGCACGCCCTCGGGGAGCGGAGTCGTCTCGATCTGGTGGCTGTCCTCGCCGCGGTGGGCGCCCTACCTCGGAGTTAAGGCCTCGCGGAGAGGTTGTCCCGTGCAGCCGGTGGGGTACCCGATCCCCAGAACCTGGGAGATGGTCGGAACGATGTCCATGGTCGTGACGCGCCGGTACTGGGGTCCAGGTGTGATACCCGGGCCGCGAAGGACCAGGGGCACGTGGGTGTCGGGGGCCCACGGGGAGCCGTGGCTGGCGTCCGGCGGACCCGAGAGCAGCCACCCCGGCTGCGTGACCACGAAGACGTCGCCTCCCAGGCGGGGGTTGTAGCCATTGACGACCAGGCGGGTGAAGTCCCAGGGCGGGAGCTGGCCGGAGAGGATCTGGGCACGGGAGAACGCCACGTAGACCCCGGTCGCCTGGCTGGCGGCGAGAGCGGCGGTGCGCTGCATGTCTTCCGCGTCGACATGGTGCTCGCTGGCAGCGGCGAGGTTGAGGTAGACGTTGGGGCTGGTCCGCGCGCCTTCCACGACCCAGTCAGCCGGTCCGTAGGCGGTATCCAGCGCCGCCTCCATGGCCTGGACGACCATCGTGTCGGTCCCCCGGCCAACCGGGATGCGAGCCGCCGCCAGGGCCTCCTCGGGTGCCGTCGAAACGCCGTGATCGCCGGTGACGACGATCAGCACGCGACCGAGCCCGCCCGGCACCTGGGTGTCGAGG
>DAONEV010000058.1:0-15669 GCA_035403265.1 Thermoanaerobaculaceae bacterium | reverse complement strand
TGACGCCTTCCACACTGACAACGTCAGCGCCACCGACCTCTCGCTGGGCTATGCCTTCGTGCTGCCGGCGCTCGGCACCGACCTGCAGCTCTTCGTGCAACCGGCCGTGACCAACCTCTTCAACAACCAGGCGGTCACCAACCCCAACGCCACCATTTACACGGGCCGCACTTCCGGCAAGAGCCTCGTCAAGTTCAACGCTTTCACCGAGACTCCCGTCGAGTGCACCCAGATCAGCCACAACACCTGCACGGCGACCGGCGCCAACTGGATGAAGGCCGACACCTGGGGCAAGCCCCAGGGCCCCGCCGACTACCAGACCCCACGCACGTACACCATCTCCTTCGGCGTGCGGTTCTAGGAGCGCCTTGCACAACGTCCGTCTGCCTGCAACACACCACAACATCTTGTAGACGCTTGCCCATGCAGCTCCCAGACGTTGCGGCCGATAGGTCCGCACACCAGCCTCCAAACCCGGATCCCGCACAGCCATCCGCCGCTCAGCTTGGACACATCCGGGTGGTTGGGGAAATGACCTCCTTCCATAGCATATGCAGAACCGATAGCGCACCAGCCTGGGCCCCCGCGGGTTGAGAATTCGGGAGTTCGAATGGCCATTCGAACCGCCGAACAAGATCGCCGTGGCAGGCCGTGTCAAGGGCACAGAGGAAGTGGCAGGTGTCTTGCACCACCGATTGTTATTTGGGAACGTGTCGCAGAAGCATTCTCGGAAGGAGGGCCACCAGCCGCAACTAACAGCTATCAGATGGCCAGACGAGTCGAGTTTGGATGCGTGCACCCACCCCGTTCCAGAAGGAAGGAGAGTTCCGAATGACGAAGCGATGGTTGATCATTCTGTGCGCCCTGGCGATCGCCTTACCAGCCCTGGCGCAGAACCCCACGGGCACCCTCACCGGACGCGCCAGCGACGACAAGGGCGAAGCACTGCCCGGCGTCACGGTGTCGATCCAGTCGCCATCCATGCAGGGCATACGCACCGCCGTCACCTCGGTAAATGGCGACTACGTCTTCCGCTTCCTGCCGCCCGGGGATTACACCGTGAAGTTCGAGCTGCAGGGCTTTTCGACCCTCGAAACCACCAAGAAGATCTCGGCCGCCCAGAACTCGACGGTCAACGCCGAGATGCCCATGACGCAGGTCGCCGAGGAGGTGACGGTCACCGGGTCCTTCGAGACCATCTCGCAGACCTCCCAGTTGGCAACCACCGTCACCTACGATCTCATGAACAAGCTGCCGGTCGTCAACAACATGAATAACTTCGCCGCACTCACCGCCGGCACGACAGCGACCGGACCGTCGCAGGCGATCACCATCTCCGGCGCCATGTCCTACGAGAACCTCTTCCTCGTCAACGGCGTGGCGATCATGGACAATCTCCGCAACACGCCCACGGCGCTCTACATCGAGGACGCGGTCGAGGAAACCACGACCGCCACGGCGTCGGTGTCAGCGGAGTACGGCCGCTTCTCCGGCGGCGTCGTCAACATGCTGACCAAGTCGGGCGGCAACCAGTTCAGTGGCTCCTACCGCCTGGCTCTCGACAACGACAAGTGGCTCGCCAAGACCCCCCTGACCAAGTACGGCTCCCAGGCCGACAAGATCAACCAGACCCACCAGGCCACGCTGGGCGGCTTCATCCTCAAGGACCGCCTGTGGTTCTTCGCCGCCGGGCGCTACCGTGACACCAAGGCGACGGGACAGACCGGCTCCTACACCAGCCTGACGTTCCCACAGACCACCAAGGACACGCGGTACGAGGGCAAGCTCACGTTGGCCTTCAACCCCAACCACCGCGTCATCGGCTCCTACATCGACTACAAGGTCGAGCAGGGCAACAACTCCTACCCGAACAACGCGACGATCCTGGATCTCGCCTCGCTATACAACCGCGAGTTGCCGTCCAAGCTGTTCACAGGGAACTACACCGGCGTGATCACCGACAACTTCTTCGTCGAGGCGCAGTACTCCAAGAAGCAGTTCAAGTTCGTCGGGTCAGGGTCGCAGTACACCGACAAGATCAACGGCACGCTGCTGCTCGACACCTCCCGTTCCAACGCGCGCTTCTGGAGCCCCACCTTCTGTGGCGTGTGCGAGCCCGAGGAGCGCAACAACAACGACTATATCCTCAAGGCCTCGTACTTCCTCTCGACCTCGTCACTTGGCACGCACGACATCGTGGCCGGCTTCGACCAGTTCGACGACATCCGCAAGCAGATGAACCACCAGTCCGGCAGCGACTACCGAATCTACCTCTCCAAGTCGATCATCAACTCTACAACCAAGGAGGTCTACCCCGTCTTCTCCCCCGGGAGCAGCACGTACTTCTACTGGCAGCCGATCCTCAAGGCCAACAAGGGCACCTCGTTCAAGACCCAGTCGCTGTTCGTCAACGACAAGTGGCGGCTATCAAACAACTTCAGCTTCAACATCGGTTTGCGCTACGACAAGAACGACGGCAAGGACGGTGAGGGCAAGACGGTCGCCGACGACGCCAAGCTCTCCCCGCGCCTGGGCATCTCGTGGGATCCCAGCGGCGACGGCAACTGGCTGGTGAACGCCGGCTATGCGACGTACTCCACGGCGATCGCCAACTCGATTGGCGACTCCACCTCCTCGGCCGGCAACGCAGCAACCTGGCAGTGGAACTACAGCGGCCCCGGAATCAACGAAAACTGCCAGACCAACGGCACCAACTGCATCGGCTCCGCGGCCGCCCTCGCCCAGTTCTTCGCGTGGTTCGACTCGATCGGCGGCACCAACAACACCAGCCAGTACCGGGGTTCCCCTGACATCCCGGGCGGCAACTCCAAGATCGCCAAGACCCTGCTCTCGCCTTCGACCGACGAGCTCACGGTGGGCGTGACCAAGCGCCTTGGCACCAGCGGCACGATCCGGGTCGACTTGATCCACCGCGACTTCAGGGACTTCTACGTGACGCGGCTCGACCTCACCACCGGCACCGTGACGACGCCCAACGGCACCTTCAACCTGCGGCTGTACGACAACGAGAACAGCCTGCTGGAGCGCACCTACAACGCGATGCAGACCTCGTTCTCCTACCGCGTCACCCAGAGCATCTCCCTGGGCGGCAACTACACCCTCTCCCGGCTGTACGGGAACTTCGTCGGCGAGGACATCACCTCGGGCCCGCTGACCTCCGACATCCGCGAGTACCCCGAGTACAAGCGCATGAGCTGGTACGCCCCCAAGGGCAACCTCGGCCAGGATCAGCGCCACAAGGCGCGGCTCTGGGCCGTGTGGGACGTGCTCAGCACCAAGCACCACACCATGTCGATCTCGCTCATGGAGAGCTTCTTCTCCGGCACGCCGTACGGCGCCTCTGGCACTGTTGCACTGCGCAACGCTTCCAACCAGCCCTACGTGACCAACCCCGGCTACATCACCGCCCCGACCACGGTGGGCTACTGGTTCACCAACCGTGACAAGTGGACGTCTGCCAACATCACGCGGACCGACCTCTCCGTCAACTACGCCTTCAAGATTCCGGCGCTCGGCACGGACCTGCAGTTCTTCGTGCAGCCCGGCGTGATCAACCTGCTCAACGAGCAGGGTGTAGAGCTCGTCAACACGACCGTCTACACGGGCAACAATGCCGGCCGCAACCTCACCCGGTTCAACCCGATCACCGACACGCCGGTCGAGTGCATCGGCGCCTATCCCGGCGGTGACAAGACCAAGACCTTCACCTGCCAGGGCTCTGGCAACTGGATGAAGGGACCTGACTTCGGCAAGGCAACGGCGACCACCAACTATCAGACGCCGCGGACCTACACGTTTTCAGTTGGTGTGCGCTTCTAGCTGCTCCTCCTGAGCTGTTCTTCTCGAGCCCCGGCCTTCGGGCCGGGGCCCTTTCTTTGCAACACGGCCGACGGGGGCACGTATGATGGCGGGGGGTTGTCCCGAACCGATGGAACCGGTCCGCCAGTCACGTTCGAGCCTCGGCCGCCTCTGGCGGCATTTCACGGCTGACGTCTCGTCGCGCGACCTCCAGCGGCTCTTCGACCGTGATGCGGCGCGCGTCTGGCACGTACTCACGCGGGACGCAGCGATGGGACCCGAGCCGAAGGGTCGAGCTGGACGGTGGTGGTTCCGGTTCAAGCTGCTGCTGGTCGGCCTCTCGTCCAAGCTCTCGCCGCCTCGGCGCCTGCTCTTCGGAGTCGCGCTGGTCGCAGCGGTCGTCGGCCTCGTCAACGGCCGACTGCAGGTCGAGGCCGGCGACGTGACGATCAGTCTGCCGTCGTTCTACTGGTTCGTGTCCGTGGGGCTGCTCGTCTTCCTGCTCGCCCTCGAGCTGGCGGACCGGTTGCTGGTCCGCGACGAGCTGGAGGTGGCCCGGCAGCTCCAACGGGACCTGCTCCCGTCGACCGTGCCAACGCTCGCCGGCTACGGCTTCGCCCAGGCCTCCCGCACTGCCAATGAGGTGGGCGGCGACTACCACGACTACATTCCGCTCCCGGACGGCCGCCTCGCGCTGGTGATCGGCGACGCGTCGGGCCACGGCATGGCGGCAGGGCTCCTCATGGCCATTGCCTCGGCGGTCCTCCAGCTCGCCCTGGAGCTGGATCCGACGCTTGACCGCGTGTTTGCGCTCGTCAATCGTGTCCTCTGCCGCACCGGCGACCGCCGCGCCTTCATGAGCTTCTTCGTCGGCCTCCTGGACCCGGCCAGCGGGCGGCTCGACTACGCCTGTGCCGGCCACCCGTTTCCGCTCCTACGCCGGGCCAGCGGGCAGATCGAGGAGCTGGGCCGTGGTGGGCTGCCGCTGGGACTGCGCCCTTCGCTGACAGTGACGCCTGCCACCACGAGCCTGGCCGCGGGAGACCTCCTGGTGCTTTACAGCGACGGCCTTCCGGAGGCCGCCAACCGCGCCGGAGAACCGCTCGGGTTCGAGAAGGTCCGGGGCTGGGTCGGGCAGGGCGGCACGCCTCCAGCCGTGGTGGCACGGCTGCTCGCGGGGCTCGACCTCCATGCCGCCGGGGAACCCCTGCGGGACGACCTCTCGCTGCTGGTCATGGACCGCGACACCATCGCCCCGTCGACAGGAGCCTGAGTGATCGAGATCCCCGACCTTCCCACCTTCGACGACGTCCTGGTGGCCGCCGCCCGGATCGCGGCAGCGGTTCACCGGACCCCGGTCCACACCTGCCGCACCCTGGACTCCATGACCGGGTCGCGGCTCTTCCTGAAGTGCGAAAATCTCCAGAAGGTCGGGGCCTTCAAGGCACGCGGCGCCTGCAACGCGGTGCTGTCGCTCTCGGACACCGAGGCCAGCCACGGCGTGGCGACCCACTCCTCCGGCAACCACGCCGCCGCCCTCGCCTTCGCCGCCGGGCTGCGCGGCATCCCGGCCCACGTCGTCATGCCGAGCAACTCGCGTGCCGTCAAGAAGGCCGCGGTGACGGGATACGGCGCCCGCGTCCTGGAGTGCGAGCCCACCCTGGCGGCCCGCGAGTCGATGCTGGCCGAGGTCGTCAGGAACACGGGCGCCGTCTTCATCCACCCGTACAACGACCCGAGGGTGATGGCTGGACAGGGCACCGCCGCCCTCGAGCTCCTTGCCGAAGCCGGCCCGCTCGATGCCATCCTCACCCCGGTCGGAGGTGGCGGGCTGCTGTCCGGCACCTGCCTGGCGGCCGCCGGGGTCTCCCCCGGAACGGCCGTCTGGGGCACCGAGCCGGCCGGAGCGGACGACGCGTTCCGGTCCCTCCAGCAGGGCCGGCTCGTGCCAAGCCTCGATCCCCGGACGATTGCCGATGGTCTGCGCACCTCGCTCGGCGAGCGGACCTTCGCGATCATCCGCCAGCACGTGCGAGGCATCGTCACGGTGAGCGAGCAATCGATCGTAATGGCCATGCGCCTGGTCTGGGAACGCGCCAAGCTGATCATCGAGCCGTCCTCGGCCGTCCCTCTTGCGGCGCTGCTCGAGCGCAAGCTGGACCTCGGCGGACAGCGCGTGGGAATCATCCTATCCGGAGGTAACGTCGACCTGGAGGAGCTGCCATGGGCCACGAAGACGGACTGAGTGCCCAGGCGAAGGCCTGGATCGGGGCCCCGTGTCAGGCCTCCGGGGTCGGGCTCGCGGCCTGGTTCGTCGCGATCATCACCCTGGCCGGCGGAGGTCAGGCGCGGGCGCAGGCCCCGACGCCGCTGCCGACCTACTCCGCCGAAGTCGAGGTGCGGCGGGTGGTCGCGGATGTCCGGGTCGTCGACAGCAAGGGGCAACCGATCCGCGGCCTTGGACCCGGGAGCTTCCGCCTTCTCGTCGATGGTGCACCCGCGAACCTGGACAGCGTCGAGTGGGTCGAGGGCTCCGAGGCCTACTCCGAGGGCCTCACTCCGGAGCAGGCGTCGGTCGCTGGCGCCGCGCCGGCTCCCCGCGGGCGTCTTCTCGTCTTCTTCTTCCAGGCCGGCTTCGAGAGCGTCCGCCTGACCGGGCACATGCGCATGAAGAGCCGCGCCATCAAGGTGCTGGATGACCTGAAGCCCGACGACCAGGTCGCCGTCGTCTCCTACGACTCCCACCTCAAGCTCCGGGTCGACTTCACCACCGATCGAGCCCGGGTCAAGCGGGCGATCCACGACGCGATCCTGTCCGGCAAGGTCAAGCCCCTGCCCGCCCACCCGTTTCCGTCCCTCGCCGCCTTCCTCGACTTCCAGGCAGCGAAGGACGCCGCCTCCCCCGAGAAGGGCTTGCTGGTCCTCGCCAGGGCGCTCAAGGAGCTGCCGGGTAACAAGTCGGTCATGTTCTTCGGGTGGGGGCTCGGGTACCTGTTCGGGCAAAGGGTGTCGATGGGAGCCGACTACGCTCGGGCCCGCTACGAGCTCATGACCGGGCGTGTCTCCGTGTACGCCATCGACGTCACCGATGCCGACTACCACACCCTCGAGGTGGGCCTCGAGCAGGTGGCCGAGGACACGGGCGGGTTCTACATCAAGACCAACAACTTCCCCGACCAGGCGGTGATGCGGATCGAGGGCGCCATCGCCGGGCATTACGTCCTGGTCTTCGCCGGCCCCAGCCGCAAGCACGGGGAGCACACCCTCGCCATCGAGCTCGTCGGCGTCAAGGGACAGGTCCTCGGCAAGTTCGCGTTCCAGGACTGACCGACAGTCAGAGGATCACCCAGGCAGTCCATCAGCGAGTCAGGTGGAGCCGCAGACGGACGCGTGCGACCCCTGGTGACGACGAGGCCGAGGCGCGGCCGGCGGGCGGCAAAATCCGACATCCCGCACGGTAGTTCGGCATCTCGAACAAACTCCACACTTCTGGGTTCACCGGGCGTCCCGAGGGCTGGCAGACCACTTGCATTTCGAAGAGAAGTGTAGTTTTCTGCTGCCCGTGCCGATCGCGAAAGGGCAGGCGATCGGAGCCGGCGAGATCGGGTGAGATCGCTGCAGAAACCGGACGACCAAACTGCCCGTTCCATTCCGAGGAGAAGGAGGAGTGCAAACGATGTCAAAGAGGATTCTCATCGTGCTATGCGCCCTGGCAATCGCTCTGCCAGCCCTGGCGCAAGTCCCCACCGGCACCCTGACCGGCCGCGCGGCCGACGACAAGGGTGACGCGCTGCCAGGCGTCATGGTGACCGTGGCGTCACCGAACCTGCAGGGCACCCGTACCGCCGTGACGACGATCAACGGCGACTACATCTTCCGGTTCCTGCCCCCGGGCGAGTACGTCGTCAAGTTCGAGCTGCAGGGGTTCTCGACCCTCGAGTCCCCCGTCAAGCTCAACGCCGCGCAGACCTCGACCGTCAACGCCGCGATGCCGATGTCGCAGGTGACGGAAGAGGTGACCGTCACCGGGTCGTACGAGACCATCTCGACCTCCGGCCAGGTGGCGACGACCTTCGAGCAGTCGCTGATCAACCAGTTGCCGGTCGGTCGCACCATGACCGCGGTCGCGGCCTTGACCCCGGGCGTCGCCGGCACCGGCCCCTCGGGCAACCTCGTGATCTCCGGCGCCCTGTCCTACGAGAACCTCTTCCTGGTGAACGGCGTGGCGGTCATGGACAACGTCCGCAACACGCCGAACACCCTCTACATCGAGGACGCCATCCAGGAGACCACAACCTCAACCGCGAGCGTCTCGGCCGAGTACGGCCGGTTCGCCGGTGGTGTCGTCAACACCCTGACCAAGTCGGGTGGCAACGACTTCTCGGGCTCCCTGCGGCTGTCACTTGACAACGACAAGTGGCAGGACAAGACCCCCAAGACCAGGTACGCCTCGCAGGTCGACAAGGTCAACACCACCTACGAGCTGACGCTGGGCGGTTTCTTCATCAAGGACAAGCTGTGGTTCTTCGCTGCAGGCCGCTCTCGCAAGACGGAGCTCGGCGCCCAGACCTACAACACGAACATCGCCTACAAGACCGGCACGGACCAGCAGCGGTACGAGGGCAAGCTCACCTTCGCGCTCAACCCGAATCACCGCTTCATTGGCTCCTACATGAAGATCAACACCACGCAGACCAACAACGACGCCTTCGGCGACGCCGTCACCCTGTCGGCGCTCGACAAGTCGCGCAAGCTCCCCCAGGACCTGCTGGCGATCAACTACAACGGCGTGCTCACCGACAACTTCTTCGTGGAAGGCCAGTACTCGAAGCGAACCTTCACGTTCGAGGGCTCGGGCGGAGACTACAAGGACAAGATCCTCGGCACCCGAGTTCAGGACAACTACGAGGGTGTCCTCTCGAACTCGCCATACTTCTGCGGTGTCTGCGACGTCGAGAAGCGCGACAACGAGGACTGGATGCTCAAGGGCTCCTGGTTCTTGAGCACCCAGAACATGGGCACCCACGACGTGGTCTTCGGTTATGACTCGTTCAACGACATGCGGAAGGCCAACAACCACCAGTCGGGCTCGGACTGGGTGTACTGGCCCGATGCGTACCTCCGGGCGGACGACGATACGATTCTGCTCGATCCAGTCCTGCATGAGCCGATTCCCCTGGTCACCGGGGGCGAAGGCAACGTCGCCTCCGACTTCACCTACTGGGCGATTCTGGCCTCGTCGAAGGGCACCAACTTCCGCACCAACTCCATCTTCCTTAACGACCGCTGGCGGTTGACCAACAACCTGAGCTTCAACCTCGGCGCCCGCTACGACAAGAATGACGGCCAGGACGCCTCCCACAACACGGTGGCCAAGGATAGCCGGATCAGTCCGCGCTTTGGCATGTCCTGGGACATCAAGGGCGATGGCAACTGGGTCGTCAACGCCGGGTATGCCCACTACGTGACTGCCATCGCCGGGTCAATCGCCAGCCAGGGCGGCGGTAGCCCGTCGTCGCTCGGCTTCTACTACCAGGGGCCCGACATCAACCAGGACTGCACGGCCGCAACGATCAGCTCGTGCCTGAATGTGCACCAGGTGCTCCAGGAGGTCTTTGCCTGGCTGTTCGCCAAAGGCACGACCTCGTGGGGTGGCCCGGTCGGCCGGGACTTCGCCTACAGCACACTCTCCGGAATCTCGCTCGTGGTCGGCAACAACCTCAAGTCGCCCTACAACGAGGAAATGACTGCCGGCATCACCAAGCGACTCGGTTCCAACGGCCTGGTCCGGGTGGACTACATTCACCGCGAGGCCAAGGACATGTACTTTACTCGCGTCACCATGGACACTGGACAGGTTGTGGTCTTCGACACGCTCCGGGATGACCGCAAGATCATCGGCAACAGTAACTTCCTCGAGCGCAAGTACGACGGTGTGAACCTGCAGGCGTCCTATCGCGTCACGGATCGCGTCAACATCGGTGGGAATTACACTTGGTCCCATTTGCGCGGCAACTACGAGGGTGAGAGCGCGGGTTCGGGCCCGACATCCAACACCGCCAACCCGTTCTACTACCCCGAGTTCAAGCAGGAAAGCTGGACCAGCCCGAAGGGCGACCTATCCGCTGACCAGCGCCACCGCGCCCGCGTGTTCGGCGTGGTCGACCTCATCTCGTCCAAGCACCACAAGCTCTCGGTGTCGATCATGGAGAGCTACTTCTCGGGCACGCCGTATGAGGCTATTGGGCCGATCTACTCCTACCCCTACGTGACGAACCCGGGCTACGCCCGGCGGCCTGCTACAGTCAACTACTACTTCTCCAAACGTGGTGCGTACCGGACCGACAACATCACCCGAACCGACCTCGACTTCGACTATGAGTTCAAGATCCCGGCGCTGGGGCGCGACATCTCGCTCTTCATCCACCCCCAGGTCACCAACCTCCTGAACGAGCACGGCGTCACCAACGTAAATACGAGCGTCTACACCCGCGCCAACGGCACGTCGTGGCTGCTCTTCAACCCCTTCACCACCGCCCCCAAGGAGTGCCCGCAGGGCTCTTCTGCGGCCACCTGCAAGGCCGGCGGCTACAACTGGGAGAAGGGCGTCAACTTCGGCAAGCCAGTCGGCACTGCCGACTACCAGGCCCCACGCACCTACACGGTGTCGTTCGGCGTCCGCTTCTAATCGCAGCACTCTCGCAACACGACAGCCCCGGTCCGAAGACCGGGGCTTTTTCTTTTCCTCCACCCCACCTCCCGACCTCGGATTTCCACCCACCCGATCCCCGCGGCCTCAGGCCTCAGCTCCCCCACCCACGGCCGATGGCCATCGGCCACCACGCCGCCACCCTCTCGCCTGAGCTCTCCCTCTTCCGGACGGAGTAGCGGCCGGTGGTCACTGGCCGTCCCAGGCGGGAGGGGTGACCGTCGTGCCACCACCCGCCCGGGCTCAAGGCTCCAGGAAGACCACCCACCCATCCGCGAGGCGACCCACAAGCAGAAGCTCCCCCGCCCAATCGGAGGGGCGGGGGAGCTGAGGTCTGACGTCTGCTTTTCCTGAGGTCTGAGGTCTGAGGCCCTTCTTCTTGCTACTTCAGGTCGAGAAGCTCGACCTCGAAGACGAGGGTGGCGTTGGGCGGAATGATGCCGGGGTAGCCGCGCTCACCGTAGGCGAGCTTCCCGGGGATCGTGAGCTTGCGCGTGCCGCCGACCTTCATGCCGGCGACGCCCTCGTCCCAGCCCTTGATGACCTTGTGCCCGCCGATCGGGAAGGTGAACGGCTGCTTGCCGACCGAGGAGTCGAACTTGGTCCCGTCGGTGAGCCAGCCGGTGTAGTGCACGACGGCGGTCTGACCGGCCGCCGCAACCTGGCCGGTGCCCACCTTGAGATCCTGGTATTGCAGCCCGCTCTCGGTCGTGATCACGGCAGGCCCACCTTTCTGGTTGTCGCCCGGAGTGACGGCGGCTGGCGGCGTCTGCCGGCCCGGGGTCGGCTGGGCGGTCGCCACCCCTACCATCAGTCCCAGAATCGCAATGCTCAGAACTACGTGTCTCATGGCAGCTCCTTTCCGGCGAAGCTTACCGCAGATGGGGCTTCGCGCGGTGCGCTCGGGTGCGCCGCCCGGAGGTCGGCGCCCACCTGTCGCGGCAGGAGTGGCGCTCCTGCAATCCCCTGTCAGGTTCCTTCCCGCCAGCTCTGGAGGTACGCTTCCTGCTCGGCGGTCAGGACGTCCATCCGCAGACCCATGGTCGCGAGCTTGAGGATGGCGATGCCCTTGTCGAGCGCCTCGGGCAGCCGGTAGACCCGCGGCTGCAGCTCGTGGGCGTGCTGCACCAGGTACTCGGCGGCCATCGACTGGTTGGCGAAGGACATGTCCATGACCACCGCCGGGTGCCCCTCGGCCGCCGACAGGTTGACCAGACGGCCCTCAGCCAGGATGTGGATGACCCGGCCGTCGGCGAGCTTGAGCGCCTCGACGAACGGCCGTGCCTCCCATCGCTCGACGGCGAGGGCACGCAGGCCCGGGACGTCGAGCTCGACGTCGAAATGTCCAGAGTTGGCAAGCACGGCGCCGTTCTTGAACAGCGGCGCAAGCTCGGTGCCGATGACCCGGGTGTTGCCGGTCACGGTGACGAAGATGTCGCCGATCTTCGCGGCCTCGCGCATCGGCATGACCATCCAGCCGTCCATCGCCGCCTCGAGCGCCTTCACCGGGTCGACCTCGGTCACCACCACCCGCGCGCCCATGCCGTGGGCGCGCATCGCCACGCCGCGCCCGCACCAGCCGTAGCCGGCCACCACCACCGTCATGCCGGAGATCAGCAGGTTGGTGGCGCGCAGGATGCCGTCCACGGTCGACTGGCCGGTGCCGTAGCGGTTGTCGAAGAGGTGCTTGGTGTCGGAGTCGTTCACGGCAATGACCGGAAACCGCAGGACGCTGTCCCGCTCCATGGCCCGCAGGCGGATAACGCCGGTGGTCGTCTCCTCGGTGGAGCCCAGCACGCCCGAAAGGAGCTGCTGGCGCCCGTCGTCGCCGATGTCGGCAGCGAAGGCCCGGACCTCGGGATGCACACCGTCGAGCTCGCCGCGCGCCACGAAGAGCATCGAGGACACGAGGTCGGCGCCGTCGTCCATGGTCAGGGTCGGATGGAACTCGAGGCAGGCCCGGATGTGCCGGTAGTAGCTAGCGTTGTCCTCACCCTTGATGGCGAAGGTCTGAATGCCGTAGCTCGACACGAGCGCCGCAGCCACGTCATCCTGGGTGGAAAGCGGGTTGGAGGCGCAGAGCCGCACCTCGGCACCGCCCGCCTCCAGAGTGCGCACCAGGTTGGCGGTCTCACTGGTGACGTGCAGGCAGGCGGCCACACGTTGACCCGCAAGGGGTTTCTCCCGCACGAAGCGCTCGCGGATCGAGGCCAGCACGGGCATGTTGCGATCGGCCCAGGCGATGCGGCGTGCACCGGCCTCGGACAGCTCCAGGTTCAGGACGTCATGGGGCGGAAGGCTCATGATCTCTCCCCTCACGGAGTGCGAATCGTACACCTGCCCTCGGTTGGGCGCCATCCGCGGGGTCACCTGCCAGCTCCCATTCCTGCCCGCCGGGGAACATTCCTTCCGCGGCATTCGTAGTACCAGTTGTGAGCGAGCCAGCCACCGTGATTCGCGTCGATGAGGTGGGGAAACAGTTCCGTTCCCCTCGCCGCCGGGTCCAGGCCCTTGACGGAGTGAGCTTCTCCGTTCACTCGGGCGAGGTATTCGGTCTGTTGGGCGCTAACGGCGCCGGCAAGACCACCCTGGTCAAGATCCTGCTCGGGCTGACCAGGCCCTCGACCGGGCGGGTCGAGGTGCGCAGCATCGACCCGCGTCGCCCTCGGGCCCGTCGTCGTGTCGGCTACCTGCCCGAAGGCCACCGGTTCCCGGGCTACCTGCCCGGGGACGCCGCGATGCGGCTGTTCGGTCGGCTGGCCGGGATGGACGAGGCCACCATCACCCGCCGGACCCCCGAGCTCCTCGACCTGGTCGGCCTCCATGAGCGGGGCACTGACCGCATCAGTCGGTATTCCAAGGGGATGACCCAACGTCTGGGCCTTGCCTGCGCGCTCCTCGACAACCCGGAGGTGCTCTTCCTGGACGAGCCCACAGACGGGGTGGACCCGGTGGGCCGGCGTCACATCCGGGACGTGCTCCTCGCGGCCAGGGAGCGCGGCACGACGATCTTCATCAACTCGCACCTCCTCTCCGAGGTCGAACGGACCTGCGACCGGGTGGCCATCCTGCACCAGGGCCGCCTGCTGCGTGAGGCGTCCGTGGAGGATCTGACGCGCCCCACCCACCGCTTCCGCATCCGCCTGGCTGAGGGTCAGCACGCCCCGGCCGCGTGCCTGGACTTCTTTCGTGCGGCGGCGACCAACGGGCACATCGACGTCGAGGTGCCCGACCTGGACACCCTCAACCGGATGCTGGACGGACTGCGCGGCGAGCGCCTGCTGATCGCCGAGGTGACCGCCCAGCGGGCCGCGCTCGAGGACGTCTTCATCGAGCTGGTAGGTGAGGAGCGCACGCCATGAAGGTCTGGGCCCTCGTCGTCGACACCTGGCGGGAAGTGCTGGCGCGTTACACGCTCCTGGGCTTCGTGATCGTCTCGACCCTCTTTCTGCTGGTCCTCACCTTCGCCCTCAACCTCGACATCGTGGACGGGTCCCTGGCCGCGGGCTCCCTCTTTGGGAAGGCCTTCGACCTCCACGGCGAGACGCCCATCGAGACGGTCGTCACCACCGGCGAGTCGGCGTTCGCGGCCATGCTCTACGGCCTCGGAGTTTTTCTGGCCATTTTCGCCACCGGCTCCCAGGTGCCCAACCTTGTGCACCGCGGCACCGTGGACCTCTACCTGTCCCGGCCGGTGAGCCGTACGACCCTCCTGCTCGGCCGCTTCGTGGGAGCCATCACCCTCGTCCTCGCCAACCTCGCCTTCCTGTGTGGCGGCGTCTTCGTCGTCATCTCGCTCAAGACGGGAGTCTGGAACCCCCGCCTCCTGCTGGCAGGTGGCATCATCGCTCTCGTCTTCCTCTCATACCTCGGGTTCATGTACCTGATCGGCGTCCTCTCGGGCTCCACGCCGCTCTCCATCATGCTGCCCTACGCCATCTACATCATTGCCATGCCGCTCGCGGCCCACAAGCACATCGCGGCGGCCATGGACTCACGCCTCGCCGCCTCGGTCGTGCACGGCCTCTACTGGCTGCTGCCGAAGAGCGGCGAGCTGGGACGGGATGTGGTGCAGCTCGTCATGGGCAAGGGCGAGCCTTCCCTGATGGCCATGGGCACGACGCTCGCCTTCGGCGCCGGCTGCCTCGCCGTCGCCGTGGCCGTCTTCCAACGCAAGAGCTACTAGGAGGTTCACGATGAAGACCCTGTTGCGCCTGTCGATCGCCTTGACGCTGCTGGCCTCCCCGGCACTGGCGGCGCCGCCGACTACCAGCGACCTGCTGCGGTACGTCCCCGCCGACGCCAAGGTGGTCATGGCCGTGGACGCCGCGGTGCTGCGCGCCCATCCCCTGATTCAGGCGTGGATCCTCGACCACGAGGCCGGCTGGACCGGCATCGACTCCGATCTACACCGCTTCCTTCGTGACGCGGGCCTCGATCCGCTGCGTGACGTCGACCTGATGGTGATTGCGACCACCGCCCGGGAGAGCGACAGTCACGCCCTCGCACTGCTCGGTGGTCGTTTCGATCCGACGAGTCTGGGGGCCGCGATCGTGGCCCGGGGCGGACACGCCGAAACGGTCGGCGGCGTGCCGTTCTACCTTGCGAAGGAGGACGGCGAGCCGGGCGTCGCGCTCGCGCTCCTCTCCGCCGAGCTGCTCATGGCCGGCGACGAGGCTGGAGTGCGCACCGCCCTGACCGCTCGGGTCACGGGTCGCACCCTCGTGGGTACGGCCGTGGCAGCCGGCCAGATCGACCTGCGGGCACCGTTCTGGCTCGTCGCGCTCGTGCCTGACGAGCTGCGCCAGGGGGCCGGGAAGATCTCCACCGAGGTGAAGGGAGAGCACGCCGACATGATCCGCTCGGTGCTCGCGGCCGGCGGCACGGTGCAACGTGTCGCCTTGCAAGCGCGGCTCGACCAGGAGCTGACCTGGGAGGAGGTCGCCGAGGTGCTCTCGGTGGAGGGGCGGGTGGTGGACGCCGTGACGCTCCGCAAGCGCTACGAGCGGATCAAGGGGCGGCTGGCGACCATCATCAAGGAGCGCAGGGACCGCGGCCAGAGCTGAGCGCGCCCGCGCCGGAAAAGCGAAGGCCCCGCTCGCGCCGTGCGAACGGGGCCCTCTTGATCCCCCCCACCGTGA
>DAONEV010000057.1:2649-15712 GCA_035403265.1 Thermoanaerobaculaceae bacterium | reverse complement strand
TCTGCTGGGTGGTGACAACTGTCGCCACCTCCGAGGATCGGACCGGCGCCACCTCGAAAGCCTTCGCGGTCACCGTGACCTGGGCCGTGACCTGGGTGGTCGGGGTGAGGACGAAGGCGACCGTGGCGGTCTGGCCGATCTGCACGACCACCGTGCCGGTCGAAGGCGTAAATGTGTCCATGGTTGCGGTCAACTGGTAGGTGCCGGGCACCAGTCCACTCATCAGGAAGCCGCCATCCTCCCGCGAGTTACCGTCGTACTTGAGGCCTGACGCCGTGTTCACGGCGGTGAGCTGCGCCCCGGGGAGGGGGCCGCCGGCGTCGGCGACCGTGCCCTTGATGGCCCCGGTGGAGGTCTGCGCTGCCACCTGTCCCGTGGCCACCACGAGGACCAGGAGAAGGAGCACAGACCACCCTATCGCTTCGCACTTCCTTGTCTTGCCACGCATCGCATCTTCCTCCTTTCGAGCCCTTGACTTGAGTTGGTTGTTTTCGAAGAGGTTCGTCACCAACGAGAAATCTCGCTGTCGCACAAGACCGGGAAAGATCACGGCGTCCTCCGCCGCGGGGTGGCCCGCCGCATCGGCCTCGTGGTGCCCGTGTTGGCGCCACAGGACTGTCGCACCATCAGGGTCGCTGGCAGTACCTCGCGAACCCGTTCGTGGTGGTTCTTGAGGTCGATGGCGAGCAGCAGGCGCTCGAGGGCGCGCGTGCCAAGGGTCTCGATGGGCACCTGTACCGAGGTCAATGGGGGCGTGATGTAGCGGGCGATCGGGATGTCGTCGAACCCGGTGACAGCGATGTCCTCGGGGACCCGCACGCCGGCCTCAGTGAAGGCGCACAGCACGCCGACGGCGGTGACGTCGTTGGCGGCGAATACGGCCTGAGGCCGCGGCGACATCGAGAGCAGGTGCTTTCCGGCCTGATAACCGCCGGTCTCCGTGAACTCGCCGTTCACCTCGAGCTCCGCCTGGTGCTCGGCACCCAGGGCTTCCAGCGCCTCGCGGTAGCCGCGCAACCGCTCCTGGGCGTCGTGGTTGGCGGCCGGACCGCCGACGTGGGCAATCCGGCGATACCCGAGGTCCACGAGGTGACGGACCATGGCAAAGGCGCCGCCATAGTTGTCGACGCGGATGGAGTCGTACTCCTCGTCGCGGCTGGGGGAGTTCAGCAACACAATCGGCAGACTGTCCGGAAGGGTCGCCCGCAAGGTATCGCCGTCGATGTCGGGCGACATGACGATCAGGCCGTCCACCCGGCCGCGAGTCGCCTGCAGCACGGCGGCAGCCTCGGCCCGGTCGCCGTGGGACCCGGAGACGAGCAGGTGGTAGCCATGCCGGCGGGCCGCCAGGTCGATGCCCCGGATGAGCTCGGAGAAAAACTCGCCGCAGATGTCGGGCAGCAGCACACCAATGGTGTTGGTCCTGGTGGTGACAAGGCTGCGGGCGGCACCGTGGGGCACGTAGTGCATCTCGGCCGACAGCGAGAGAATACGTTCACGAACCGGGTCGGAAACGGGTCCTTTGTTGTTGAGAGCACGTGAGATTGTGGCGACCGAAACACCCGCCGCCCGAGCCAGGTCTTTGATGGTGACGCTCATGACACCTTCATTCGACCGTCACCCGAAAGGTGGCGGCCCCGGTCTGCAGCGGAGGTCTTGGTGGTTGCCACAGGACTTACCGTAAACGTTTACACGCAGGTTACTCTAGAACCCCACCTGGCAGGCTGTCAAGGGGGGGTGGAGTCGGGTCTCAGGAGTCTCCCGACGGTCTTGATTGCGGTCAAGAAGATTTTTGGTCCAAGAGAGTTAAGTCGATTTTCGGACCTGATGTTGAATTCGGGTGGCCTGGTCTGGGGTGATGAAAGGCAGAAAACGTTTACTCTCCGACGCCGACCTTTCCCCACCGATCGAAAGTCGCCTCGATCAGGGAGTCATCCTTGAAGCCGCTCGGAGAAGGTTGGCCTTCCCATTTGTCGGACAGGCTCCTAGACTTCCGGCCAGAACATCGAGGCAGGCGCTGCCGACGTGGAGGGGACGGCCATGGCCAGGGCGATCAGGCGGATTGCGGTCAACACCGGAGGCGGCGATGCTCCCGGGCTCAACGCGGTCATCCGCGGAGTCGTGCTGTCGGCGCTGCGGCGGGGCTGGCAGGTTCTGGGCATCCATCGTGGCTACGAAGGGCTGCTCGACACCTCGAAGATCATCCCCCTGACCCGCGAGTCGGTGCGTGGCATCACCCACCTGGGAGGCACCATCCTGGGTACCACCAACAAGGGCAATCCGTTCGAGCTGCCGTACCGCAACGCCGACGGCTCGATGGTTGTCGTGGACCGTTCCGACGAGGTGGTGGCCAACTTCCACAAGCTCAACATCGATGCGCTGATCGCCATCGGTGGGGACGGCTCGCTCTCGATTGCCCAGCGGTTCCACGAGAAGGGGATGCCGGTGGTGGGGGTTCCCAAGACCATCGACAACGACCTGGCGGGCACCGTTATCACCTTCGGGTTCGACACCGCGGTGGGCATCGCCACCGACGCCCTGGACCGCCTCCACTCGACGGCGGAGGCTCACGACCGGGTCTTCGTGGTCGAGGTGATGGGGCGCTATGCCGGGTGGATCGCCCTCAATGCCGGCGTCTCGGCGTCCACGGACGTGATCCTCATCCCGGAGATTCCCTTCGACATCGAGATGGTGTGCGACAAGGTCATGGAGCGCGAGGGCGAGGGTCGCCGCTTCTCGATCGTTGTCGTCGCCGAGGGCGCCAAGCCGGCGGGTGGCGAGATGGTGACGCGGGGCCCTAAGGAGTCGGGGAGGGAGGTCCGGCTGGGTGGCATCGCCGAGCAGGTCGCCCGACAGATCGAGGAGCGCACCGGCAAGGAAACGCGGGCCGTTGTGCTGGGGCACCTTCAGCGCGGCGGGAGCCCGACGACCTTCGACCGGCTGCTGGCGCTGCGCTTCGGGGCTGCCGCGGTGCGGCTGGTGGCGGCCGGCCAGACCGGTGTGATGGTCGCTCTCGATCCGCCCGAGGTGCGCGCCGTGCCCCTCTCCGAGGCCATCGGACGATCGAGAACCGTGCCGCTCACCTGCGACACGATCCAGACCGGCCGCGAGCTCGGCATCTGCTTCGGCGACAGCCCGCCGGACTGAGGTCGAGCCGCCGCCGGTCGGGACGGCCCGCGTCAGCAGACCGGGTGGGGAGTCGGGAAAGGCAGCAAGGCGCGCCAGCGGATGATCTCGCCCAGTGCCGCCGCACTCGCCACCTGGCGACGGTTGCCCTTGTCCCGCGGCAGCGGGATGGGTGGCTCGGTCATCAGCCCCCACGCGGCGTTGGACGGTTGGTAGAGGTGGGGAGGCCGCTCGGTGAGGTGGCGGACGAGGCCGCCGTGGGCGGTCCAGTGGGCGAGCGCCGGTGGCTCCACGGCGGACAGCTCGCAGGCCAGGAAGAGCCCCGCGAGCAAACCGCATGCGGCCGACTCGACATAGCCCTCGACACCCGTGAGCTGGCCCGCCAGGTGGAGGTCCGGCCTGGCCTTGATGCGGAGGTTGCTGTCCAGATGGCGGGGGGCGCACACGAACGAATTACGGTGCACCATCCCGAAGCGCGCAATGCGGGCGTTGGCAAGGCCTGGAATGAGACGGAGGGTGTCCTTCTGGGCGCTCACCGTCATGCGCGTCTGGAAGCCCACCAGGTTCCAGTGCTCGGCCGCCAGGTCGTCCTGGCGGAGCTGCACCACCGCGTAGGGGCGCCGGCCCGTCCGCGGGTCGTCCAGCCCCACCGACTTCATGGGACCGTAGCGCAGGGTGTCGAGGCCGCGCTCGGCCATGACCTCGATCGGCAGGCAACCCTCGAAGTGCGGGATGTCCTTTTCGAACTCGTGGAGCGGCACCCTCTCGGCCTGGCGCAGCGCGACAACGAAGGCGACGTACTGGTCGTGGTCGAAGGGGGCATTCAAATAGTGGGCGCCGCCGCCCTTGCCGTACCGTGAGGCGGCGAAGAGAACGCCCAGGTCGAGAGAGTCGGCCGTCACGACTGGGGCAACGGCGTCGAAGAAGGAGAGCGACCCTTCACCCAGGAGCTCCTGAAGAGCGGCATGCAGCAGCGGCGAGGTGAGGGGGCCGGTGGCGAGGATCGCCGGGCCGTCTGGGATGGCAGTCGCCTGCCGGCGCACGACTCGAATCCGCGGGTGGGAGGCGAGCGTCTCGGTGATGTGCCGTGAGAACGTTTCGCGGTCCACGGCCAGGGCGTCGCCAGCCGGGAGCGCCGCGGCGCGCGCCGCCGCAAGGACGAGGGAGCCCATGGCCTCCATCTCGCGCTTGAGGAGCCCGACGGCGTTGCTGGGGTTGTCCGAGCGCAGGGAGTTCGAGCACACGAGCTCGCAGAGATCGCCGGTGCGATGCGCCGGAGTGAGCGTTGCCGGGCGCATCTCCCAGAGCTCGACGTCGACGCCCGCTGAGGCGAGCTGCCATGCCGCCTCGCACCCGGCGAGCCCGCCCCCCACCACCATGACCATGCGCGTGTGCCCTGTCACTCGGCCGGGACGCGGTAGGTGCAGCCTTCTGTTGCGCAGACCCACTCCGTGCCGCGGCGCACGGTTTTCTTCTCGAGGACGAAGACGGCGCCGCAGGTCGGGCAGGGCCGCGGCAGCGGCCGGGCGTTGAGGGTGAAGGTGCACTTGGGGTAGCGGTTGCAGCCCCAGAACGGCTTGCCGCGGCGGGAGCGCTTCTCGACCACTTCGCCGTCGCAGCCTTCCCGGGGGCAGCGCACGCCGGAAGGAGTGTTGGGGCTCTGGGGCCCCTTGGTGAGGCGGCGAGTGCCCTTGCACTCCGGGTAGCGGGAACATGCCCAGAACGGTCCGAAGCGGGACCGCTTCTGGATCATCCCGGCGCCGCACTCTGGACAGACTGGGGTCTCCTCGGTGGGTTGCACGGCGCCCGGCTCGCGGGTCGTGCGGCACTCCGGATAGCGCGAGCAGGCCAGGTACTCCCCGTAGCGGCCGAAGCGCAGGATCATCGGCGAGCCGCAGGTCGGGCAACGCTCGGAGGTCTCGACCCCCTGGCGCTTGACCGACTGCATCTCGCTGCCGGCTTTCCGGAGGTCGGCCTCGAAGGCGCCCCAGAACCGGTTGAGGGTCTGTCGCCAGTCCTCCTTGCCCTCGGCCACGGCGTCCAGCTCCTCCTCCATGCGCGCCGTGTAGCGCTCGTTGATGAGGTCCGCGAACGACCCGACAAGCAACCGGTTGACGAGCTTGCCGAGCTCCGAGGGGGAGAAGGCGCCCTTCTCCTTGCTGACGTAGTCGCGGTCGGAGATCACCGAGATGATCTGCGCGTAGGTGGATGGCCGGCCAATGCCGTTCTCCTCCAGCGCCTTGACGAGGGTGGCCTCGGTGAAGCGCGGAGGTGGCTGTGTGAACTTCTGGAGGGCGTCCAGCTTCTCGAGCCGCAGCACTTGTCCCTCGGCGAGAGGCGGCAGCCTGCGGGTCGTCGGCTCCTCGTCGTCGGCGTCCGCGACCTTGCGTGGCGGCGGCGCCTCCTCCTCCTCGCGGTAGACGCGCAGGTAGCCTGGCTCCACCTCGACCTCGCCACGCGCCTTGAAGCCGTACCGTCCGGCCCTGACGACGACGTCGGTGACGTCGAACTGCGCCGGCGTCATCTGGGAGGCCACGAAGCGCTGCCAGATGAGGGTGTAGAGCTTGAGGGCGTCCGCCTCCAGGTGTGCTGCCACCGATTCCGGGGTGCGGGTCGGGTCAGAGGGGCGGATCGCCTCGTGGGCGTCCTGGGCCTCGGAGCGATTCTTGAAGTAGTTGGGCTTGTCGGGAAGCAGCTCGGGTCCGTAGGTGCCGGCGATGAAGCCGCGCACCGCCTCGATGGCCTCAGGCGCGACCCGCAGGGAGTCGGTGCGCATGTAAGTGATGAGGCCGACGCGCTCGCCGCCTCCCAGGTCGACGCCCTCGTAGAGGCGCTGGGCGAGCTGCATGGTCTTGCGCACGGCGAAGCGGAAGCGCCCGGCCGCGGCCTGCTGGAGCTTGGCGGTCACGAACGGCGGTGGCGCTTTCTGCTGGCGTCGCCGCCTGGCGACGCTCGCCACCACAAATGGCGCGTTCTCGACCTCGCCGCGGATCGCGGCCGCCGTCTCGCCGTCGCGCACGTGCAGCTTCTTGCCGTCACGAAAGGCGAGGCGGGCCACGAACGAAGGGGGCTGGTCCGCGCCCAGAAGGGCGTCCAGATGCCAGTACTCCTCGGGGACGAAGGCCTCGATCTCGGCCTCGCGGTCACAGATCATCTTGAGGGCGACCGACTGCACCCTTCCTGCCGACAGCCCGCGCTTGACCTTGTCCCAGAGCAGGGGTGAGAGCTTGTAGCCGACCAGGCGGTCGAGCACCCGGCGGGCCTGCTGGGCGTCGACAAGGTGCGCGTCAATGGGCCGGGGGTGGGCGATGGCCTCCTGCACGGCGCGCCGCGTGATCTCGTGGAAGAGCACCCGGCTGATGGGTTTTCCGGAATCCCGGAGGAGCTCGGCCAGGTGCCAGCCGATGGCCTCGCCCTCGCGGTCGGGGTCGGTCGCCACCAGAATCTCGTCGGCATGCCCGGCTGCTGCCCGGATCTCGTTGATGACCTTGCGCTTCGCCGGCATCACCTGGTAGCGGGGCGCAAAGCCGTCGGCGACGTCGATGCCGAGGTCGTTACGGGGAAGATCCCGCACATGGCCGACCGACGCCATGACGACGTAGCCCTTCCCCAGATAGCGACCCAGCGTCCGCGCCTTGGCCGGCGATTCGACAATGACGAGAGCTGTGCTCACCTCACCTCCGCCGGGGAACTCTAGCAGCGCTGTCAAGCTCATCGAGGTTCGGAACGGCGCTGGCGGGGAGATCGGCGACCCGAATGGACGGGGGAACGTGGCCGGCGAGCGGGGTGCCAACACGTCTGCCCCGCTTCTCGATCCCCCGCCATCGTGGGCGCAGACCCCGATCCGGTGGCCGGGGACGGAAGAGCTTCCTTCCAGGTACACCCTGTCGCCCCGGGAGGACAGCGCAACAAGTGGGAGAATGCCAACGTACCCATATGGGTTCTATTGGAGCGCGGTTGGCGTGCGTATTGCAACGATGTCTCAGGGAGGCGATCGCCGCGCGGCGGTCGCGGGAGGAACGGGTCATGACGAACACTCGGACGTTTGCTCTGGCGACGATCCTCGGTCTGGCGGCGCTGGCAGGCTGCAAGTCGGCCGCGGTCAAGGACGAGAAGCCGGTTTCCAAGCAGGCATCGGTCGAGCAGGTGGGTGCCACGGTGGTGAAGTACGCCGGCCCGGACATCGAGCTGGCGCTCTCCTACCGATTTGCCAACATCAACATGGGCATGGAGTGGCTGATCCTGGACGCGGCGGTGACGGGCACCGACCGGGTCTCGGTCGAGCTCAAGCGCGAGAAGATCTCCCTGCGCACGCCGGACGGCGACATCGTGCCGCTGCCCAGGCAGGAGGAGCTCGGCGATGCCTTCGCGAGCATCCGTGCTGCGAATCTGCGAGCCGACGTGGCGTCCGAGCCTCTGCGCTACTGGGGTGGGCGGCGTGAGTGCACCCTCAACTTCCTCGTCGAGCCGGGCTCCAACCTGGCCATGCAGTCGATCTGGGTGAATGACGAGCGCTGGTGCACGGGTCGCCTGTACTTCCCGCTCATGAAGAACGTCCAGCCCGGCCGCTACGAGCTGCGCATCGACCTGCCCGAGAGCAAGGTGCGTGTGCCGTTCGTGCTCGGCGCTAGCCGGTAGCGGATCGGTGCCCACGCCGGAAGCTGCCGTCAGGCTCGCGGACGACCCGGCCTTCAAGCTCGAGCTGCACGAGCGATTCGAGGACCGCAGCCACTGGCATGCCGGTGGCGGAGGCCAGGTCGTCCACGGTGGCGCTCGTCCCGGGCTTCAACGCTGCCAGGAGCCCGTCGGCTGGTGGCTCTGGCGTGGCCGGAGGAGGCACGACGCCGATGACCTCCAGGATGTCCGCGACCGTCAGGGCGGGAGCGGCGCCCGATCGCAGGAGCCCATTCGGGCCTGCGGACAGCGGGGCGAAGACCGAGCCCGGCACCGCCAGCACGTCGCGTCCCTCCTCCAGCGCCAGCCGGGCGGTGATCAGGGCTCCCGAGCGGACGTCCGCCTCGACCACCACGATCGCCTGCGCCAGCCCGGCGATGAGACGGTTGCGCTCGGGGAAATGATGCGCGAGCGGAGGGCTGCCGGGCGGGTACTCGGTCAGAAGGGCGCCGTGCGCGACGATCTGCGCGGCAAGCTGATCGTGCTCGGGCGGGTAGAGGCGGTCGGGGCCGCTGCCCCAGACGGCCGCGGTGGGGCCGCTGCTCGCAATGGCGCCGCGGTGGGCGGCTGCATCGACACCGCGCGCCATCCCCGAGACGACGGTGACGCCAGCCCGGGCGAGCTCCCGGCCGAAGCACTCGGCCACTTCCCGGCCATAGGCGGAAGCCTTGCGAGCGCCGACCAGGGCGACCGCGGGACCGGCCGGCAGTGTCCCCCGCACGAAGAGACCGAGGGGCGGATCCGCCAGGGCCACCAGGCCCGGTGGGAATCCGGGTTCACTGGCGTCGCACCACCGCCAGCCCAGGCGATCGAGCTGCAGGAGGACGCGGTCCGCCAACGGCACCGCGGCCTCGGCCGCCGCGGTGCGCCCCGGATCGCTGGCCTCACCAGCCAGCCAGGCGCCCGCCTGTCGGCGGCTCTCGCGGCCGCCGTCGGGATGGGCCAGGACCCAGGCGAGAGCACGTCGCGACTGGAAAGAGGGAGTAGTCATGTGTGCCTATAATACCGGGACGTTCAAGGGGGTGGTATGCGCTGGAGCGTGATGGCGATGGCGCTGGCGGTCCTGGCCGGTGGTTGCGCGAGCTCACGGCCGAAGGCGAGTGCGAACTTCGAGATGCGGGCCGGGGTCAAGGCGGCGGCCAGGGAGTACTGGCAAGAGGCCCACTTCCGCTTCGAACGCGCGCAGCAACTGGAGCCGCAGAGCTTCAAGGTCCTCAATAACCTGGCGGTCTCGCTCGAGGCCCTGGGCCGTTACGAGGAGGCGCTCGGGATCTACAAGCAGGCCCTGGAGCAGTCGCCTTCCAACACGGCGCTGAAGCGCAACTACGCCCGCCTCGCCGAGTTCTACACCAGTCTGGCGCGCGGGGTGAAGCCGAAGGAGAAGGGTGATGCGAAGCCTTAGCCTTGCTCTCTGTGTGTTGCTCGCGGCGGCGGCGGTGCAGGCGGGAACGCGCGAGATCGAGCTCTCCTTGCCGTTGCGGTCGAAGTTCCAGATCTCCGGCCACGAGCGGCTCCAGATCGGGCCGTTCCTGCGCGAGACCCGCGGCGACGAGGCGCCGGCGGCGCTGAAGTTCGACGTCGCCCAGGAGTTTGAACGGTTCCTCCGCAAGCTCCTGCGCAAGGAAGGCAAATTCGTGATCTTGCCGGCCATCGAGGGGGTGCGGCTGTCGACCACGGATCCCCTGCAACTGTCGAAAGACACCGAGTTCTGGCGCGAGCTGGGAACCAGGGCCGGCGCCGACTATGTGGTGGCCGGCTCCATCGAGTTCACGGTCCAGGACACGACGCAGCCGAAGATGGAGTCCTACGAGTCGCCGATCGACGGCCGCACCTACTACCGTCAGGTGATGGTGGAGCAGACCGGGTTCACCTACGACATCCTGCTCAACGTGTATGATGCCCGCACCGGGGCACTCGTCTTCCAGGAGCCATTCAAGGACACGCAGGAGCGCGAGGAGCGCAGCTTCGACGAGTTCACCGGCATGTTTGCCAACCTCTACGCGCTCGAAAACAAGCTGGTGGGTGTGTTCGTGCCCCGCACCGTGAAGACCAAGCGGTTCCTCTTCCTGCCCTGACGGGGGTGCCATGAAGCGACTGGTTTCCATCCTGGCTCTGACCGCGCTGGCGTCGTTGCCGGCGTCAGCGCAGTACTTCGGCAAGAACAAGGTCCGGTACGACGCCTTCCAGTGGAAGGTCTACCCCACCCCCCATTTCCGGATCTCCTACTATGATCGGGTCGAGCCGTCCCTTCCGAAGCTGGCGTCGTTCGCCGAGAGCGCCTACGACGAGCTCGCCCGCAAGCTCAACTTCCAGATCACCTCCGAGCCGATCCCGATCATCGCCTACGCCACCCATGCGGAGTTCGAGCAGACCAACACCCTCGTCGAGTTCATCCCCGAGGGTGTGGGCGCGTTCGCCCTGCCGTCCCGCAACCGCATGGTGCTGCCGGTGGACCTCACGGACAGGGGGCTGCAGGAGCTCATCCAGCACGAGCTCACGCACGTTTTCCAGTTCGAGATCCTTTTCCAGGGCAGGCTCGGGAAGGCGCTTACCTCGAGCCCGCCTCAGTGGTTCATGGAGGGGATGGCGTCGTATTTTGCCGACGACGAGGACGCGCGCGCCAGATCGATCATGCGCGACGCGGCGCTGGCGGACCGGGTCGCCTCGGTCGCCGAGGGCCCACAAGGGTACGACGCCTACCGGTACGGGCACATGGTGTTCAAGTTCGTGGAGTCGGAGTGGGGCATGGAGGGCGTCCGCGACCTCGTATTCGAATTCCGCAACAGTCTCTCCGGGTCCGTGGGTAAGGCCGTCAAGCGCGCCTTCGACCTGGACATCGAGGAGTTCGACTCCCGATTCCGCTCGTGGATGCGCAAGTACTACCAGCCGTTCGGGGAGCGGGGCGATCCGCGTGAGTTCGGCCAGCTCTTCAGGATCCAGACCGAGAGTCGCATGGAAACGTACGAAACCTCGCCGGTGGCCTCCCCGTCCGGCGATCTCATCGCCGCGTTCACGACCTTCAAGGAGGACGTGGACGTGGTGCTCTTCGGCGTGCCCGACCGCAAGCTCTTTCGCAACCTGACGAGTGGCAACACCACCCGGTACATGTATCTCATCGCTCAGATGCTGACGGTGGGACCGGATCGGGGCCGCGACCTCGCGTTCTCTCCGGACGGCGACCTCATTGCGGTGTTCGCCCGCCGCGAGCGCTCCCGCGACCTGTTGCTGCTGGACTCGACGCGGGGCCGGATCCGCCGCCGCTTTCCGATCAGCGTCGACCAGGCGATGGAGCCGGCGTTCTCTCCGGACGGCAAGACCATTGCCTTCCATGCCTTTGCTGGCGGCCGCGCCGACATCTACCGACTGGACCTGGAATCCGGGAAGATCACCAACCTCACCCAGGACGAGGCCTACGACGGTGACCCGGTCTTCACGGCCGACGGCAAGCACCTGGTGTTCTCGTCGCAGACCGGCGACTACTCCAAGCTCTTCGAGCTCGATCTCGAGAACCCGACGCAGCGCCGGCAGCTCACCTTCGGAGCGGGGGACGACGAGGGGACCTCGTTCTCGCGCGACGGCAAGCGCCTGTACTTTGCCTCGGACCGCGACCAGGGGGTCATGGACATCTACGCCCTCGACCTCGAGACTCGCGAGCTGACACGACTTACGAAGGTCATCGGCGCCGCCCTCAACCCGGTGGCGATCCCGACGCGCGACGGCGAGCGGGTCGTTTTCCAGGGTTACGCCAAGGGGCGCTGGTCGCTCTACGTGACGGATCCCGCGCAGGGCAAGCCGGCCGGCAAGGAGGAAGTCGTCAAGGAGGCTCCGGCCCGCGAGCGCTACGAGCCTGCCATTTCGGTCGCGATCAACAAGGAGAAGGCCGAGCCGGTCAAGCGTCACAAGCTGGGCATCGACGACATGCAGGTGCTGGTCGGCATCAACAACGACAACACCCTGCTGTCGGAGACCTACATCTCGCTGGCCGACAACTACGGCGACCGGCGCTTCAACCTCCTCCTCTCCTCGGTCCAGGGCTACACGACTTTCTCGGCGAGCTACCTCAATCTCGCCAAACGGTTGCAGTGGGGGCTGACGGTCTTCGACGACCGCTCGTACTACGTGTACCGCGCCAACCCGGTCGAGGACCGGGTGGTCCAGCAGCAAGCGGTGCGACAGACCGGGGCCGCAGCGTTTGCCCAGTACCCGTTCTCGATCTACCACCGCGTCGAGGCGACGGTGGGCTACATTTCCCAGTCGATCTCGTACCCGATGTTCACCGATCAGGGGACTCGATTCGCGTCGATCTCGAACAACATCCCCTGGGTGGGGGTCAGCCTGACCGGCGATACGACCTTCTGGCAGTACTACGGCCCACACGGTGGGCGTCGCATGCAGCTCTCGGTCAACAACTCCATCGACACCCAGAACGGCGGGAGCCTGTCGCGGGACTACATCCTCGACGCCAGGCAGTACCTGCCGATCTCGCGGCGCAACGAGCTGGCGCTCAGGCTTTACGCCGCGTGGGCCGACGGCAACCAGCCGAACCTCTACTACTTCGGCGGGATCGACACCTTGCGGGGCTACGACTACCGCACGCTGGTCGGCAACCGCGCCGCATACCTGAACGCCGAGTGGCGCTTCCCGCTCATCGACCACCTCGTGCTGCCCTGGCTCCACCTGACCTCGGTGCGCGGCCGCTTCTTCATCGATGTCGGCGGGACCTCGTTCGACCTGCCGGCCTACACCGTGAAGTTCGGCGGCGAGAAGATCCGGGTTCCAGGCTACAAGCAGGGCTTCCAGTTCATGAAGGACGGGCGGCTCAAGGATGCAGTGTCCTCCTATGGCTTCGGCCTCTCGCTGGACCTCTTCGGGTTGCCTGCCCATTGGGACTTTGCCAAGCGGTGGGACTTCAAGGACTCGATCGACAAGGGCTACAGGACTGAGTTCTGGATCGGCATGAGGTACTGAGTCGACGAGCAGGGGCAGGCCCCCACCCGTCCGGGAGTGCAAGTCAATGCCACGCGGCCGGCGAGTTGCCGGCCGTTTGGCTCAAGGAGCGGTGTGGGGGGCGGGGATGGCCTCGATGGCCGCCAGTGTCTCGGCGGCGAGGCGGGACTGGAGCTGCCGCAGGGCGTCCGCGCCTGGAGCGCGGCCCTTCCATTCCTGCTCGGCGGCGTGCACGGCGGCGAAGGCCCGGTGTTCCTGGGCCAGAAGGGGCACCAGGACCCCAGAGTCCCTGCCGGCAAGCGCCGACACCTCGAGG
>DAONEV010000057.1:0-2639 GCA_035403265.1 Thermoanaerobaculaceae bacterium | reverse complement strand
CCAGGTGGGATAGAGCCGCGTCCTGAGGTGGTCGCACGCCACGTTGAGAGGTGCCGGCGCGGCGCCGGCGGCGAGCTGATCGGGGACGGTGCCAGCCTTCACCCACACCGGCACGGCGGCGCCGGTAACGGGCTGGCCGAGGATGAACCAGGCGGTGGCGAGGGCGGGGTCCCCGCCCACCTTGACGCCGGCAATGAGCGTCACCGAGGCTGTGATGTCGCGGTTGATGCAATCGCCGACCCACGCGAAGCGGGCCGCGGCGGGGTCTTGCAACGGGAAGGCGCCGGTGTTCGGGTTGGCGATGTCACGGGCGACATCGGTCAAGAGCGCCGACGCGTCGAGCCTGCCTGAGGCGACCAGCTCGTCCACGAGAACGGTCGCGCGCTGGCGGCGCAGGAGCCCGGAGCCCGTGTCGGTGGTGCCGGTGTCCGAGTAGTTGGTGCGGATCAGGTAGCCTCGGGGTGCCACGGCGGGGTCCGTGGCGTCGAAGCGCTTGAAGGTCTTCAGACCGGTCTCGAAGATGGCGGCGCCACCCTGGGCATCGATGACCCCGAAGTTGGCCGTGGTGTCGCGGGCGCCCTTGAGGTTGGTCTCGGTCAGGAGTCGCTCGAAGTCGGCGAGGGTGGCGCAGGACTGTAGCGCCAGCTTCATGAGCATGCCTTCGGCGGTGGTCTCCTTGTCGTCGAGGTTGTAGGAGGCCGAGTTCATGATCGCGAAGCCGGCGCTGTTGACACCGGCCCAGATCTGCAGGCCCGCCACGTCACCCTGATTGACGACGCCGACGTAGGCGTAGCGTCCATCCTCGCGACGGACGACCTGGTTGTGAAGGTCGTCGGCGTCACGGTTCTTCCAGAGCAGCGGACGCCCGTCGGAGGTTGCGGTGCCCGAGACGACGGCGGTGGTGCAGGCGCCGGCAGGCGCGGTTGCGGCCCCCGCCAGGACGGCGAGGACAGCCAGGAGACCAGGCCACTTGAGGTGAAGGTTGCGTGTGCACATGGATCTCTCCAGTCAACGAGTTGGACGGTGGCTGGGGCGACGGGTCGCCCTTCAGCCGTGGCGGTGAGCCTACCTCAGGGCCGACGCGGATGCCAGGGAGAGGTGACCAGAAGGCCGGTACCACGGTGCCTGACTCAGGACTGGGCGCTCCCTGTGCCGTCCCGGGGTCGGCGGCGCCGCACCCTCCCGAGGACTAGGTAGAGCGCCAGGCACAGCAGGAAGTCGATGAGCAGGCCGGCGTCGTAGGCAAATGGACGGTGCCGCAGGGCAGGCGGAAACTGGGGCTGGAGCACAACGAACCACAGGAGGTTTCCGACCACCACGGCGATGAGGGCGCGGAGCCAGATGTTCATGGTGGGGCGAGGGTACCGCGGGGAAGGGGTAGGAGGCAATCGAGGACGACCGCGGCGCCGCGGGCTCAGCTCCGGGGCCATCGATGGCTTGGAGGCGCGCGGGGGTCTTGCCGGTGGAGGTGCCTGTTCCTACAATGCCCGGGCAGTCCGCCGGCCAACGCCCTCCCGAGCCGCGTATCGGCTTGCGAGGGCCCACCCCCGGGAGGGAGCCGGTGCCGCATTCGGCGGCGAGGAGAGAACGATGAAGGAGTCTGCCCGCACCTACAAGTGGTTTGCCCTCGGGGACGTCAACGGGTTCTTCGGGCTCATGTTCGACAACCTGACGGTGCTCTCCTTCCTGGCCGGCATTCTGGTCTTCGCCTTTGGCTTCCCGGCCGAGATCGTGTACCGCCGGATGTTCCCGGGCACAGCGTTCGGCGTCCTCTTCGGCGACCTGGTGTACACCTGGATGGCGTTTCGCCTCGCCAAGCGAACGGGCAACACGCGGGTGACGGCCATGCCCCTGGGACTCGACACGCCGTCCACGATCGGCATCGCACTCGTTGTGCTCGGCCCGGCGTTCATCTCGCTCAAGGCCCAGGGAATGGCGGTCCAGGAGGCGGCCATGATGACCTGGTACATCGGCATGGCCACCATGGTCATGATCGGGGTCATCAAGGTGGTGCTCTCGTTCTGCGGTGGCTGGGTGCAGAAGATGGTGCCGCAGGCCGGATTGTTGGGGTCGCTGGCCGGCATTGGCCTGGCCCTCATCGGCTTCGTGCCGCTCGTCGACATCTTCGGTCTTCCCCTGGTCGGGATGGTCTCGCTTGGGCTCATCCTCTACAACCTGGTGGCGCGCATCCGGTTGCCGAAGAACCTGCCCGGGGTCCTGGTCGCCATCGTCGTGGGCACGGCGCTCTATTACACGCTCGGCCCCCTCGGGCTGGTGGGCGGCACCTTCCAGCCGCTGCCCCCGGTCGAGCTGCACGTTGGGCTGCCGATCCCGACCTTCCTGTGGGTCAAGGGGATCGCCGGCGCCCTCAAGTACCTGCCGATCGCCATCCCCTTCGCCATCCTCACCGTGGTGGGCGGCATCAACGTCACCGAGAGCGCACGGGTCGCCGGCGACGACTTCAAGACCCGGGACATCCTGCTTACCGAGGCGGTGGCGACGCTCGTCGCCGGGATGTGCGGCGGTGTCGCACAGTCGACTCCGTACATCGGCCAGCCGGCCTACAAGGGCATGGGCTCGCGGGCCGGGTACACGCTGATCACCGGCCTCTTCGTCGGGCTGGGGGGCATCCTGGGATA
>DAONEV010000056.1:0-15735 GCA_035403265.1 Thermoanaerobaculaceae bacterium | reverse complement strand
GGCGATGGTGGCAATCGAAGCGGTCAGATCCCGCAGTCGGCCCAGGCCCTGGGCATCCTCCTCGCACGCCGAGACCTGACGATAGACGTGCGTCTGGTCGTCCCACCAGCACGGCACGATCTCGCCGGCCAGGTAGAAGACCCGGAACCAGCCGCGCCGTCCACCCAGGGAGGTGGGCATCACCAGACGCTGCAGGATGACCTTGTCGTAGCCTCGCTCGTCGAGGTAGCGCGCCACATCGGCCGTGGTGGACGCGTCGAGCACCACGCCCTCACCACCACCGCCCTCGGCCGGCTTGATGACGAATGGCGCGCCGAGCGCATGGGCGTGGTCGGCGAGGAAACCCCCAGCGCGCGCCGCGTGCTCGCTCGAGATGATGACGCCGTAGGGGACCTGGATGCCGGCCGCCACCAGCTCGAGGTGCATGGTGGCCTTGTCACGGCACCAGGCCATCCGGGTCGCGTGGTTGACGGTGCGGCTGCCGGCGGCGTGCAGGGCCCCCAGCGGCGTCGCCAGCTCAGGCTGGACGTCGGAGAGTCGGTCGACAACCACGGCCGGGGCCTGGGGTCGGCGCTCGACGAGCCGCGTCACCACCCGCAGGGCATTGCGCCGAACCGCTGCGAAAGCCAGGCCCCTGGCCGCGCAAGCACATCCCAACCGCCGCATGAAGCCGAGGTCGTACTCCCAGTCCCACAGCGCCAGCAGGTCAGGCACGACCCCCGCATCGAGCGCCGACCCGGAGACTCCCTCCCAGAGCGTGTCAAGGGCCGGCGGCGGCCCCACAGGCGCAGGCTGGCAGAGGTCGCTCATGGCCCGAACAACCAGGTCGCGGCCTCGGGAAAGCGGGCCGCCCACGAGCTTTCATGGTGCCTGCCATGGGCATCGACGACCAGCCGCACCTCGAATCCGCCGTCGGTCAGGGCCGCCGCCGCGGCTCTGGTCAGGTCCACGAGCTCGCGGTCGTGGGCCGGGTGGCCAGTCTCCTCGGCGCCCATGTCCAGATAGATCCGCTGTGGCACCCCTGCCCGGGCGGCGCGCACGAACCGGATGGGCATGCGGGAAGCGAAGCCGAACGTCGGGGAGAAGGCGCCGATTCGTCCGAAGACCTCGGGGTGGCGCAGCCCGGCGACGAGGGCGATCAAGCCACCCATCGAGCTCCCGGCGACACCAGTGTGGGCCGCGTCGGGAAGGGTGCGCCAGGTGCGGTCGACGTGGGGCTTGAGGGTGTCGACCAGGAAGGCGACATAGGCGTTGCCACGTCCGCCCTTGCCAAGCTGCCGATCGAGCCATGGCGAGTACTCGTCCAGCCGCGCCTCGCCGGCGTTGTCGATTCCGACCACGATGAGGCCGGGCAGCCGCCCCTCCCGGACGAGTGTGTCGAGGCTTTCGTCCACCTCCCACTCACCGGCGAACGACGTGGCGACATCGAAGATATTCTGGCCGTCCTGCATGTAGAGCACCGGGTAGCGCTGCTCCGAGGCCTCGTAGCCGGGCGGCAGGTAGAGCCACAGGCGCCTCGTGCCGCCCAGCTCCGGAGCTGGAAACGCTTCGATGACGACGACGTTGCCTGTGAGCGTGTGATGGGGCGGCGGCGCCGTGATCTGGTCGGCCCAGGCGGCGACCGTCAGGCGCACGGCAACGTCGGCCTCACCGACCTGTACGGCGCGGTTGTGCACCTCCTCGCCGCGTGGCCCCTTCTCCACCGTCTCCCAGGAGCCGCGGGTCAGCTTGTACTCGACCCGGGCCCCGGCCGGAACGGTCAGAGTCACCGCCCAGGTCCCGTCGCCGGCTCGCTGCAGGCGGCCGTGACTCGGGTCGGGTCGCCAGCCGAGGAGGTTGCTGGCAACATACAGCTCGGCTCCGGGCGGGGTGGCCGCCGGGAGGCGCGTCACCACGACAGTCAGGCAGACCTCGCGCTGCACGCTCGCTCCTCCACCAGTGCTCGTAGCCGCCAGCATCAATGCGCATCCCGCCGTCGCGCCAGGCCACCCGCGCACCGGCACCTCCTGCCTTTGAATCATACGCGAAGGCGTATCCTTGGGCTGGGAGGAAGCATGCCGCGGAAGGACACATTGGCGGTTGGCGTGAGCGGCATCACCGTCGGGGGCGGGGCGCCGGTGGTGGTGCAGGCGATGACCAACACCGACACCGCAGATGCCAGCGCGACGGCGGCGCAGTGCCAGGAGCTGGCCGAGGCCGGGGCCGAGTTGGTCCGCATCACGGTCAACGGCGACGAGGCGGCCCGACTCGTCCCCGAGATCCGCCGCCGTCTCGACGAGGCTGGCTGCCTGGTGCCCCTGATCGGCGATTTCCACTACAACGGCCACCTGCTGCTGACGCGGTTTCCAAACTGCGCCGACGCCCTCGCCAAGTACCGCATCAACCCCGGAAACGTCGGGGTCGGGGACCGTCACGACGCCAACTTCGCGACCATCTGCTGCGTCGCCCGCGATCGCGGCAAGGCCGTGCGCATCGGCGTCAACGCCGGATCGCTGGATCCCGATCTGATCGCCCGCGCGATGCATGTCAACGTCGAGCGCGCCCTCGGGAGAAGCGGCGATGAGGTGCTGGCAGACTGCATGATCGAGTCGGCCCTGGTGTCCACCGAGGCGGCCTTGCGCCTCGGGCTCCCCGAGTCGTCGATCGTCCTGTCCTGCAAGCTATCGCGGCCGCCGCTGCTCATCGAGGTCTACCGAGAGCTGGCGCGCCGAACCCGCCAACCGCTCCACCTCGGTCTCACCGAGGCGGGCATGGGCCGGAAGGGTCTGGTGTGGTCGGCGGCCTCCATGGCGGTCCTGCTGGCGGAGGGCATCGGCGACACCATCCGTGTGTCCCTCACGCCGCGCCCTGGCGGCGATCGTCGCGAGGAGGTCTGGGCCGCCTGCGACCTGTTGCAGGCCCTCGCCATTCGGTCGTTCGCCCCGGCCATCACCACCTGCCCAGGGTGCGGCCGCACCACCAGCACGACATTCCAGTCCCTGGCTGAACGCGTCGAGGCCCACATCCAGGCGCACATGCCAGACTGGAAGCGGCGGTTCCCGGGCGTCGAGGACCTCAAGGTGGCAGTCATGGGGTGCATCGTCAACGGTCCTGGCGAGTCCCGGCACGCCGATGTCGGGATCAGCCTGCCCGGTTCCGGCGAGGCCCCATCCTGTCCTGTCTTCGTCGAGGGCCGGCAAGTGGCCACCCTGCGAGGCAACGCCGAGGCGCTCGCGCAGCAGTTCCTGGCCCTTCTCGACGACTACGTCGCCGCCCGCTTCCTCCCGAACCAATCGTGATCGGCGGCCCGTGGCCCGTCCACCCACCCGGATCGCTGAAGACGCGCGGCACCCGCCGGTCGCCGATCGCCCTCTTGCCTGCTGGTAGCATGGCGACATGAGCGGCTCGGAGCAGTTCGATGTGGTGGTCATTGGATGTGGGCCGGCCGGTGAGCGGGCGGCGATCCAGGCGGCGCGCGCCGGCCGGCGTGTCGTCGTCGTCGAGCGCGCCGAGGTGGTGGGCGGGACCGGTGTCAATTGGGGCACCATCCCCTCCAAGACCCTCCGTGAGAGCGCCCTCTTCGTGCACTCCCTGACCCGGGCACGACTGCACGGCATCCGCTACGAGATGGGTCCCGAGATCTCTGTCGCGGACTTCACCTACCGCCAGCGCCTGGTGGTGCAGCGCGAGCTCGAGCTGATCAACGACGGGCTGGCCAAGTCCCGCATCGAGGTACGACGGGGTCACGGCCGCTTCCTCGGTCCCCACACGTTGGCGCTTTTCGACGAGCAGGGATGGCAGGCCGGTGTTCTGGAAGGGGAGATAATCGTCATCGCCACCGGGTCGAGTCCCAATCACCCGGTGGACGTGCCGTTCGGTCACGACTGTGTCTTCGACTCGTCGACGATCCTCTCCCTGCCCCGCATGCCCGGTTCCATGCTGGTGCTGGGCGCGGGAGTCGTCGGTATCGAGTACGCCTCGATCTTCGCCGCCCTCGGCATCCGGGTGACGCTGGTCGACACCCGGGATCGTCTCCTGCCCTACCTCGACCGCGAGATTGTCGGCATCCTCGAGCGCGAGCTCCAGCGGCTCGGCGTCGTCATCGTCCACGACGATCGCTACGAGACGGTCCAGATCCTCCCCGAGAAGCCGCCCCGCGTCATGTGTCGGACGAGGAAGGGCGTCAACGCGGTCACCGACGTGCTCCTGTACTGCGTCGGCCGCGACGGCAACACCTCCGACCTCGGTCTCGAGACAATCGGCCTACAGCCCAACGCCTATGGTCTACTGACCGTCAACCCAGGCTTCCAGACCGCACACCCTCATATCTACGCCGTCGGTGACGTCATCGGCTACCCGGCCCTTGCGTCCACCTCGATGGAGCAGGGGAGGCAGGCGATGCGACAGGCCTTCGGGATCACCTCGGTGCTCCCCGACACCGAGGCCCTCCCGTTCGCCATCTACTCCATCCCCGAGGTGAGCTATGTCGGCGCCACGGAAGAGAGGCTGCAGGCGCAGGGGATGCCATACCTCGTCGGGCGGGGCCGCTACGAGATGAGCGCGCGCGGGCAGATCATCGGCGATACTGAAGGCGTCCTGAAGCTCCTGTGCGACGCGGACAGTGGGCGCCTGCTCGGGGTGCACATCGTCGGCACCGCGGCGTCCGAGCTTATCCACATCGGCCAGGCCTACATGCGCTCCGGCGCGACGGTCGCTCAGATCGGCGAGTCCCTGTTCAACTACCCGACCCTGGCCGACCTCTACCGCCACGCGGCGCTGCGGGCCCTCGCCGAACAACGTCGCCGTGGAGCGTCCATCTCCCCGAAGGCGTGATCGCGACCCACCCTCCCGGAACGCCTGGACGCAGGGTCAGTCGGCTGAGAACGTGCGATCCCGGGCCGGAACGCGACGGGTGACGTCGAGGCCGCCCTCGGCCATGGCCACGATATCGGCCACGCCCGTTGCGACTCCACGTCCGACCTCAGTAGAGCCCAACGATGTAGACGTCGAGGCCCTCCTTCTTGAGCTTCACGGTGACCCCGGCCCCGTCAGGCTTGTCCGCAACCAGCGCCTGCCTGGCCAGGGCGGTGCTGCGAAAGCCCTTATTGAACTTGACCAGTGCGCCCTTCTGCCAGACCACGAGGGTTCCCGTCCACCCTTCCAGCATGGGCGACAGACCGGCGCCACCGGGGCCCAGAGACATGGCCTTGTCGACGAAGGGAAGAAGCAGCTTCTTGTCGGCGTCGGAGCGCGCGTCCGGGTAGACAATGACAAGGTACGGCGAGCGCTTGTCGGGCAGGCAGGTGATCGTGGCCTCCCTCTGGCCTCCGCTTCGCAGCGCATCGGCGCCGGCCGCGATGCAAGAAGAAAGCTTGGCCGCACTATCGCTTCCGCAGCCGGACAGAGCCAGGGCCAGACCGACGGCAGCGACTGTCACCTTCACGGTTCGGCTCATTGTCACCCTCCGCGGGGCTGCTTTCAGGCAGCCACCGTTTCAATCCTCAACCACCAATAATGCCCGTGCATTTCACTGATTTTGCGCAGGGTTACCAACATGATCGAGACACGCAACAGACACGGGTCGGCCACCATCACCCCGTTTCCCTGCCGGGCGGACTTGACCTCATTAGAACGAAAGGCGCCGCCGCCGTCAATCCTCCCGCAGGCGCCGCTCGCCGTGAGGGGATCCAGTCCGGGCTCAAGACGCTCCGAGCTCGGGGCCAAGAGCCCGCACGAAGGCAGGCGCGAGGTCCTCCCCGGAGACCGCGTTGCCCGCCTCGCGCAGCGACGTCACAAAGGCGCGATGGCCCCGGTCACGCCGGTACTCGGGCTGCCGTGTCGGCATGGGGAGATAGTGCTCCAGCAGGTCCAAGTCCATGTCGACGAGGACCGACGCCTGGAAGAGAACCAGGCCCCGCCAGAGTCGCAGGGAGGTGCCGGCGATCTTGCGGTCGCCGATGCACAGGTCGGAGACGCCTCGGGTGACGACGGACCGAACCCCACACGCTCCCAATGCCTCGGCCAGTCTCGTGCAGAAGCGACGAAACTCCCGCTCCGGAGAGGCCGAGCGACCAAGGGTCGGGGCGACGACACTGACCGTGAGCGCCCCTGACGCCAGAACCACCGCTCCACCTCCCGATGGGCGGATGATGATCGGGACCCGGTCGGCGGCGCACCGATCCAGGAGGATCTCCCGTTCCGGCTGCCGCGATCGGCTCACCACCAGGATGCGCTCCGCGGCCGGCAGCACCCGAAGCGCGGGCGCGGCGACGGCAAACAGGTCCAGTCCAGCCAAAGCCCGGGCATGGGCGGACGGTTCGCAGATCAGCCAGTCGGAGTCGGTCACGGTGGCGATTCTACTCAACCGGGGGTCCGTCCTGGAGGCGGTGTCACGCATCACTTGCAAATCGAGGCAGGAGTGGGGTTACAATCTGCCCATGGAATGGCGCATCCTGGGCAGCTTTGGCGGCTCCAGCCCAACCTGCCGCATGACCTCGTTTCTGATCAACGGTCATCTGGCCCTCGATGCAGGCTCCATCACCCAAGCCCTGACCCTGCCGGAGCAACGGCAGATCGACCGCGTCGTCGTCACCCACTCCCATCTCGACCACACCGCATCGATTCCCTTCCTGGTCGAGAACACCTTCAGTGAGAACCACGGCGGCCTCGAGATCCTGGTCACCCCACAGGTCATGCAGACCGTGAAGCTCCACCTGTTCAACAACGACACCTGGCCGGATTTCACCCGCATTCCCAACGACTTCCTGCCTGCCCTCCGGCTCCGGCAGATCGAACCGCGCCAGAGGGTGGCGATCGACGGGCTACACCTGACCCCCATTCCGGTCCACCACATCGTGCCGACCCACGGGTACGTCGTCGAGGACGCCGACGGCGCCGTTATCTTCACCTCCGACACCGGGCCGACCGAGGAGATCTGGGAGGTCGCCAACCGGACCGCGGGGCTGAAGGCCCTGATCGTTGAGGTCTCGTTCCCGAGCCGCCTGCAGGCCGTCGCCGACGTCTCGCTCCATCTCACGCCGACGACCCTGGCTGCCGAGCTCGCCAAGCTCAGGCGCGACATCCCCGTGTACCTCTATCACCTCAAGCCGAGCTGCCTCGAGGAGCTGCGTGAGGAGCTGGCGGCGACGCGTTTCCCGCACCGCGTGGAGGAGCTGCGGCAGGACGACGTCTACTGCTTCTAGGAGCCGGTCGGAGAAGGCGGAAGGCCCGCGTTGTGGGCGCTGTGGGTCCAGAAGCAAGGCGTCGCGCCGAAGCCGATGCCGCCATCCGACAGACTCCTAGCCGGCGACTTGGGCCCGTACCCGGGCGACGAAGCGATCCACCACCGGGGAGGCAGCCGACAGCTCGGGGTGGAAGGTGGCAGCTAGCACGTTTCCCTGCTCCACCAGGACCGGATCCCGGTCGCGCCACGCCAGGGGACGCACCGCCTTCCCGAGAGACACCAGCCGCGGCGCCCGGATAAATACGCCCTCGAGAGTGGAGCGGCCCAGCTCGTCGGCATCCGCGGAAAGAACAACGACGGCCGAGTCGAGCTGCCTTCCGTAGGCGTTGCGCTCCACCTCCACATCCAGTAGACCCAATGAGGGTTGCTCTGGCCGATGCACCCGGCGGGCGATCAGGATGACTCCGGCGCAGGTGGCCAGCACCGGGGTGCCGGCCGAGACGACTGCCTCGAGGCCCGCCGCGAGCCCGGAGCCGTTCATGAGCTTGAGCATGGTGGTGGATTCGCCCCCGGGCAGGACAAGCCCTGAAACACCATGGAGATCAGCACGACGCCTGACCTCGACCGGAAGCATGCCCCGCTCGGCGAGAGCCCGCGCATGCGCTTCGAAGTCGCCCTGGAGCGCGAGCACGCCAATTCGGACCCCGGAGCCCGGACCACGGGCCCCGGGCTCTCCTGACACCTACCACCCCCGCCGAGACAGCATCTCGTCGGGTGTCAGCTTCGCAATGTCCAGACCCGACATGGCGGCCTCCAGGCCCCGGGAGACTTCGAGCACCTTGGCCGGATCCTGCCAGTGGGTGACGGCCTGGACGATCGCCTTGGCGCGCTGGGCTGGATCCTCCGACTTGAAGATCCCCGAGCCGACGAACACCGACTCCGCTCCCAGCATCATGCACAGGACCGCGTCGGCCGGCGTCGCGACGCCCCCCGCCGCGAAGTTCGGCACCGGGAGCTTGCCATGCAGGGCCACGTACTGGACGAGCTCGAACGGCGCCTGCAGCTCCTTGGCGGCGGGCACGAGCTCCTCGGGATCCAGGGTGCCAAGGCGCCGCAGGTCGCGGCGCACGGCGCGCAGATGTCGCACCGCCTCGACGATGTTGCCGGAACCGGCCTCGCCTTTGGTCCGCATCATCGCGGCCCCCTCGGCGATTCGTCGCAGCGATTCGCCGAGGTTGCGACAGCCGCACACGAAGGGGACCTTGTAGTCGTGCTTCCAGACGTGGTTTTCCTCGTCGGCCGGCGTGAGGACCTCCGACTCGTCGACGAAGTCCACCCCCAGCACCTCCAGCAACCGCGCTTCGGCGGCATGGCCGATGCGGCACTTGGCCATCACCGGGATGGATACGCACCGCATGATCTCCTCGATTTTTTCGATCGCGGCCATGCGCGCCACCCCGCCTTCGGCCCGGATGTCGGCGGGCACCCGCTCCAGCGCCATCACCGCCGCAGCACCCGCGTCCTCGGCGATCTTCGCCTGGGTTGCGTCGGTGACATCCATGATGACCCCGCCCTTGAGCATCTCGGCGAGGCCGACCTTGACTCGAAACTCCGGCGTATCAAAGTACATGCTCAGCTCCTTCTCATACCAGGGCCTGGGCCATGTCGTGCGGCGCCAGCGCCTGTTCCAACAACCCGAGACCACGTTCAAGGGCCTCGCCGCCAACCGCGGCGAACGCTACCCGAAGCACATCGTCCCGGCCGCTCACCGACATGGTCGGGCCGGGAAGCACCCACGCTCCCAGGGTCGCGGCCCGTTGGGCCACCTCACGCGAGCTCTGTCCCGGGTGCAGTTCCACCAGCAGGGAGAAGCCGCCCCTGGGCCAGCTCCAGCGCAGCTCCCCTTTGACCCGGCGCAACGCCTCCACGACCCGTTGCCGTCTCTGAGAAGCGAGCGCCTGCAGGCGCTGACACTGGGAGGCGAAGATCCCGCGCGCACAGAGCGTCCAGGCGGCGGCTTCGAGGAAGGCGCTGCCGGCGAGGTCCGCCCCCTGCTTGATGCGCGCCACCGCGGCCAGGAGGTCCGCGGGACCGGTGATCCACCCCACGCGGAGGCCGGGAAACAGCGCCTTGGAAAATGAGCCGACCACGACCACCCGGTCGTCGAGGGCGGCCAAGGGGGCCGGCGCAGGTCCATCGCATACCAGGGCGGGGTCGAAGAACTCCTCAACCACCACGCATCCTGCCGCCCGCAGGG
This sequence comes from Thermoanaerobaculaceae bacterium, assembly GCA_035403265.1. GTDB lineage: Bacteria > Acidobacteriota > Thermoanaerobaculia > Thermoanaerobaculales > Thermoanaerobaculaceae > JAAYVZ01. The sequence continues at coordinate 6,316 of DAONEV010000056.1, read as the reverse complement.
CGTCCAGCGATGCAACCCGGCTCCGTGCATCCATGACCTGGCCACTGGGGTTCTGCAGGGTGGGCGTGAGAATAGCCAGCCGTGGGCGGTGTCGCCGAGCTCCCTCGCAGAGGGCGTGGAGGTCGAGCCCTTCGACTCCCACCGGTACGCCGACCGCTCGGGCTCCGTGCAGGGCGAGGAGGGGCGGCAACCCGGGATAGGACGGGTCCTCCACGAGAACCTCGTCGCCCGGTTGGAGAAGGGTTCGACATAACAGGTCCAGGGCGTTCTGCACCCCGCCGGTCAGGATCACCTGCTCCGGAGCGGTGACGATGCCATAGCCTGCGAGACGTTGCGCGACCCAGTCACGCAGGGGACGAAATCCAAGAGTGTCGCCGTACTGGGCCACGGCATCCCCTTCGGCCGCGCCCACGCCCAGCCACTCGAAAGTGCGTCCGCTGGGCAGCAGCTCGCGGTCCGGGGCGTAGCGCGCGAGGTCGATTGGTCCGCTCCGGCCCGGGTCGCTCACCGGCGTCGGCTGGCCGTACCCGCCGCGCCGCGGGCGGCCTGGGCGGAGCACCAGCAGTCCCTGACGCGACAGCTCGCGGTAGGCGGCAGTGACCGTGGCGCGGTTGAGCCCCAGCTCGCCAGCGAGACACCGGGCCGAAGGCAGCTCGCCGCCTGCCTGACTCACGTGCGGGCTCAGGGCCTGGGCGAGGCGCAGATACAGCGGTCGAACCGGATCACCGGACAGCGCACTTCTCGCTGCGGCGTGCAGAGCGTCCAACATGCGGGAAGTCTACGGATCGGCATGACCATTTGTCAAAATGACCGAGCCATATAGAGGATCCTCTAGTGCACGTCTTTCGCCGCACGAAAGTCAGCCAGGAAGCGCTGGATGCCAATTTCGGTGAGCGGATGGTGGAAGAGCTGCTCGAGCACCTTGAACGGCACGGTGGAGACGTCGGCGCCGGCGAGAGCCGCCTCGACGACGTGCTGCGGGTGTCGCACCGACGCCACCAGGACCTGGGTGGCGAACTCGTAGGCGTCGTAGATCTGCACGATCTCGCGGATGAGCTGCATGCCGTCGTGGCCGACGTCGTCCAGACGGCCGATGAACGGGCTGACGTAGGTGGCGCCGGCCTTGGCCACCAGGAGCGCCTGTGCGGGCGAGAAGCAGAGGGTGAGGTTGGTGGGAATCCCCTCCTCGGCAAATCGGCTGCAGACCTTCAGTCCCTCCTTGGTGATCGGCAGCTTGACGACGACGTTCTCGGCGATGGCCGCGAGCTCTCGTCCTTCCCGCTCCATCCCCTCGGCGGCGGTGGCCAGCACCTCCGCCGAGACCGGGCCAGGCACGAGACGACAGATCTCGGCCACGAGCTCACGGTAGGAGCGCCCCTCCTTGGCGACCAGGGAAGGGTTGGTGGTGACGCCGTCGAGGATGCCCCAGGAGGCGGCCTCAGTGATCTCGGCGACGTTGGCAGTGTCGATAAAGAGCTTCATCTCGTGCCTCCTCCCCTTCAGAACAATGGCTCGGGTTCCGCGCCTTCCTCGTCCTCCTCGTGCTCGGCCAGGCGCGCCAGCGAGATCACCTTGTCAGGAGGTTCCAGGTCGATGAGCTTCACGCCCTGCGTGGCGCGCCCGCTTTGACGAATCTCGGCCGAACGCGTGCGGATCAGCATGCCCCCGGCGGTGCCCAGCAGGATCTCCTCGGCACCTTCGAGATAGCGCATGCCGGCGACGTTTCCGGTCCGCTTCGTGACCTTCATCAGGGTGACTCCGGCGCCGCCCCGACCCTGGAGCCGGAACTCGGCGACTGGCGTGCGCTTGCCGAATCCGTTCTCGGCCACGACCAGGATGTCACCCCGGTCCTCGGCAGAGATCGTCGCCATCACCTCAACGAAGTCGCCGCGCCGCAGGTTGATACCCCGCACCCCGGCTGCAACGCGGCCCATCGGCCGCACGTCCGACTCTTCGAAGCGGATGGCCATGCCGTGATGCGTACCCAGGAATATATGGCTCTTGCCGTCGGTGAGGCGCACCCCGAGCAGGTTGTCACCTTCCTCCACATCGAGGGCGATGATGCCGGTCGAACGGATGTTCTGGTACTCCACCAGGGCCGTCTTCTTGACCTTTCCACGGCGGGTCGCGAAGAGGACGAACTGTCCGGGATCGAACTCCTTGATGGCCACCAGGGCGGCAACCCGCTCGTCCTGGGCGATCGGCAGGAGGTTGACAATGGCTTTCCCACGCGCCGTGGGTGACGCCTCCGGAACCTGATACACCTTGAGGGCGTAAACCTTCCCGACCGACGTAAAGACCAGCAGGGTGTCGTGGGTCGAGGCCACAAACAGATGCTCGACCGGATCCTCGTCGCGCACCGCTGCGCCCCGCCGTCCCCGCCCCCCACGGCGCTGTGCCCGGTAGGTCGATACCGGCGCGCGCTTGATGTATCCGGACGAGGTCACGGTAACCACCACGTCCTCCTCGACGATCAGATCCTCGATCGACAGCTCCGACTCCTCGGCCAGGATCTCCGTGCGACGAGCATCCGCAAACCGCTTCTTGATGTCCGCGAGCTCCCCGACGACAATTTCCAGCACCAGCGCCTCGGACCCCAGAATGGCGCGGAGTTTCGCGATCAGCGCCATCACCTCTTCGTACTCGGCGAGGATCTTGTCGCGCTCGAGGGCAGTGAGACGCTGTAGACGCATGTCAAGGATAGCCTGGGCCTGAAGGACCGAGAGGCCGAAGCGCTCACACAGGGCGGCCTTGGCCGTCGGTGGGTCGCTGGAGGCTCGGATTGTGGCGATCACCTCGTCCAGATGATCGAGGGCGATGACCAGGCCTTCCAGGATATGGGCCCGCTCTTCGGCGCGCGCCAACTCGAAGCGGGTGCGGCGGGTCACGACTTCCTTGCGGTGCTCGAGGAAGTGCTCGAGCATCTGCTTGAGCGAGAGGACGCGCGGCTGACTGTCGACGATGGCCAGGAATGTGATGCCGAAGCTGGACTGCATGGGCGTCAGCTTGTAGAGCTGGTTCAGCACCACCTGTGGCATGGCCTCGCGCTTGAGGTCCACGACCACCCGGATGCCGTCCCGATCCGATTCGTCCCTCAGGTCGGCGATGCCGTCAATTTCCTTGCTGTGTACGAGCTCCGCGATGCGCTCGACGAGCTTGGCCTTGTTGACCTGGTACGGCAGCTCGGAGATGACGATCGCCGTCCGTTCACCCTTCTTGAAGTGTTCGATGCGGGCTCGGGCCTGCATCTGCACACTACCGTGCCCGGTGGTGAAGGCCTGCCGGATCCCGGCCGTGCCCCGAATGATTCCAGCAGTGGGAAAGTCCGGCCCCGGCAGGACCCTGATGAGGTCGTCGATGGTGACACTCGGGTTCGCGGCAAGCAGCAGGGTGGCGTCGATCACCTCCCCCAGGTTGTGGGGTGGAATGTTGGTCGCCATGCCCACGGCGATACCGGAGGAGCCATTCACCAGGAGGTTGGGAAACCGTGCGGGCAGCACCAGGGGTTCCTGGAGCGAGCCGTCGTAGTTGGGCTGCCAGCCGACCGTGTCCTTTTCGAGGTCGTCGCCCAGCAGCTCGTCGGCCAGGCGTGCGAGACGCACCTCGGTGTACCGCATCGCAGCGGCGTTGTCGCCGTCCACCGAGCCGAAGTTGCCCTGCCCGTCCACCAAGACGTGGCGCATCGAGAACGTCTGGGCCATGCGTACCAGGGTGCCGTAGATGGCGCTGTCGCCGTGGGGGTGGTACTTGCCCATGACGTCGCCGACGATGCGGGCCGACTTCTTGTAGGGCTTGCCGGCGGTGTTGCTCTGCTCCCACATGCCGTACAGGATCCGGCGGTGGACCGGCTTCAGGCCGTCACGTACATCCGGGAGGGCCCGGCCGATGATCACGCTCATCGCATAGTCGAGGTACGAGTGCTTGAGCTCGTGCTCGATCGCCACCGGGACGCGTTCTTCCCTTGTGAACAGGGGGTCGCTCATTTCCGCCTCAGACGTCCAGGTTCACGACATCGAGGGCATTGCGCTCGATGAACGCGCGCCGCGGCTCCACGAGGTCGCCCATGAGTACTGTGAAGAGCTCGTCCGCTTCAACCGCATCCTCGACCCGCACCTGCAGCAGCCGCCGGGTTTCCGGGTTCATGGTGGTTCCCCAGAGCTGCTCCGGGTTCATCTCGCCCAGACCCTTGTAGCGTTGGATCGAGAGCCCCTGGCGAGCCGCCTGGTAGGTACGACTGACCAGCTCCTCCTGCGAGCCGAAGGTCTCACTGCTCCCATCCAAAGTGAGATAGAAAGGCGGCAGGTCGAATCCCAGCAGGTGGCGTTGCAGCTCGATGAGCTGGGTGTATTCGTAGGTACGGATGAGCCCATAGCTGAGCTCGACCTGACGGCGTCGGCCATTGCGGTTCCACGTCACCTGCACGAGCAAGCCGCCGTGGTCTTCGTCCTCCACCGCCTGGGCGTCCTCGTACCCCTCCGCCCGCAGGTCGTTGACCAAGGCACCGATAACGTTGCCATCCGAGAGCTGCTCGCGGGTGGTGATGTGGTGGCGCACGAAGACACTCACGAGCTCGGCCGGCCAGCCCCGCTGGTCCAGTCGCACCCGGTACTCGAGGACCCGCTCGAGCCGCCGCACCGCGTCCTTGAGCTCCTTGCCCCTGAGTGTGGCGCCGGTTCCCGAGAGGGTCAGCAGCGCCGAATCCGAAAGGCGGTCAAGGAGGAATGCCGAAAGCTCCGCATCGTCCTTGAGGTACCGCTCATCCTTGCGATGCCCCACCTTGTACAGGGGTGGCTGCGCGATGTAGACGTACCCGCGCTCCACGGCCGCCCGGAAGTGGCGGAAGAACAAGGTCAGCAGCAGCGTCCGGATGTGGGCACCGTCGACGTCGGCGTCGGTCATGATGATGATCTTGTGATAGCGCAGCTTGGCGAGGTCGAAGTCCTCGGTCCCGAAACCCGTTCCCAGGCACTGGATGATGGTGCGGATTTCCTCGCTGGCCAGCATCTTGTCGAGGCGGGCCTTTTCGACGTTGAGGATCTTCCCCTTGAGAGGCAGGATCGCCTGGAAGCGACGGTCGCGCCCCTGTTTGGCCGAACCACCGGCGGAGTCGCCCTCGACCATGAAGAGCTCGGCCTGCGCCGGATCCCGCTCCTGACAGTCGGCCAGCTTGCCCGGAAGTGTCGAGCTCTCGAGCGCCCCCTTGCGGCGAGTCAGCTCTCTGGCCCGGCGGGCGGCTTCACGTGCCCTGGCCGCCTCCACGCACTTGCCGACGACGCGGCGCGCGATGGTTGGGTTCTCCTCGAAGTACTCGCCCAGACGCGCGCTGACCACCGACTCCACCCAACCCTTGATGTGGGAGGAAACCAGCTTGTCCTTGGTCTGGGATGAGAACTTGGGATCGTGGATCTTGACCGAAAGCACCGCCGTCAGCCCCTCGCGCACGTCCTCGCCTGAGAGGCCCTCGGGCATGTTCTTGAGGAGGCCGCTTGACTGACCATAGGCATTCACGGTGCGGGTGAGCGCGGCGCGGAAACCCGATAGATGGGTGCCACCATCACCGTTGAAGACCGTATTCGTGAAGGCCAGGACGTTCTCGTTGTACCCGTCGTGCCACTGCATGGCGATGGCAGTCTCCTCACCGTCGGCAGTGGTGTCGATGAGCTGGATCGGCTTCGGGTGCAGGGTGGTCTTGGCCCGGTTGAGGTAGTCGACGAAGGCCGCGATCCCGCCCTTGGCCAGGAACTCGTGCTCCTGGGAGTTGCGCTCGTCCACGAAGCGAATGGACAGACCCGGGTTGAGGAACGATAGCTCGCGCAGGCGTTGCACCAGGACGTCGTGGTGGAACTCGAGGATGGTGAAGATCTCCGCATCCGGTTTGAAGGTCACGCTCGTTCCGGTCTTGGTCGACTTACCCACTCGCTTCAGAGCGGTGGCGGGCACTCCCCGGCGAAATTCCATCTCCCAGACCCCGCCGTCCCTGCGGATCTCGAGCTGCAGCCACTCGGAGAGGAAGTTGACAACCGACACACCGACGCCGTGCAGGCCGCCAGACACCTTGTAGGAGGCGTTGTCGAACTTGCCGCCAGCATGCAGCTCACACATGATGACCTCGGCCGCCGGGCGACCGGTGTCCTTGTGGATGTCGACCGGGACTCCGCGCCCATCGTCCTGCACCGTCACCGAGTTGTCGGTGTGGATCCGTACCACGATGTGGGACGCGTAGCCGGCCTGGGCCTCGTCGACAGCGTTGTCGACCACCTCCCAGACCATGTGGTGAAGTCCCGAGAGATCGTCGGTATCCCCGATGTACATCCCG
>DAONEV010000055.1:0-15793 GCA_035403265.1 Thermoanaerobaculaceae bacterium | reverse complement strand
TCGTGGTGTCGCTCGCTCTCGGTCCTCGCGGCCAGGAATGCCTTCAGGGCGCCCTCAACCTGTCTCGGATCGCGCCCTCTGGACGCCACTACCTGCACGATGGGAGTGACCTGCCGCGCGATGTCCAGCCGGCGCAGCAGCACGGCCCGTACCCAGACAGCAACCGCCAACCGCTCCCGCGTCGCCTCGTCGAGGCCCGTGCCATCGACCAGCGCACGTTGCTCGGCAAGAGGCAGCAGGGACTCGACGATTTCGGTATCGGCGAGACGTGCCGCGTCTTCGCGAACCTGATTGCCCATTTCGGGGTAGGTCCCACTCCCTGCAAGGACGGGGCTACGCACCGCGAACCTCAGGAATTCGCGGCGGTCGAGCGCCACGCGGGCTCGCAGCTCCATGAGGAGGTTCTTGGACGAAGTCGCTTCTGCGAACCTGGGGTTGCCGAGTGCGGCGTCCAATCCCTGACGTGCCTCCTTCGATCGGGATTGCTCGATGAGCAGCCGCAGACGGTGATACTCCACCGTCGGCCACGCCGGTGAGCGGGGGTCGACCTGGGCAGCAGCCTCCAGGAGCTCGCTCGCGACTACATCGTTGCCTTGAACGTGCGCCATTGTCGCAACAAGCCAGGCGACGCTGCGGTTCTGGCGCCAGATCCCCACGAGACCCTCCGGACCCAGGGTGCGCCCGCCTTGGAACGCGCGGAGCCAGGCGATGAGGTCTTGCCGCAGGATCGGGTTTGTCCACTGACGGCCGGGGGAGTACCAATTCCTGTCCAGCAAGTCCGTGAGGTCCCACAGGTTTTCCGCAAACTCGTCGGACCGCTGCCCGGATGCGATCAGCTCGGCGAGCTCGGGCGTGCGACGGTCAGGGTCCATCCGCTTGAGGATGATTCCCCTCAATCGCGAGGCGGCCGGGTGGAGTGGCGCGGAAGCAGGGTCCCGCAGAAACAGGTCGATCTCAATCAAGGCCTGGGACAGGAAGGCGTCTTGGTCCTTCCACTCCACGTCAGCGTGCCTGACCAGGCACCGCACCGCGAGGTAGGGCGCAAGCGAGCGCCAGCGCGAGGCATCGTCCCGGGCGATTGCCCGAAACGCCGCCTCGGCCATGTCGAGGTCGCCCGAGTAGAACCATGCCGCGGCAAGCTGGTAGTCACGGTCCGCACGCTGCTCCCGGGAGCCAGTGCTGGGAGAGGGCACAGATAGCTTGCGTTCCGAGCAGTTGCGGAACACGGCATCCTGGGCCGCCAGCCAATCGAGGGTCTGGGGCGCCCTGGGTCCGTAGCGTGCAACGAGCTCCTCGAGCCGCGCGGCGGCGGTCTCGAACGCATCCGGGTAGCAGTTGCCGAAAGACGAGTAGCGGAGGACAGCGGTATCCGGATCCTCGACCATCTGGGTCTTGACCGCGTCGAGGTGCCCGTCCAGACCACACACGCCGCTCCGGCTCTCGAGCCAAGCATCGCGTCTCTCTCTTCTGGTCAACCGAGCCCTGCCGAGCCTCGCACTCCAGACACGGATGGCACCCTGACGCTCAGCTTCCGTGAGTGGCTTCCCGTTCATGGCGCGGTACGCGACGATCAGGTACGAGCGGGCATAAGAAGGAAGGACGATGCCCAGGTCACCGCCCGCGAATGCGTCGAGATCCTCTGGACCGGTCCCGAGGACGAAATCGGGTGGCATCCAGGGCTCCTGCGAGCAGGCACTTGCTGGTTGTATCGGGACGGAGATCGCAAGGAGAACCAACGCGACGATGGTGGCCACACGAGGGCTCATGACTGGGCCTCCAGTACCTGGCGGACTGCCGACTGGGTCCACGACGATGTGTGAAAGACGAAGCGCCGCCGTCCGGAGCGGACCACCGGTGCAGGCTCGTCGGTCGACAGCCCCAGGGAAGAGCGACACATCTCAGCTCCGAAATCCCGCCCCGACGCCAGGGCGGCGCGGATCGACGGCCCGTCGCGTCCCATCCGAAAGAGCATGGGCACGGCCTCGTCAACGGGGAGCCCCTCGATCCAGGCATCGTCGAGGCACCACGAGGCGAGGGCCGTGATCGACAACCCAACGCCCGCCGGCAGTCGCGGCCTCAGAGCAAGGAGCAGCGAACGGTAGTAGGCCCGCTGCGAGGAGGTGGCGTCGAAGTCGATCTGAAGCCCACCCAGGTGCGGCAACGACGCCAGGTCTACGAGACAACGCAACACTTCCTCGTGCGCTTCGGAGCCGTCGCTCGGGCCGGGGCCTGTCACTTCCATGCGGACGACGGCGATCAGGGAGGTCTCGGGAGGCATCCGCAACGGATGGAGGCGCGGGAGGACCTCCACGCCTCGCGGATCGAGACGAATCGTGGTTGCCAGGAACGCCACCCCGACGCGCTCGGGATCGATGAAGGCCAGGTCGTCAGGTCGCTGCCAGGACCAGATGAACACCTGCGGGGCTGGACGAGGCGTCGTGCGACCGCACGACATGGCCAGTGCGAGCACGCTTGCTCCCAGCACGAGCCATCCGGTACCAGCCTTCGTTCCCGGAACCGGGAGTGCTTCCGTAGCCATCATCCGTCCACTCCTGCCAGAACCAGCACCTTGGAGACGCAGGGTACAGCTAGCCCGCCACTGCGCTTCCTCATCCTCGCCCTCATCCACAGGCCGAGAGGCACGTGTCCCCTGCCGAGAGAAGTGTCCTTCTTTCGCGGTGGCAGCACCTATGGGACCTACCATCTGAATGGCGGGCGCCGCCACCTCTTCTGGGCACCTGACGACCACCTCATCCTCGACTCGATGCCGTATGTGGCGACGGACGTCGACCACGACGATGTCGACCTTCATGGACCCTCCCGGTAGATCAGCCCCATCACCGGCAAAGGTACGAGCCGAATGTGCTCCCTTCATGGAGCGAAGATGGAGGCCAGGTGGAGCGATCCGGAGGGTTGCCTGGGACAGTGCCGTCGTCGAGGGGGGCGGTCGACGGCGATCGCGTTGAGGTATAACCTGGAAGGTGTGTTGACGTACCAGGGACGGAGCAAGCGCGTGAGGCATCCATGAGACGAACACTCCTGGGGAGCAGGATGGCGCCGACGGTCGGGTTGGTTCTGATCGTGGCGGCGTTGCTGGCGGCGGTGTTGCTGCCGCCGATCTTGCTGGCCCTGGTGGTGCTGGTCGGCTTCCTGCTTCCCGTCGCCTCAACGTCCCTCGCGCCCACACCGGTCCTGACGGTTGCACACGGTTCGCCGGGTCCGCCCTGCGACCCTCGCGGTCCGCCGCGCTTCTGAACCCCCACAACTGCTCGTTCCAAGGATCAAGACAGCGGTTGGAGCGACCCCACTCGGGGCGCGACGAGCGTTCTCGTTGGCGGCCAGCCGAGTCGGCAGGCGCTCCGGGACCAGGGGGTACGCAATGGCAGAGACCCGAACAGGCACCAGGACTTCAAACCCGTCACGAACAGCAACCGCTCGTGCAGGCATCGTGCGCGCGCTCGCCTCAGTGTGGTGGCGTGTCGGCTCCGACGAGGTGGAGACCGACCTCGCGCCGTACCGGGACGCGGCCGATCGAATCATGTGCAGCGACACCGGGCGCCTCTCCGACGCCGATCTGACCGCGGCCACCGCGCGGCTGATCACCGGGATTCGCGCCGTCGGCTCGAGATCTGACGGCAACCACGAGACCGGGCTCCGCGGCCTGCACGACTTTGAAACCGAGGTGTTCAGCCTGGTCCGTGAGGCGGCGCGGCGCGCCATCGGGCTCGATCCGTTCGCCGTGCAGGTCCTCGCCGGCCTTGCCATGGCGCACGGTCGCATCGTGGAGCTGCCGACCGGCGAGGGCAAGACGCTCGCAGCGGTGTTCCCTGCGACCCTCCAGGCGCTCGCGGGTCGCGGCGTCCACGTCCTCACCTTCAACGACTACCTGGCACGGCGGGATGCGGCCTGGATGGGACCGGCGTATCGCATGCTCGGCCTCTCGGTCGGTTGCATCCAGGAGGGGATGCTCCCGGCGGAAAGGCGGGCGGCGTACCGGTGCGACGTCACCTACCTGACCGCCAAGGAAGCCGGGTTCGACCTGCTGCGGGACAGCTCGTGCCTCGAGCCCGACCAACAGGTCCACCGTCCGTTTCACATGGCGCTGGTCGACGAGGCGGACTCGATCCTGATCGACGAGGCGCGCATCCCACTCGTCATCGCGGGCGTTGCAGTGGACGAGCACGACGGGCTCGACCGCCTCGCGGAGCTGGCCCGTCACCTGGCACCGGGCGTCGACTTCCAGACCGACGACGCGGAGCGCAACATCTTCCTCACGGAGCATGGGATCACCCGGGTCGAAAGCGCACTCGGTTGCGCCGACCTGTTCTCGGGCCACGGCGTGAGCCTGCTTGCGGCGACGCGCAACGCTCTCCACGCCGAGCATCTGCTTCGACACGATGTCGACTACATCGTCCGCGACGGGTCCGTCGAGCTGGTCGACGAGCTCACCGGCCGAGTCGCCGAGAACCGGCACTGGCCGGACGGCTTGCAGGCTGCAGTCGAGGCCAAGGAAGGGCTGCGTCCCGGTGCTGGCGGATCGATCCTGGGCTCGATCACCCTGCAGCACTTCCTGCGCCAGTACCCGCTCCTGTGCGGGATGACCGCCACGGCTGCGAGTGCCGCCGATGAGCTTTGGAACGTCTACGGCCTGCCCGTTGCCGTGATCCCTCCCCACCTTCCCTGCGTGCGGGTGGACGAGGAGGATCGGATCTTCGTGAACCGTGCCGCCCGCGACCAGGCGGTCATCGCGGAGATCGAGCGGGTTCATGCCACGGCAAGGCCGGTCCTGGTCGGCACGGCGAGCGTGGAGGACTCCGAGCGTCTGGCGGCGGCGCTACAACACCGTGGCATCGCATGCCGCGTGCTCAACGCGCGAAACGACGAGCTCGAAGCGGCTGTGGTCGCCGGGGCAGGCGATGTCGGGCAGGTGACGATCTCCACCAACATGGCCGGACGCGGCACGGACATCCGTCTCGGCGGGGTCGGTGAGCGCAACCGCGACCAGGTGCTGGCGCTCGGCGGCCTCTACGTCATCGCCACCAACCGGCACGAGAGCCTGCGCATCGACCTGCAGTTGCGGGGTCGGGCCGGGCGGCAGGGCGATCCAGGGACGTCGCGCCTTTTCGTCAGCCTCGAGGACGGCATCTTGCGGCACGCGGGAATCAACCGCGTTCTGCCGCGCACGCTCGCCCTGCAGGGCTCCGAGCTCCCCGGTGACATTCCGGCGATCCGCGAGGCGGTCGCGCACGCCCAGCGGGTCGCCGAGGGGGAGCTCGGCGACGCGCGCAAACGCCTCTACGAGTATGCCGAGATCATCGAGCAACAGCGGCAACAGATCCAGGTCCGCCGACTGGAGCTACTGGAGCGAATCGCGACCCCGCACTTGCTCGAGGAGCGTTGTTGCGAGCACTGGTCGAAGCTGCTGCCCGTCGCTGGCGAGCCCCTGCTGCGGGCAATCGAGCGGCGCCTGACCCTGAACGCGATCGACCGCTGCTGGGCCGAGCACCTCGATGAGCTGCAGGTCCTGCGCGACGAGATCCATCTCGTGTCGCTGGGCGGGCGCACGCCGGTGGTCGAGTTCGCCCGGGCGGCGATTGCGGCTTTCCAGCACCTGCCGAGCCGCGTCGACGACGCAGTCCTCGAGACCTTCGAGACGCTGGAGATCACGGCCGACGGGGTGGACTGGGAGGCACACGGCCTGCGGGGTCCGTCCGCCACCTGGACCTACCTGATCAACGACAACGCGTTTGCCCCCAACCTGCTCCGTGCGCTCGCCGACCACGCGAGCTTCGGCCTGTGGGCGGTGCTTCTCTGGTCCCCTCTCCTGTTCGTGTGGGGCCTCTACCTCCACTGGCGTCGCGCCCGCGACCGGACGGAGCAGCCGGCGGGCGGCGCGCCGCCATCAGCCCAGGAGACCCACTGACCGGCATCTCCCGCCTCGCCTCGGGGCGAAGTCGCCGGCCATCCCCTCCACGTTGCCGGAGCGTGGGACACCCGGGATCGCCTCGCGGGTGATGACAACCGAGAAGCCGAGCGCGCACTCGACGGTGAGGTTGTGGATCGGCTCGATCTTGCGGGAAAAGCAGCGCACCGACAGCACCCGCGACACGGCTATACTCGGGCGACGAAGGGACCAGCACGATGAGATCGGGCAACGGGATGATGCAGGCGATGGCGGCAGGCTCCGGCCAGGCGCGGTGGAGTCACGCCGCGATGCTGGCCCTGGCGCTCCAGGTGAGGAGCGCGTGGCTGCTGCTCGGAGTCTGGGTGACACTCGCCGGCGCCGGCTCGCACTCGCCGCTGGGCCGCGTCCGCATGCTGCCGGCGCACCCAGACTGGGTTCTCCCCGCGCTCGTCCAGAGCGCCATGGCGGCGTTGACGGCGGTCTGGCTGGCGCGCCGCTGGAGGACGGGATGGGCACTGCTGACCGCTGCCGTGGCGAGCGGCCTCGCGTGGGCCGTCACCTTCGCCTGGGTGCCCAACGGCCTCAGCGGATTTCTCCTGGTCTTCCAGCCGGTGCAGGAGATCCTCGCGATGGGGATCCTCCTCGGCTGCCTGGCCTTGACCTGGCACCGGCTCGGGAGGTGGAGCGCCGTGCCGGTGGTGGCGCTGGTCGGGGGAGCCGGCGCCGGCACCGTCCGCCTGCTGATCGTGTACTCGATCTTCGGGTCCGCGTGGCCCGAGGAGTGGCCGCGCGAGCTGGCCAGCGAGGTGGTCGCCGCCGCGCTCCTCGCCCTGGTGATTGCCGTGCTCCGAGGCATGACGAGCGCGGAGCGGGGCGGGCTCCCCGGGCCCCCGGGCTGGAGGACAGGCGCGACCCTGGGCGTCGTCGGCCTCCTGGGGTTGACCGTCGTGCACCTGGCCGCCGGTGCGGCCTACTCGGGCTGGACGCTGGCCGACGCCCGGCAGCTTCTCATCGCCGCCGGGGTGCTCGCCCTCCTCACTTGCTGGGCGTTCGTCGCATCCGTGCGAGCGGCACGCTAGCGCCGGCAGCTCTCTCTTCTATTTCGTCCTGGCCGGGGGCTCGACCTGCTTGAGGAGGGCGCGTCCGAGGATGCGGACGGCCTCGCCGTGGTCACCCTCGTTCATGACGTTGGAGAGCACGATCACGGCGCAGCGGTTGGTCGGGTCGATGTTGACGGTCGAGGTATAGCCGCCGATCCCGCCATTGTGGTTGATCGTCCGCCAACCCCCCACCCAGTCGTACACGTGCCAGCCGAGTGCCACGTACTCGCCCTCGCTGATCGTGAACACCGGCTTCTGGCTCAGGGCGATCGCCGGGTCGGTGCGGTCGATCTCGGCGCGGGCGAAGCTGGCGAGGTCCTCGGCGCTGGTGTACAGCCCGCCGCACGGCGCCAGCGCCGCCATGCCCTGGTTTGGAAACGGCTTGCCATTGACCCTCAGGCCCGGCACCACCCGGTCGCGCACGAGCGCGAGGTCGGTCGTCGAGCTCGACATCCGGAGCGGCCGGAAGATCCCCTCCTGCAGCATCGCCTCGTACGGCTTGCCCGACTTGAGCGAGAGCACGAGCCCGACGAGGCTCATGCCCAGGTTCGAGTAGAAGTACGCCGTGCCAGGGGTCGATGCGAGCTCGAGGTCCTCCTTGAGGTACTCCTCGAAGCGTGACCGGTCGTAGTCACGCCAGGGTTCATCCGGGTGGAAGTGGAGCCACGCGTGCATCGTGAGCCCCGGCGGCTGGTGGTGCGCGAGGCCCGAGGTGTGGCTCGCGAGCTGGCCGAGGGTCATCTCGACGCCCCCACGACCCGATTCCTTGAGCGTGAACGGCAGCCGGCTGGCCACAGTGTCCTCGAGCCGGAGCGCGCCCTTCACGACCTGCTGGGCGAGCAGCGTGGCGGTGAAGACCTTGGTGACCGAGCCAATCTGGAATACGGCCGAGCGGTTGTCGACCAGCCGCACGCCTGCTTCGGTGCGCTCGGCGCCGAGGAACCGCGCCTCGTCGCCCTTCACGAGCGCGATCGCGACCTGCACCCTGGCCGGCATCCCGGTGAGGCACTTCTCGATCGCCACCATCTCGGCCGCGGTGGGAGCGCTCGGCACCGGCTGCGCACCGACCACGGCCGCACCGAGAGCAGCGGTCAGGAAGACGAGCGCTGGAACGTGGAGGGGCCTGGTTCTCATGCCGCACCTGCTCCCATGCGAGCCATCTTACGGTACGAGGTCCGGCCCGGTCGCGGCGTCGCGTCTTCCGGCCGCGGCCAACGCGCAGGACGAGCGTCTGTTCTCCCCGTGCAGCGAGGGAATCAGCAGTCCCGCCCGATCGGCACGTGCCGCGGTGCTCACCGGTGAGCGAGATCACGTCCGACATCCCCGGTCGAACGACGTCCTCCTGTCGGATGGGTACAATACCCATGACACCCGGCAGACGCCTCGGTGAGTGGAGGTTCGGATGGGCCAGGAGGTCACCAGCTTCGGGAAGTACTCGGTCGAGCGCTTCCTCGAGCAGAGCTCGGTCGGCGTCGCCTACGTCGCGCGATCTGGGGATTCGGGCGAGAAGTGGCTCATCAAGGTTCCGACGCCGCCGGAGGAGGCGCACGAAGCACGTGCGTTCACCCAGGCGCTGCTGGACCGGGCCGCCGCGGCCCAGGCGCTCCAGCACCCGTCCCTCCTCTCGGTCCGAGATGCTGGCACTTACGGGGAGAGCCACTTCCCGTTCATCGCGTACGAGCTCGTGGACGGCCAGTCGCTCGGAGATGCCGTCAGGGCCGGGCGGAAGCTCTCGCACACCGATGTCGTCGACCTCGGCATTGCCATCGCCGGTGCAGTCGCCCACATCCACGAGCACGGCCAGCTTCACGGAAGCATCAGCCCGGCGACCATCCTGATGGCACCGCGTGGCACCTACCGACTGACCGACCTCGCGTTGAACCAACCGGACCGCTCTCCGTTTGACCGCCGCGGCCAGTTCCGGGGAGAAGCGTCGTACATGGCGCCGGAGCAGGTCGCCGGGGCCGCCCTCGACGGCAGGGCCGACCTCTTCTCGCTGGGCGTGGTCCTCTACGAGCTGCTGGTCGGGGAGCTGCCGTACGCATGGCGATCGAAGGACGTCCCGGGCGAGACCTCGGACGCCGAGGCCCCGGTGCCCAACCGGCACCAGCCGGACATTCCCCCGGCGCTGAACGCGATCGTGTACCGCATGATTCAGAAGGACGTCTCGCGGCGTCCGGCGCGGGCGAGCGAGGTGATCCCGGCCCTCGCGGCCGCGAAACAGCAGCTCGTGCAACCGGTGGCGGCGCCAGCCACCCCGAAGGCCAGCACGCCGAAATGGAGGCTCCCTGCCGCCATTGCCGCCGCCGTGCTGGTCGTGTTGGTCCCCATGATCTGGCTCATGAAGTCCTCGGGACCCGAGCCCAGAAAGCAGTCGACGGTTGCAGTCCCAACGCCGTCCGAGAGCCAGAGAGCCCTCGAGCTGAGGCGGCAGGCCGAGGCGGCCCTGACTGCGGGCGATCTCGTGAAGGCCCGCCGGCTCCTGGGGGAGCTCTGGGTGGACGGGACCTCCGACAGCACGTCCCTCGATCTCGCGCAGCGTATCAAGACAGCCTGCGAGACCACGGGGAGAAAGCTGGTCGAGCAGGGCGACGCAGCCGTCGGGCGCCGCCAGTGGGACGAGGCGTCAGCGGCGTTCGCAAAGGCGCTCGTCATCCTCCCGGACGACCCGGGGGCGCTGCGCGGCGCCGAGCTCGTCCGCAAGGGTTGGATGGCGGACGAGTCACACCAGGCCCAGGCCCGGGCGCATGAACCGACCCAGGCCCCGGCGATGGCCCGCACGGCCCCTCAGCCGCCGCTGAGCCTGCTGTTCCAGTCGCCGATCCCGCAGGGCTCCATCGAGGTGACCATCGACGGCAGGTCGGCCGATCCGGCGAAGTTCGACTTCAGCCGAGCCGACTTCATGGGCATGCAGCGCCAGGGCGGCGGCCGCGTCACGCATGCCTGGCAACTGTCGCCCGGCCGGCACCGGGTCGCGATGCGCCTCCTGGACGGGATGGGTCGGCCGCTCCAAAGTGACAGCTTCGGCGTCGACATCGGCCCGAGCGTGTCCTACCTCGTCAAGCTCGAAATGAAGGACCCGACCGCGACGCCCCGGTTCTACCTGAGCACCCAGACCGCACGTTGATCCGCCCATCGGAGCGGTCCTTCAGGATCGCTCCAACGCTCGGAGGAGCTCCTCACGAGAGATCGCCGCCTGCGTGCAGGTCGTCCGGAGAGTCGAGCTCTCGAGGCGGTCGTGGTCTGGCATCGTGCGAGGCGTCCGGGAACCGTTGGGGGGTCTCGCGGATCATGGCGATGTGCTCGCCATCCTGGACCAGACGGAAGCCCAATCACTCGAGCGTCCGAACGACCCGTTCCCTCCGGGCGTCAACCGTGAACCTCCCCATCTCAGAAGGTGACGACGGTTTCCGCGACGAAGGCCTCAAGAACGACGGAGTCCACACCGATGGCCTCGTCTCCGACCGTCTCGACGTGGAAGGCGAGAGCCGACCTGACGTCCGCGAGCGCTTCCTCGTAGGTGTCGCCCTCACCGACCACCACATCCTGCAGGCCCAACGGATACGCCACCAAGCCGTCAGGGTGCTTCTCGACGATGAGCTTCACGGCTCGTGTCATCGCCACACTCACAGTCAAGGGCTGGGGAGCCTGTCGACATCGCGACGGAGGCCGACGCGACCGACGAGAATCAGCAGCTCGTCACCGTTGAACGCGTAGGTCACGCCGTAGCGCCCAACTCGCAGGCGCCGGAGCCCCTTCCACTCGGCGGCGGCTGCTCGCCCCGCATTGGCTCCTTGGCCAGGAGCCCGACCGCGGCGACCATCCGCTGCTGCGCGTCCCGTGGGAGCGCCGACAGCTCCTCGACCGCGCGGCGCTCCTACCTAATCGAGATCGAGCGCACGCTTGACCTCGTCGTGGTCGACATACTCGGCCTGCGGTTCCCTGACCCGCGCGAGCGCTATCTCCAGGTCCTCGCGCTCGTCGAGGTAGCGCTCCAGGGCCTCGATGATGCACGACGACTTCGTGCGCCTGGCGCCGCTGGCGAGCGCTTCGAGCCGCTTCGCGATCTTGTCGGGGAGCCTGACCGTCTGTACGACCATGGCACCCTCCGCCACCAGCAGGATCCAGCGCCGCCGCACAGCCGTCCCACGGGCCTCTCGAAAGCCGACAGCGGCCAGCAGAAGACCGCATGGAGAGCCCCGAGCGTGCCCGCTTCCGGATTCTTGCGCGAAGGTCTCCAGCGACAGCGCTCGGAAGCAAGCGGACGGAACGCCGGCACGATCACGTCGTGAGGTACGCCGCAGCGAGCCGCAGGTTCCACCCGGCGGTCGCGTCACGCGACCTGGCCGCGCGGCAAGACTCCGGCGGGGAATGCATGCCAGTCCCACCTCGTCAGATTGCGGTAGGTGATCCGGCGCGGGCGCGTGGCAGTCTTGCCCCGTGTCTCGCGGTGGCACACTTCGTATTCAGAGAGGCTGCTGTCACACAACGTGACCGTACTGTTGCCCTCGAACGCCACGATGTGACAGATGTTCACTGCATGGCAGCCAGCCGACCGGCGATGCTCGCCACGATCCCGAACGCCCGGTCGAGGTCGAAGCCGGCGAGCTCCGCTGGCCGCAACACCGGTTGCAGCCGTGTCCGAACCTGTGAGCGGAGAGCCGCGCGCCTGTCCTCGCTTAGGTCGATCGGACCGTTGCCAGGCACGCGGAGCTTGGCCCCGACCATCGCGACGTAACAGCCGTCGAGCAAGTCAACACCCAACGTCTGTGCCGCGAAGTCGAGGTCGAAGAAGTCACGGATCGCCACCTCGCGGCGGGTCAACGCGGCACGCGCCTTCTCGGCCAACGCCTCGCGGAGCGACATACAGACCACTGGCACTGGCGCGAGCACTGGGCTGCCCAGACCCGGGTCGACCAGGATCGTCGCGGCAGGCGCAACCACGGCCGGCTCGAGCAGGGGCTCACGGAGGCCCACCTCCAGCTCGATCATCGCCGGCTCGCCGGTCACGACAGACTCATACGCGAGGGTTGCGAGGTACTGCGTGGATTCGTTCGCGCCATGCATCGGCACCGCCACGCGAAAGGCCGGGAACACCTCGGCGAACTCCCCGACCCTGGCCTTCAGCGTGGTCGTGCTGGCACGGCGCAGGGTCCTCGACGCATCGCTTGGAGTCGGGATCACGAAGTCGAGGTCCTCGCTCAGCCGATAGAACGCCGCGTGGACCTTGGCGAGACATGTCCCACCCTTGAACACAAGCCCACCGAAGCCGGACAGATAGGCGAGCACCATGGTGCAGTAGTAGTCCTTCTCAACCAGGCGCCGGGAGAAACCGGTACGCGCCTCCGTCAGGCGCAGCGCCGCCTCGAACAGCTCCCGGTCCTCGTGGAAGCGCATCTCGGTTGGCTCAGAGGTCGGCATTCACCACCACCCCCCAGCGCCGGTCCGCACGGCCGCGCCGCGGCTTCGTCGGGTCCACTTGAACCAGTCCGGACGACACCGGAAGCGCATCCTCGAGCCGGCGAACCGCCCGTGCTGCCACGCCATCGCGATCGAGCAGCCAGCCGAGGCGGCGGATCGCCGCCCCGTCGCCGAACTCCAGCGCCATCGCCACGAGCTCCTCGACCTTCACCCGGCGGGCCGCCAGCTCCTTCCGAATCCACCCGAACCCGCGCGGCAAGCTGTCGAAGCGCGCCCAGTCGTACACCGCGTCGACGAGCGTGCGTGCGCGCGACGACCAGACCGCCTCCTCGCCGTCGCGGTCGCGCACAACCTCGGTGGCGCCAAGCCTGGACTCGGCCACCTTGATCAGCATCAGCGTGACCGTACCGACCGTCCGCATCCCCGAGATCCTCGTGTTGTAGGCGTAGACCCGGCTGGGCATCTGCTCGTCGAGCCCGTACCGGCTGAACGCGTTCGGCCCACAGATCTGGTAGCGCCCGCCGCGATCCGCCATCAGCGCGTTGAGCGCCAGTGTCTCGGAGGGCGTCCAGGCACCGCCGAACGGCAGTTTCTGCGGCACGATGAACAGCCCGGGGCGCACCCGCGCGATCAGCCTCCCCCGCAGCATCCGCCTGAACAACTCGCGCTCCTGCGCAGGCGTCAGCCCGAGCGGACCGGTCAGCTCCCCGGTGCGGACCGTCTGCTGCCGCCGCAACTGGAGATACGCCAGCATTTGCGACTCCTGCCGTCCCAGGCGCGTCTTCATGTCTGCATTGTATTTCACGTCGATGGTTTGTCAAACCATCCAGGAGCAATCATTGCTACTCGACGGAGCTGTCGGAGCAAGCACGCCACCTCCTCCAACGATGGCGCGTCGCGGAATCGGCTGCTCTCCTTCGGCCATTCCCGTCCTGCAGGAGATCGGCACGGGATATCGGGTATCGAGCCGCAGGCCTCAGGTCACTCTGCCGTCTCCTTCATGCCCTGCTGGTCCCGGCGTTGGAGCAGCCGGGCGAGCGATTCCACCACGGTACCTGCGACCGACCAGAGAGTCAGGGCAATGGCAGACAACCCCAGGAGTGCTGCCCAAACGTCAATCACGATCCGCGCGTAGGGGAACTCGAAGAGAATTGGGACAATCCAGCCAACCCGCCCGTGGGTGTCACGGGGAACAACGAAGAACAACAGGAGTTGCAGACCGAAGAGCACACCTGCCCAACGGGCTGCAACTGACCGTGCACGAAGCAAGACAGGTGAACAGTTGTGGCCACGCCTCCACCAGGCCAGCAAGACCAGGAAGGCCCACACGCACCAACCCACCGCCCACGCAATGACCATCGCGTCGAGACCAAGCAGGACCTTCGCACTGAGAGGCATCCCCAGAGCGTATCGGCGCAAGTCAGGCATCATGTCCCGGATGAGCGGCCAATTGCGGTCAAGTGGGTGGTACACCCGATACAGCCGGGCCCAGAGGGTGACACCGATAGCCCCGACCAAGACCTGCCCAGCAGCCAGGAGAGTGGAGCGTCCGATCGGCATTCGCTCCACCGGTGGAGCTGCGCCCGACTCTTCCCCCTTGGATGTTCTCCGCCACGCGAGCGCTTCCATGATCCCGACCGCCACACAGCACACGAAGAAGCCGACAATCGAAAGGTCGGCCACGAGACTGAAGGGCGTCCAGAGGTGACCTCCCGTGCGCCCGTAGTAGGGGAAACTGTGCAGCCGACCATATGACCCACCTCCGGTCAGGAAGCCCGCCAGGCTTGCAGCAACTAGCAGCACTTGCATCCAACGGATGGCCCGGCTGAGGGACCACAGTGGCACTCCCTTTGTGAGATCCCAGACCCGGCGATCATGGAGCAGAGCCAGCAGGAACAACCCGCACGCCCAGGACAGGACCACCGCAGCAACCAACGACGGAAGAAGGTCCACCAGCGGAATCGGGAAACCATAGGCGTTGCTAGATTCCCAATTGACCTCGCCATGGCGGATCGAGTCAGCCAATAAGACCAGAATCGCCACGGGTACGCTGCCGATCAAGAAGGCCACGAGATGCCTCAACGTGCTCTTCATCTGCAATACCTCGTCTCGTCGCACACCAGCAAGTGCTTGCTGAGGAACCGCTGAACCGAGCGATCCTTGAGCGCCACGTCCACCACCGATGTCGCCAGCGGATGAACCTACCCCTACCTTGTCAGCTTGCGGTAGGTGATGCGGTGCGGGCGGGTGGCGGAGTCGCCGAGGGTCGTGCGGCGATACTCCTCGTAGTCGGTGAAGTTGCCGTCGAAGAAGGTGACCTTGCTGTCGCCCTCGAACGCCAGGATGTGGGTCGCGATGCGGTCGAGGAACCAGCGGTCGTGGCTGATCACGACGACGGTGCCGGCGAACTGGTCGAGACCGTCCTCGAGGGCGCGCAGGGTGTTGACGTCGAGGTCGTTGGTGGGCTCGTCGAGAAGCAGGACGTTGGCGCCGGACTTGAGCATGCGCGCGAGGTGCACGCGATTGCGCTCGCCGCCGGACATCTGGCTCACCTTCTTTTGCTGGTCGGTGCCCGAGAAGTTGAAGCGGCTGCAGTAGGCGCGACCGTTCAGGCGCACCCTGCCGAGCATCACCTCGTCCTGGCCGTCGGTGATGACTTCGTAGACGCTCTTCTCGGGGTCGAGGGTGGAGCGCGCCTGGTCAACGTAGGCGAGCTGCACGGTGTCGCCCACGCGCAGGGAGCCGGCGTCCGGCTGCTCCTGGCCGACGATCATGCGGAAGAAGGTGGTCTTGCCGGCGCCGTTGGGGCCGATGACGCCGACGATCGCGCCCGGCGGCACCAGGAACTCCGCGCCGTCGATGAGCAGGCGGTCGCCGAACCCCTTGCACAGGCCCTTCGCCTCCAGGACCACGTCGCCCAGGCGCGGCCCCGGCGGGATGTAGATCTCGAGGTCCTTCGCGACGTCCTCGGGGCGGGCGGTGAGGAGCTGCTGGTAGGCGTTGATGCGGGCCTTGCCCTTGGCGTGGCGGGCCTTGGGCGCCAGGTGGATCCACTCGATCTCGCGCTGCAGCGTCTTCTGGCGCTCGGTCTCGGTCTTCTGCTCGACGCGCAGGCGCTCCTGCTTCTGCTCGAGCCAGCTCGAGTAGTTGCCCTTCCACGGAATCCCCTGGCCGCGGTCGAGCTCGAGGATCCAGCCGGCCACGTTGTCGAGGAAGTAGCGGTCGTGGGTGACGGCGATGACCGTGCCCTTGTACTCCTGGAGGTGGCGCTCGAGCCAGGCCACCGACTCGGCGTCGAGGTGGTTGGTCGGCTCGTCGAGCAGCAGGATGTCGGGCTCTTGCAGCAGCAGGCGGCACAGGGCCACCC
>DAONEV010000054.1:0-15952 GCA_035403265.1 Thermoanaerobaculaceae bacterium | reverse complement strand
CTCCGCCGATGACCGTGAGCTGGTAGCGGAAGTCGCGATTGAGCGCCTCGAACCACGCCGGCAGCTCGACCACGGCCAGCCCATGGTCGTCAGTGACGACGTTGCCGTTGTAGATGTTCATCATGTCGGGGGACTCGACGAAGGAGTGGGAGAGGTACTGGTTCTCGGGATCGAGAGGATGGTCAATCTTGAACGACCCGCTGCCCTTGCTCACGCTCCCGCTTACATTGAGGTTCCCGTGCACGTAGACGTTCCCGGTGAAATCGCCGGCCGACGCCGTGCCCCCCGGCCCGCAGGCGAGGCACGCTCTCGTGGCGTTGCCATCGTTGATGGCTCGGACGCCAGCCGCCGTCGATCCGGAGGTCGATCCGAGGACGCCGTCGCCGGTCTCGCTGCCGCCCTCGACGCCGACCTGCGAGCCGCTTCCGCCATACACGCCGAGACTGCTGGTGCTGCGACCTTCGACGCCGTAGCCCGAGGTGCTTTCGCCTTGAACGCCGGCAGCGCTCGTCGAGAAGCCCACGACGCCGTACCCGCTGGCGCTCTCTCCGAAAACCCCGGCCGCGTGGTTGGGCAGAAATGGAGTCTCGCTGCCCGCACGCCCGTACACCCCGTGCCCTCCCGAGGAAAACCCGGACACGCCATTGCCGGCCGATGTGGCCGCAATCCCTGGCCCGGCCGCGTTGTTCGTGAGCTGGAACACGAAGGTCCCGCTTGACCCGGAGCCCGAGTAGGGGAGCGTCAGCCCGCCGGTGTTGTCTGGCTTCCATTCCAGGTCGGCGCCGTTGGCAGCCACGGCGAGGACCTGCCCGGCCGCGCCGCCGCCAGCGTCCAGCTTGATCTTGGTCACCGCCCCGCTCCGCAGTTTCGCGCTGCTGATGGAGTCGTTGGCGATCTTGTTGGAGGTCACACCGCCATCGAGAATCGCGATGTAGTCGGCGGCGGCGGCCAGCCCGTCGCCGACGCCGATATCAAGCGTCACGGCACCGCTCGACCCTCCACCTGTAAGCCCCTGCCCTGCCGTCACTCCGGTGATACCACCTCCCGAACCGCTGCTCTGCCAGACCAGGTTGGCGCCGTCGGTGCCGAGAACCTGGCCCGACGTGCCGCCAGGCGCCGCCAGCTTGCCCTTGGTGACCGCCAGGTCGGAGAGCTGGGCCGTCCCCACCACGTTCCCGGCCAGTGATGGGTTCGGGTAGGTCCCCGCCAGCGACCCTCCCGCCAGGCCGTTCGGGGGGAGCGCGGCCGGCACGCCGGCGAGCTTGGAGTAGGCGATACCGCTCGCGATCTTTGCGTCCGTCACTGCGCCGTCGGCGAGCTGGGTCGTGCCGACCCCACCGGCGGCGATCCCGATGGTGACGTTGCCGCTGGTGCCGCCACCACCGAGGCCGGTGCCTGCCGTCACGCCCGTGATTCCCCCTCCGCCCGTGGGCGAGCTGATGGTCACCGTGCTCCCCGCGGTGCTCACGGTCGTGCCGCCCGAGCCGGCGAGGGTGACCGCACCAGTGATGCCGTTGACATTGGTGACGCCCGAACCGGCACCACCTCCAGTTGCGGCGATAGTGAGCGAGCTGCCCGAAGGAGTGATGGTGACATTGGCCCCGGCGGCCAGGGTCACCTCGTCGCGCAGTCCGTTGAGCCCCTTGACCACCTGGCCGCTCGCCACCTTGGCGCCCGTGACCGCGCCATCGGCCAGCAGCGTCGTGGCGATTCCGCCCGTTGCGACCTGCAGGGTGACATCGCCCGTCGTGCCACCGCCCGAGAGGCCGGTCCCCGCGTTGACAGCCGTGATGTCACCGCCACCTCCGGAGCCAGACGGCGTCTGCCACACAAGGGTCGTTCCGTCGGTGCCGAGCACCTGTCCTGACGTGCCACCAACGGCGGCAAGCTTGACCTTCCCGACCGCGCCGTCGGCCAGGCGCAGCGGCACGGCCACGGTGCCCTCGCCGGACAGCGTCGTGTCGTGGACGACCGAGGTGAGCCCACCTCCGCTTCCAGACGAAGGGGTCTGCCACACGACATTCGTCCCGTCGGAGGTGAGCACCTGCCCAGGGTTGCTGCCACCGGCGGCGAGCTTGGAGGTGGTCACGGCGTCGTCCGCCAGGTGGGAGGTCTGGATGCCCCCAGGGGCCACGCCCAACGGCGTCGAGGTGGTACCGTTGCCCGTCAGCGAGGCATCGTGGGTAACGCTGGGCAGCCCTCCACCACCACCCAGCAGCTCGTCCGAGAAGCTCATCTCGAACGTCGACGGGTCGTTGGAGCGGTTGGCAAGGCCCGAGCCGAACGCCACCACCTTCCCGCTCCCCGAGAGCACCTCGACCTTCAGGCGCAGGTTGGCGGCATTGACCGCTGGCAGCAGGTCGGTGATGTTGTACTGCCGCGGCTCCCAGGCGGCCAGCGTGTAGCCCTTGCTGCCCGCCGTCGTCCCGTCAGGCTGCAGAGCGGTGACCTTGACCGTGACGGTGCCACCTCCCACTTCGACGAACCCGAAGTTGTAGCGAAACTCCGAGCTCGTCTGGGGGTTGGTCTGGTAGACCCCGAGCAGGGTTGTGGACTGACCGCTGGCGATGGCGAAGCTGGTGGGAACGGCCGAGAAGAACTGCCCGACGCTGTCCTGGACTTCACCGCCCTGGGGCATCGAGTAGATGCGTCCTACCACCAGCACCCTGTCCGACGACGTGATGTGCAGCGCCCCGAACTTGCCCGACACGCCAAAGAGCGCCTCGACCGTGTTGTCGAGTCGCTGCGTGTCACCGGCTGGAATGGTGGCGTTCCACACCAGTGGGTTGAAATTCGACTTGTCGCGCTCCAGGAACTGAACCTGAACATTGACCGGGCCTCCCTGCGGGTTGTGGATCCACATGCAGGTGTACCACTGGGAGCCAGCGGACCCTGGGGCCCGCCCCACCGACGGCAGGACCACATCCGTGCCCGAAAAGGATCCCCACGCCGGCACCACGACCAGCGTCAAGACCACCAGCAGCCCCAAACTCCTGACCCCGACTCGCATCTGAGCCTCCTTGCTCGACCGACGGCCGCCTGTTCTGTCCGGCCATCCTTGCTTCAGCGTTCTCTTCCTTCCACCTGGCCACGTCCCGGCCCTCCCGGTTGGGCAGCAGAAACCGGTGCCCGCACCCAGGGCCCACCCGCACAGGGCCTGAACACCACCACCACCGGCCCGGTGGCCCTGACCCGCAGGACCGACCCTGGGGCCACACCACCGAACAGCGTCGACCAGGGGTTGACCAGATGCAGGGTCCGGCCGGCCGCGAGCCGGTCGACAAAGGTGCTCGCCTGGTCAGCATCGAGATCGGGGCGCGGCAGCGACAGCTCCACCGCGGTCACGCCCGGGCCCGGGTTCGTGATGTGGACGACGCGACACGACTCGATCCCCGGGGCCCGCGGTGCCGGCACCTCCCAGCCTGGCCCGATGGCCAGGGCCGCGGTCAGGACGAGCACTGGTTGTGTGCCCGCCAGCCCCTTGCGACATCCGTCCCTTGCGTCCCGTCGGGTCACCATCGCCTCCAGGGCAAGCCTCGCCCCGGGGAGACGAAAAGTCCCGAAGCATGCAGTCCGAGTTCCGAGAGTTTCCGAACGTGAGGAGCTAGCCCGCATTTCTCACCGGGGTTCGTTGCGAGCGGGCGGAGATGCCGATGATGGTGGGCGCACGGAAGGGTGAGACCCCGAGGTGTACTGTCAGTACGCCGCAGGGGGCGATCCCCGAGTACGCCCGCCAGCGCGGCAAGATCCGGCCGCGCAGCAGAAGACTGGTGAGAAATGCGGGCTAGGGCAGCGAGAAGCCCTTTAGGGCATAGACCACCGAGGTCCCGTGGATGTAGGTCGCGAGCACCGCACCGCTGGTCCGTGCGATGTCGAGGTCCTCCAGGCGCAGGTCGCGCACGTCAGGCTCGGCTACACGCAGGAGCCGTGGCTGGCCGCCCGCGACCTCGACCTCCCACAACCCCGCCCATGTGTGATGGCGCGCGAAGATCAGCCGTCTTCCGTCAGCGCTCCAGAGCGGACGAATGCCATCCGCCGCCAGCCGCCGGGGCTCACCGCCAGACGTGGCACCCAGCCAGATGCCGCCGCTCGCCTCCCCGATCGGCCTCTCACCACCGTCCCAGGCCACCCACTGCCCGTCCGGAGCAAGCCGTAGGCCCTCCACGACCGTCCCGCGGGCCAACACCCGCGGGTGCCCCGAGGGCAGCTCGACCACCACGACCTCGGCTCCGGAGCCGGTGCGGTGCACCGCGGCCAGCACCCGGCCATCGGCGCTCAGGTCGGGCCAGTCCCACACCCCCTCGTCCCGCAGCAGCGCCTGCGGAAGCTGGCCGTCCAGGGGCGAGAGCCAGATCCACGCCGCACCACCGTCCGGCGGGGGCGCCGCGACCAGGAGCTGCTTCCCATCCGGTGTCCACCGCACGCGCTGGACGCGCCACCGCGCGACAACCTGACGCGTCCGACTGCCCAGCCCTACGACGCTGAGGGAGGGGTCCCGTCCCCGTCCCCCCAGGGCCAAAGCCAGGGTGTCTCCCGACGGCGAGATGGCGGCGGCTTCCAGCCCTTCCTCGAGGAACACCGGCGTCGGACGCTCGCCTGGTCGCGCCGAGAGCAACAGGGTGCTGGCCCCCTGGGCTGCGACGAAGAGGATGCGCGAGCCATCCGGCGTCATCTCGGGAGTCACGTACACCCCGGGACCGAACGTCACCTGCACCGGGTCGCCGCCGCTGACCGGCACCGCCCAGACGTTGAACGCGCCGTTGGTGTCGCTGGAGTACAGGACCCAGCGCGAGTCGGGGCTCCAGGCCAGGCCGTAGAGCTGGCTCGGAGAGGTCGTGAGCTGCCTGCGTTCGCCGCCGTCCGGACGCACGACCTCCAGAACCCCGTCGCCCCCCTCCGGATTGGATGTGGTGTACGCGATCCACGCACCATCGGGGGACCAGCGTGGCCAGAACCCCTCAGATGCCACCGCGTGCTCGTGGCCGTCCACCTCCCTGACCCGCACCTCGGTCCCACCCGACAGCACCGCGGCATAAGCGAGGCGGCCGCCGTCGGGGGCCGGTCCCAGCGCCGATGCACGTTCCAGCACCCGCCGCGGGGTCCCACCGAACAGTGGCACCTGCCAGACATCCGGAACCTCGCCGAGCTCCCGATCCTGCCGGAAGCTCACGAAGTAGATGGCCGATCCGTCCGGGGTGAAGGCCGGCGTCGCGCCCCGGACATCGATGCCGTGGGTGAGCTGCAGCGGTGCCTCGACACCGGGCCGGACCAGGTACAGGGCGTGTAGGCCGCTCTCCCCTGCGGGAGCCACCACGGCCACGAGCTCGCCGCGCGGCGAGCAGGTCGGCTTGATCGCGCCGGCCGGCTGTCCCCCGAGCCGCTCGAACGCTGCCGGGTGGGTCGGGCTTGCGCCGAGCCCCTTGCGGCGCGAGAGTCCCCATCCCACCGCCAGCAGCATGAGGGCTGCGCTGGCGCCGACCATCCAGGGGGCCGCACGCCGGACCGGCGAGCGGCGGCCTTTCGCAACTCCTCTCGACGGCGGCTCGGCAGGCGGACCAATGACCGTGCCGTCGTCCGCTTCGGTCCGGATCGGGCAGATGAACCGATAGCCCCGCCGGTGCACGGTCTGGATGAAGCGGGGGTCACGCGGGTTGTCGCCAAGGGCAGCTCGGATTTCACCCACCGCCTGCACCAGGTTGTCTTCGGTGACGACCGTGTCCGCCCACACCGCGTCGAGCAGGCGGCGCTTGTCCACCACGTCCCCTGCCGATTCCACGAGCTTGACCAACACCGAGAAGGCGCGATCCGGCACCCGCAGCACCTCGGTGTCCCGCAGCAGCAGCCTCTGGTCCGGATGCAGCTCGAAGCAGTCAAAGCGAAACAAAGCATGTCGAGCCATCGGGTTTGCCTCGGCCATGATAGCGCCGCCCGATGCCGGCCGATGCCGGCCTCTTCTGCTGCCGCGGGGG
This sequence comes from Thermoanaerobaculaceae bacterium, assembly GCA_035403265.1. Lineage (GTDB taxonomy): Bacteria > Acidobacteriota > Thermoanaerobaculia > Thermoanaerobaculales > Thermoanaerobaculaceae > JAAYVZ01. The sequence continues at coordinate 9,983 of DAONEV010000054.1, read as the reverse complement.
GTGGTGTAGCCTGCCCGGGTGATGGGGAGGGCGACGCAGATGCGCAGGACGTTCTGGATCTACCTGGTCGTGGCCGGATGGCTGAGCGCGCCGGCCGGCGCGCAGAGCCCGGCGGTTGCCGGCACGACGCAGCCGAGGCTCACGGTGTTCGAGGGGTTCTACAACCCCGGGTGCACGGTCTGTCAGGCGGCCGGCACCGCGGTCGACCAGCTCGCGACGCAGTACGCGAGCCAGCCGGTGGTCTTCCTCGAGGACAACCTCTCCGCCCCCAAGGGCGAGCGGATGTCACGCTTCACGGCCGTGGGCGATGGCTACTACTACCCCTACATCATGGTCAACAGCGGGCACGCCGGCCAGAGCTGGACCGAGGGCTCCCAGGCCGACAACGCGGCCTACGTGGCCAAGTACAAATCCATGGTGGACGTCGAGATGGCCCGCCCGGCCCTGGTCGAGATGAACGTCTATCAGCGGCGCGTCGACGACACGGTGAGGATCTACGCCGAGGTGGTCAACACCACGTCGGTCACCCTCTCCCCCTCTGCGTTCCCGACCTGGGTGCACGGCATCGTCTGGGAGGACACCAAGGCCCTCGACACCAACCGCTACGTGCGCGCCGCCATGGTGGCGCCGGTGTCCGGCCTCGCGCCCGGGGCCCGGGGTGGGTTCACCCTGGAAAGCCCGGCGCTGACTGGCGTCGCCTGGGACAAGGTGCACGCCCTGGCGCTCGTGGACTACAAGCCAGGCGGGTACACCGGCTCGATCTACGACATGATGCAGGCAGCGCACGCCCAGCCTGCCGCCTTCGCCGCCAGCTCGTCCCAGCTCTCGTTCACCTTCCCCGGGGGCACCCCGGTCGCCGAGATCCGCTTCACCGGTCCCTATGTGCTGCAATGGACCGCCACCTCCAGCCAGCCGTGGCTTGCCGTGTCACCCGCCACCGGCGGCGCCCTCGCCACTCCGGCCCAGGTGACCGTTGACCCGAACCGGCTCGTGTTCGGCGAGCAGACCGGCACCATCACCTTCACCGCGACCTCCTCGGACGGCATGAGCTTCACGTCCCAGGTCCAGGTCACCGCCACCCAGACGCAGCCCCCGCATATCCAGGAGCTTCCCGGCGTGGCCTCGGCCCCCGGCAGCGGCAGCACCGTGTGGCGCTCCTCGATGGTGCTTTCGAACCCCGGCACGGACCCCGTCACGGCGAAGCTGGAGATCTTGCCCCGAGACAGTGCCGTCGTCGTCGCCTCCAAGGAGCTTCAGCTCGCCGCCGGTGAGGTCAAGCCGATCACCGATCTCTACCAGGAGCTGACCGCGCCCTCGGGCACCGGCAACCTCCGCATCACGGGCCGCGTCCTCGCCTGGGTGCGGACGTTCAACCAGGGCGCCACCGGTACCTTCGGCCAGGACCTCGTGGGCACCGAGGAGGTCACCTATGCGTCGGGCGAGACGCTGCTCTTTCCCATCTCGACCGCGGTCAACCTGGCGACCGAGTACCGCTCCAACTTGCTGCTCCTCAACCTGGAGGACACGCCCATCGACGTCACCCTCCGTTCCGGGGACAGGTCGAAGGTGATCACCGTGCCGGCCCGCACCTACACCCAGCTCGACAAGGTCGGCAGGCAGCAGCTCGGGCTTCCGGCCGGGACCTCGGTGATGCGCGTCCAGGCGACGGGCAAGTGGGTCGGCTACGTGTCCACGGTCGACCCCGTGACCGGCGACCCGACCACGGTGCGCGGCCAGAAACCCCTGACACCATGAGGGTCTGCCCCGTCCTCGTGGCGCTCCTGCTGGCCAGTGGCGCGAGCGCCCAGGCGCCGACGCCCGCCACGCCGCCGAGCTCGGCCGAGGTCCGGGCCGCGATGGGGATCCCGTCCACCGACGAGGTGCGAGGCCAGCAGGACAAGGTGGGGTTCGCCTCCACGGCGGCGCAAATGGCCGCGGTTTGGGACAAGGCCGGCGCCCTCCTGCCGGAGGAGCGCCTGCAGCCGCCGCCCAAACCCGGCGTCGCCGGGGCGGTGTGCGCCCACGACGACTACCTCTACGCCGGGCGCGTCTACAAGGCGGTGCTGCCGCTGGTGACGGCCCGGACGGTGGTGCTGGTGGGCGTCTTCCACAAGTGGCGACGCTTCGGGGCGCACGACGTGCTGGTCTTCGACGCCGGGCGGGCCTGGCGCACCCCGGACGGCGAAATGGCGGCCTCGGCGTTCAGGAAGGACCTGCTGGCCGCGATGCCGGCCGGCTCCACCGTGGTCTCGGGCACGTTCCACGACAGCGAGCACTCCCTGGAGGCGCTGGCCTACTGGCTGCACCACGCCCGAGCCGACCGGGAGATCGTCCCGATCCTGGTTTCGACCGCGTCGTTCGAACGGCTCGGGGAGCTCTCGGGGCAGCTCGGCCAGGCCCTGGCCGCGACCATGCGCCAGCGCGGCATGCAGCTCGGCCGCGACGTCGCGGTCGTGATCTCCGCCGACGCCGTGCACTACGGCGCCGATTTCGCGCAGACACCCTTCGGTGAGGGCGGCGTGAGCGCCTTCCAGCAGGCCACGGCCCGCGACCGTGCCCTGCTCACGGGCCCGCTGGCCGGCCCGATCACTACCGCCAAGCTGCGAGAGGCGTACACCACCTGGGTGGACCCGGCCGATCCGGGAACCTACCGCGTCTCGTGGTGCGGGCGGTTCTCCATTCCCTTCGGGATGATGCTGCTGGCCGACCTCGCCGGGCGCCTCGGCCTGCCGGTGCCCCAGGGCGTGCCGGTGGCCTACGGGACCTCGGTGGGGGGCCCCGAGCTGCCGCTCCAGGAGACCGGGCTCGGCACCACGGCGCCGTCCAACCTCTACCACTTCGTCGGCTACCCGGGTCTGGCCGTGGTCCTTCAACCGGCCTCCTGAGGGCGGGGTGGCGGACCGGTCGCCGGCGATGCAGGCCACGAGCGACCACAGCCTGAGCCTGGCGCTCGGCGATGGCATCGACACAGCCACCCACGAGCGGGTGCGCCGCGCTTTCCTGGCCCTGCAGGCCGCCGACCTGCAGGGCGTCACCAACCTCCATCCCGCGTACGCCAGCCTGCTGGTCAGCTTCGATCCCCGCCACACCGACCACCACACCCTCGCGGCGGGCGTGACCAGGACCCTGGAGCGCGCCGAACGTCTGGAGCTACCGCCGTCACGGCTGGTGGAGATCCCCGTGGCCTACGGCGGGGCGGATGGTCCCGACCTCGAGGAGGTGGCGCGACACTCGGGGCTTCCTCCCGAGGAGGTCGTCGGCCGCCACAGCCGCGCCGACTACCTGGTCCACTTCCTCGGATTCTCGCCTGGCTTCGCCTACCTCGGCGGACTGCCGCCGGAGCTGGCGACCCCGCGCCTGGCAACGCCGCGCCCGCGCGTGCCGGCCGGCTCCGTGGCGATCGGCGGCGCGCAGACTGGCGTCTACCCGCAGGCGACGCCCGGAGGCTGGCGCCTTGTCGGCCGCACGCCGCTCGCCCTCTTCGACCCTTTCCGCACGCCGCCGACCCGGCTGGAGCTGGGCGACCGGGTCAAGCTCCACCCCCTGGCAGCCGGCATCCAGATCGAGGCCGCGGCGCCCTCGGTCGGGGTCCCCGCGGCGGGTGGGGCCAGGCCCCTGGCCGAGGTCCTGCACCCGGGCCTGCTCAGCTCCGTGCAGGACCTGGGCCGCCCCGGTCTCGCACACCTCGGCGTCGGCACCGGCGGCGCCGCCGACCCGGTGTCGTTGCGCTTCGCCAACCTGCTGGTGGGGAACCCCCAGGGCCTGGCTGCCATCGAGATGACGCTCCGCGGCTGTATCCTCCGGTTCGTGGCAAACGCCGTCGTGGCCTTGACTGGCGCCGAGCTGCGCGGACATCTGGACAGCCGCGCGCTTCCGGCCTGGCAGCCCGTTGCCGTGCGACCAGGGCAGGTCCTGGAGCTGGGGGCGATGCACACGGGCGCCCGCGCCTACCTCTCCGTGCGGGGAGGGATCGCGGTGCCGTCGGCTCTGGGCAGTGCCTCGACCCACATCGCGGCCGGTTTCGGCGGGCTCGGCGGACGCGGGCTCCGGGGTGGTGACGTCCTGCACACCGGTCACACCCCCATGACATCCCATCGGCGCGCTCACGTTCTCACCGCCGAGCAGCGGGAAGCCCTGCTGGCCGCTGGCTCGTTGCGCGTCCTCCCGGGCGCCCATGCCGCGCGCTCCGGGGCTGGGGCGCTGGCGGCCCTGACCAGCGGCACCTTCACCGTGAGCTCGCGCTCCGACCGTGCTGGTGTCCGCCTGGCGGGAGAGTCGGTGGCCGAGGCCACTGCGACGCTCCTGACCGAAGGGGTGCCCATAGGAGCGGTGCAGATCCCGCCGGACGGCCAACCCATCGTCATGCTCGCGGATCACCCCACGACTGGAGGCTACCCACAGCTCGCCACGGTCATCGCCGCCGACCTTCACCGGCTGGGCCAGCTCCGTCCCGGTCAGGCCGTGCGGTTCACCCTCGTGGAGCGGCCGGAGGCGTCTCGGGCGCTCGCCGAGCTGGAGGAGCTCCTCGCGGCCTGGTCCGGGGGTGGCTGGCGATGAGCCACGGCTCGCCTTGGTGGCGGCAGGCGACTCGCAGCCAGTGGCACACTCTGGTCGCGGCCATGGCCGGCTGGATGCTGGATGCCATGGACGTCATGCTCTACGCCTTCGCCCTGCCGTCCATCCGTGGTGAGTTTGGGCTGTCGGGGGCGCAGGCCGGGGCGTTGGCCTCCGTCACGTTGCTGGCCTCGGCCGCCGGCGGCATCGCCTTCGGAGTGCTGGCGGACCGCATCGGCCGGGCCAGGGCGCTGCAGATCTCCATTCTGGCCTATTCGGTGTTCACCGCCCTCACGGCCACGGCCCACTCCCTGCCGGAGCTGGTGCTGTGGCGCACCCTGGTGGGCCTCGGCCTCGGCGGCGAATGGGCCGCCGGCTCGGTGCTCGTGGCCGAGAGCTGGCCCGCAGCTCACCGCGGCAAGGCGATCGGGCTGATGCAGTCCGGCTGGGCACTTGGCTACGTCCTCGCGGCGCTGCTCACCTCCGCGGTGCTGCCGCACCACGGCTGGCGGCTGCTTTTCGCGCTCGGGCTGCTCCCCGCCCTGCTGGTGCTGTGGATCCGCAGGACTGTTCCGGAACCGGCCGGCTTCCGGGCGACGCGCCCGGGTGCCTTGCCGTGGCGGGAGCTGCTGCGACCGCCGTTACTCAATCGTGCCGTAGTCGCCACGGTGCTCACCACCATTGTGCTCTTCGCCTACTGGGGGCTGTTCACCTGGGTCCCGGCCTACCTCGCCAGCCCGGTCGAGGCAGGCGGCGCCGGGCTGTCGATCGTCCGCTCCACGGCGTTCATCATCCCCATGCAGCTCGGCGCCTGGGCTGGTTATGTGCTGTTCGGCTTGATGGCCGACCGCTGGGGCCGACGCCCAACCTTCACCGCCTTCGTGCTGGCGGCGGCCGCCGTCGTGCCGGTGTACGGGCAACTGGCGCGCCATCCCGCGATCCTGCTCGCGCTGGGCCCGTTGCTTGGGTTCGCGGGGCACGGCTACTTCTCGCTCTTTGGCGCCATGCTCGCCGAGCTCTTCCCTGGGCGCATCCGGGGCACCGCCCAGGGACTCTGCTACAACCTGGGGCGCGCCGTCTCGGCGCTCGCCCCCCTCACCATCGGCGCCCTTGCGGACCGCTTCGGCATCGGCAGCGCCCTCGCTCTCACCGCGGCGTTCTTCGCCGCCTCGGCGCTGGTCGTGCGCCTGCTCCCGGAGACGCGGGGTGAGGAGCTGACGTGACCTCCCTCCCACGCCGATACGGTTCCATCGACGTGAATCTGGATGCCGGGGAGCGCCCGGAGGCCGTGGCCGACCGCTCCGAGGAGGCGTTGCTGGCGCTGGTCAGCTCGGTGAACATCGCCTGCGGTGGGCACGCCGGCGACGAGGCGGCAATGGCCGCAACGCTGGCGTCCGCCCACCGCCTTGGTGTGGCGTGCGGCGCTCACCCTGGTTATCCCGACCGCCTGGGTTTCGGCCGCACCAGCCTCGCCATCACGCCGGGGGAGATTGCCGCCACCGTCGAGGCTCAGGTCCGGGCCCTGGATCGGATCGCCGGCCGGCTGGGCGTCCAGCTCACGCACGTCAAGCCGCACGGCGCGCTCTACAACGACGCAGCTTGCAATGTCACCGTCGCCGTCGCGGTGGCCCGCGGCGCGGCACCATGGTCCGGGCGGGTCCGACTCGTCGGGCTGGCCGGGGCGCCGTGCCTCGAGGTCTACCGGCAAGCCGGGTTCGCGGTTCTCGCCGAGGCGTTCGCCGAGCGGCGCTACGAGCCTGACGGCACGCTTCGCCTCCGGCGCTACCCCGACGCTGTCCTCCATGATCCCGAAGAGGCGGCGGCCCAGGCCGTCGGCATCGCCCTCGACGGCGAGGTCAAAGCGGTGAATGGCTGCCAGATGCGGCTGCGCGCCGACACCCTGTGCATCCACTCCGACTCGCCGGGCGCCCTGGCCGTCGCCAAGGCGGTTCGGGAGGCGCTGGCATCCGCCGGGATCATCGTGGCGGCCCCGGGCGCGCCATGAGCAGCGGACCCTCACTCCCACCGACCCCCCGAGTCCGGCCGACGCCGATCGCCTGGGTCCGGTCCCGTCTCGTGCGACTCGCCTGTGCCGGGCAGCGGATCCTTGCCATGCCCACCCCGGCGGCGATGCTGCTGGGAGCTGCCGGGTTCGGGCTCGCCCTGCGGTGGCGAACCGCCGCGAGCATGCCGCTGACCCCGCCTCACCCCGTGCTCGGCCTCCTCCTCGGGTTGGCCGAGGACGTGGCCATCGCGGCGTTGCTGGTCCTGGTCGCAAGCCTCGGCCGGATCGCGCTGGGCGCCGCGGTGGGCTGCTTGTCGGGCCTGACCGTTCTGCACATCGCCTGGGGCGAGGCACTCATCTACTTCGGACACCCGCCGCGCTGTGCCGACATCGAGGTCGGCACCCAGAGCGTCTTCCTGGTGCGCACCTTCGACTTTCAGGCCCTTCTCCCGCCACTCGCCATCCTGGCACTCGCCGTCGGCACCGTCCTGGTGGCGTCCCGGGTGGCTGCCCTGCGCGCGTCGCGCGCCACTGTGATCGGCATCGGCCTCGGAGCCGCGCTCCTCGCCATGGCCATCAGGCCCGCCATCCCGGTTCCCGAGTATTACCGCAACCCGACCTTCACGGCGTTGCGCCTGTGGCGCTGTGCGGCCTCCAACCCGGTGGCTGTGGCCCCTGGCGCGACCCGGCCAACCCTGCCATCCACCTCCATTCGCGAGCTGATGCCCTCGGTTCCTGCCACGGCCTTTCCCAGCCCTGACTATCCTCTCGCCTACACCCCATCACCCCGGGGCGACGCACCGAGAGCACCGGTCGGGATGCGTCCGAACATCGTCTTCGTCCTCATGGAGGGAGTGCGTGCCCACGAGGTCGGCGCCTGGGGTGGCCGCTTCCCCGGCCTGACCCCGAACCTCGACCGGCTGGCCGCCCAGGGCATCCGCTTTGCCCGCGCCTACAGCCCCGGCACTCACACCGCGACCTCGGAGATGGGCGACTGGTTCGGGACCCTGGCGATCCCCGAGAGCATCCTCATGCGCTCCTGGCCGCAGGTGCCCCTGAGCGGGCTTCCTGATCAGTTGCGCGCCAACGGCTGGAGGACGTTCCTGTGGATGCACAACGCCGACACCAGCATCTACAAGCGGGAGCAGTTCTACATCCCGCGCGGCTTTCGGATGATCGACGAGCGTGGGTTCCCGACCGACGACCCCGAAACCAACTGGGGCAAGTCCGACAAGGCGCTCATGCGCCGCGCCGTGGCCGCTTTCGACCACCTCGGCGAACCGTTCGGGGCGATGCTGCTGACCGTTACCAACCACATGCCGTTCCAGGTCCCGAGCGACGCGGTCAGCCGCTACCCCATCCCAGATGGGCTGCAATCCGACATGCTGGCACGCTTTGGCCGCTCCAGCGGGCACTATGGCGTCGCGATGCTGCAGACCATCCACTACACCGACGAGGCGGTCGGAGCGTTCTTCGCCGCTGCCAGCACCCGACCATGGTTCGGCCGCACCCTCTTCGTCGTCTCCGGCGACCACGGGTTGCCACTCAGCCCGCCCGAAGGGGTGGCCGGACCGCACGAGATGGCGGAGCTGCGCCACCGTGTGCCGCTCCTGATGTTCGCCTCCTGGCTCCAGGGTGGCGAGGTCGTGGATGACCCGGTATCGCTTGCCGACCTCCCCGCAACCATCCTCGGGCTGCTCGACCTACCCGGCCTCCGCTGCGGCCCCGGCATCGACGTGCTGGCCGAGGGAGTGGCCACCGCCTCCAGGCCCGTCATCGGCTGGAATGACGAGGCCCGGCAGCTCACGATCGCCAGCCACGGCTGGGTCTACCACGCGACTGTCGGCGACCCGGTGCCCGGGGTCGAGCACCCCATCGGAGACGAGCTCCTGGTGCCCACTGATCCAGCCACGGCAGCCGAGGCGTCGAGTCGTCTTGGGGTGCTTGAGCAGAACCGCCGGTGGGCGCGCGTCTACCTGGAGGTCTATCCCTGGCTGGTGACGAGCGGTCGCGCCGTGCTGCCACCGATGTCGTCGAAGACCACGCGACGTCCAAGGAGACGCCAGGGCCGGGTGAGCAGGAGGCGCAGGGATTCGGCGTAGGCACGGTGCTCCTGCTCGAGGATACGCGCCGCCAGCGTCTCCGGGGTGTCGGCCTCGAGCACCGGGATGACTCGCTGGACGACGATCGGACCCGTGTCGCAACCTTCGTCCACGAGGTGGACGGTGCAGCCGGAGACCTTGACGCCGTACTCCCACGCCTGCTGCTGGCCGTCGAGCCCGGGAAAAGCAGGAAGCAGGGCCGGGTGGATATTGAGGATGCGCCGGGCGAAGGCAGCAATCAGCTCGGGGCCGACGATGCGCATGTAGCCAGCCAGGCACACCCACTCGGCGCCCGCCTCGCGAAGGGCGGCGATCATCTGCCGCTCCTGCTCGACCTGACCCAGCCCCCGGCGGGGGACCGCCCGCGCCGGGATCCCGCGCTCACGCGCCCGGTCGAGGCCCGGCGCGTCCGGACGGTCCGACAGGACGAGGACGATCTCGGCCGGGACCTCGCCGCGGGCACACGCCTCGGCCAGCGCCACGAAGTTGCTGCCCCGCCCGGAGAGGAGGACGGCGATCTTGGCCGGTCCAGGCCGGGAGCTGCGGACCGGGGGCCGGGGACCAGGGGCAGCGCTCATCGGCGGACGAACCTCACGCCGGACTCGCCGGTAATACAACCGACGGCCCAGCCGGGACCGTGGGGGACCAGCGCCTCGAGGACCTCGCCGAGGTGCTCCTCGCCGACGGCCAGGATCATGCCAACGCCCAGGTTGAAGGTGCGGCGCATGTCAGCCTCGGGGATGCGACCGGCGCGCCGCAGCAGGCCGAATATCGGCGGCTCGTCCCAGGAGTCGAGGAAGATCTCGGCCCCGAGGTCCTCCGGCAGCGCCCGCGGCAGGTTGTCGGGAATGCCGCCGCCGGTGATATGGGCCGCGGCGTTGACCAGTCCACGATCGAGAAGCGGCCCGACTGCAGGCAGATACGAGCGGTGCATCGCCAGCAGCGCCTCGGCCACGGTGGCATGCAGCTCCGCCACCTGACTGTCGACGCCAAGCCCCAGCACCTCGAAGATGACCCGTCGCGCCAGGGAGTAGCCGTTGGTGTGAAGGCCGGCGGAAGGCAAGGCGACGAGGGCGTCCCCGGTCTTCACGGACTCCCGCCGCAGCAGCCGGTCGCGGCGGCAGGCGCCGACGATGAATCCGGCCACGTCGTACTCGCCGGGAGCGTAGAACCCCGGCATCTCGGCCGTCTCGCCGCCCAGCAATGCGCAGCCGTTCGCCCGGCAGCCGCGAGCCAGGCCCTCGACCACGCTGACCATGACGCCCGGGTCGAGCCTGCCGCTCGCGAAGTAGTCGAGGAAGAAGAGCGGCCGGGCCCCGCAC
>DAONEV010000053.1:0-16119 GCA_035403265.1 Thermoanaerobaculaceae bacterium | reverse complement strand
GGGACATTTCTATCGAGTCCGCATGGGGACACTATCAACGAGTCACGACACTGCCGGTCTCGCCCGCTTGACGCTCGGGGAGGCGCTGTGTAAGCTTCGCCCGGAATAACCGTGGCCTGAGCAAGCGGTCCGGATGGCGGAAGCCGAGGGGAGTCACGCATGAAGGGCCTGGGACGGCGGACAGTGGGTGTTGCTCCTGGACCGGGCTCGTGGGTGACGCTGGTTGGGGCGGTGGTCTTTTGCAGGCCGGCCTGCTTGCTGTACAGTGGCAGGTGGGGTTGGGACGACTGATCGATTATGGCACTACAAGGCTCACTAGCTGACATCGCGCTCCCGGACGTCATCCAGTTGGTGAGCGTTTCGGGGAAGACAGGCGTATTCACGCTTTCCGGAGACGGGCTGGACGGCAAGATCTTCCTGCGGGACGGGCAGATCACCGACGCCTCCGCGGGAAGGTTGCGCGGCGAGTATGCGGTTTACGAGATGGCCACCTGGCGGAGGGGCCAGTTCATCTTCACCGCAAATGTCGAGTCGGACCGGGTGTCCATCAGCAAGTCAAACACCAGCCTCATGATGGAAGCGGCTCGGCGGATGGACGAGTGGCGTGTCCTGCAGCGCAAGATCCCCTCGATGGACATGGTGCCTTACTTCCTGCCCCGCGAGCCCGGGCACGACCAGATCACGCTCTCGCCGCAGGAGTGGACCATCGTCACCAAGGTCGACGGCCAGACCAGCATCAAGAAGCTCGAGGAGCTGACCGGGCTGTCGGCGTTCGATGTCTGCAAGGTGCTCTATGGGCTGGTTACCTCGGGACTGATCGGCCTGCGGTCTCCGGACGAAAAAGGCGGCGCGGCTCAGGCGACTCCGGCCGGGCCCTCCCTGCGGACTCTCGTCGCGCTCGCCGACAATATCCGGAAGGTTGCGGACGAGAGCGTCGGGCTCACCGGGTCACTGGCCGTCGAGAAGCAGTACCGCCAGTCCCGCACCGACCTCGAGGGTGGCAAGGGCATGGAGGCCATTCAGAACCTCGTGGATCGTCTGGCCCGCACCATCTCGCTCCTGGAAGGCGGCGACAAGGCCGGCGAGTTCCTGCGCCGGGTCACGCCACTCATCCAGCCCTGACTCCCACCCGGCCAGGCTTCAGGCTCAAGGCTCAAGCTCCTCCGCCCAACCGGGAAGGCTCAAGGCTCAAGGCCTCAGATCCCCCGCCCACCCATCCCAAGGAGTACCCTTCAAGGGAGGGTGGGGGAGCCTTGAGCCGTATTCTAAGTCAGGGCTCTTTCGGGATGGCGAGCAGGCCCAGAGCGGCCCCTCCGGCGCCCGCCACCGCGCCCCCAAGGGGAAGGATCGTCAGCATGGCCGTCCCCAGGACCAGTGCCGGGAAGCTCGCCTTGAGCGCCAGCTCGATGCCGACCAGGGCGAGCACGCCGAGCAGGCTCCCGGTTGCCCCGAGCGCCAGGCCGAGCGCCACATAGGGCAGTCGGATGTCCCGCTCCCGGGCCCCGATAAGGCGCATGATCGCGATCTCGTCGGCATGGTCCAGGACCAGGAGGCGCACCACCAGCAGCACCACCACGAAGCATCCACCCAGCAAAGCGGCCGCCAGGACGAACCCGACCGCCACGGCCCGCCGGAACGTACGGTCGAGGCGCTCCTGCCACTGGGTCGAGCTCTTCACCACCGCCACCTCCGGACGGGCGGCGAGCCACGACGCCAGGCCGGCCGAGTCCGATGGCGTGACGTCGATCTTGAGCAGGGCGGGGAAGCTCGGCTCATCGAGGGCGAGCAGAACAGACGCCAGCTCGGGGAACCACCCGGCCAGCTCGGCCTGGACCTGCCGGGGTTGCGAGAGGGTCCAGCGGCGCCCGTCTGGGCGCGCCTGAAGGGCCGCGGTCAGGGTGGTGCCGGCGGCCGGGCTGCGCAGCACGACGACGACCGTGGAGGACTGGCTGTGGCCCAGCAGCTCGCGGTAGACCCAGCCGTGCACGCTCCAGAGCAGCCCGCCCCAGGCGGTGGCGACGGCCACCATGAGGACGGCCGCCACACCGGCGGCGCCGGACTCGCGCACCTGCCGCTTCACCTCGCGCCAGCCATGGAGGACCATCATCACGCACCCCACGCGTCGCGGACGAGATGGCCTCGCTCCAGAACCAGGGTCCTGTCCGGATGGGCCTCGATGAGGGAGCGGTCGTGGGTCGCGACCACGACCGTGGTCCCCTGGTAGTTGATGGACTTGAGGAGCTCCATGAGCTCGTGGCCGCGCTCCGGATCGAGGTTGCCGGACGGCTCGTCGGCCAGGATGAGGTCCGGCTGAAGCACCAGGGCGCGAGCGATCGCAACACGTTGCTGCTCGCCACCAGAGAGCTCGTCGGGAAGGGCGCTCATGCGGTTGTGCAGGCCCATCTGCTTGAGCGTCAGGTAGGTCCGGCGCTGCTGCTCCTTCTCCGAGAGGTCGAGCAGGGAGAGGACGAACGAGATGTTCTCGCCCACGGTGCGGCGGCGCAGAAGCTTGAAGTCCTGGAAGATCACCCCCAGCCTGCGGCGGAACAGTGGCACCTGGCGGCGGGGTAGGGCCGCGAGGTCATAGCCGTCGACGACGATGCGGCCGTCATCGGGTAGCTCCGCCCGGTAGAGGAGACGGAGGAATGTGCTCTTGCCGGCTCCTGACGGCCCGGTCAGAAAGACGAACTCGCTTCTCTCGACGCGGGTGGAGATGCCGCGCAAGGCGAGACGGCCGTGATAGGACTTGAGCACCCCTTCGAGGCGGATCACGGCTGAAGGCTCCGGTCTCCGGGCGCTCGCGCGGACGCCTGAAGACCAACGTGGACCTGCGTTTTCAAACGGCTGCCTCCGGCACGTGAGTGTACCATGACGCATGGACTCGACCGCGCCCGATCCCGGGATCCTGCATGTTCCCCTCGCCAACGGCATGGTCTGTTTCGCCGACTCCAGCGCGTCCCCTTTCGGCGCCGACGAACGGCAGCTCGCCGAGGCGGCCCGCACCCATCTCGAGGATCGGCTCGGCCGGACGCTGCCGGTGCTCTACGCCCTCCAGCAGCACGGTGCTGTCACCTTCCTGTATGCCGCGCGGGGCCAGCTCGTTCCGGGTGCCCATGAGGTCGGCCGATGCGACGGGCTGATCACGGTTGAGCCGGGAGTCGGGCTCGTGGTTCGCAATGCGGACTGCCTGCCGGTCGCGCTGGCTGGCGGCGGCGCGATGGCCATGCTCCATGCCGGCTGGAGAGGGCTTGCCGCCGACATCCTGGGTCGCGTGGTGAAGCGGCTGGAAGGGGAGCTGGGAGTGAGCTCCGGTGAGGTGACGGCCGTCATCGGGCCTGGCGTCGGCCCGTGTCACTACGAGGTCGGGCCCGAGATCGCGGCAGCCCTGCAGCGCAATCCCACCGACGAGTCCGGCTGGAGGAGCGAGGGGCGGGTCGACCTCGCACGCTACGCGGCGGCGCGCCTGCGATCCCTGGGGGTCCTGTCGGTGCAGACCACGGGTATCTGCACGGCGTGCTCGCCGCGCTACTACTCTTACCGGCGAGACGGGACCGAGGCGGGCCGCTTGTGGAGTGCGGCGGTCATTTGGCCGTCCTGAGCAGTCGCCCCCGTAGCTGGCCACACGCAGCCCCGACCTCCTGTCCCTTGCTCCACCGCACGGTGACGTTCATGTGGGAGGCCGCAAGGGTCGCGGCAAAGGCGTTGATGCGCTCCTCGTCGGGCGCCTGCAGCCCCGGGAGGAACTGGGTGTCGGGGTTGAGGGGGATGAGATTCACCTTGACCGGCAGGCCGCGAAGGAGGCCCGGCAAGCGCCGTGCATCCTCGAGAGCGTCGTTGAACCCCGCCACCAGGACGTACTCGACCGTGATGCGGCGACCGCGTTCGAGGGGATAGGCGTGAAGCGCCTGCAACAGCTCCTCCAGGGTCCAACGTGCGGCGCCCGGCATGAGGCGGGAGCGTTGCGCCTGGGTCGTGGCATTGAGCGACACGGCGAGGTTCGGACGGCGCGGCAGGGCCGCCAGGCGGCGGAGCCCGGGCACGATGCCACTTGTCGAGACCGTGATGCGACGGGGGCTCACAGTGTCCCCCAGGAGCTCAAGCGCCCGCTCCAGACCCTCCAGATTCAGCAGCGGCTCGCCCATGCCCATGAAGACCAGGTTGAGAGGCTGTCCAGCCAAACCGGTTGAACGGAGGATGGCACGATACTGGCCGAAGATCTCGGCGCCCGTCAGATTCCGGCCCGGACCCAGAGCCCCGGTGACGCAAAAGACGCACCCCACGGCGCACCCGGTCTGCACCGAGAGGCAGACAGTGACGTGCCCTTCCATGGGCATGACGACGGCCTCGACGACGCTCCCGTCGGTGTGGGAAAGGGCCAGCTTGAGGGTGCCGTCAGCGCCGTGGGCCAGCTCGACGACCTCCGGGTCGACGACGGTGGCGCGCTCGGCCAGGGCGGCTCGCAGGGGCTTCGAGAGGTCGCTCATGTCGTCGATGCTGGCCACCAGGCGTCGTGTCACCCAGTGATAGACCTGCTCGACGCGGTAGGGTCGGGGGTCGATGTCGGCGAGAACGGCCGCAATCTGGCCGCGGCTGGCGCCAACCAGGTTGAGTCGAGGTGGAGGGGTTTCCAGGCTCATCGTACGGTGCCACCCATCGGCGGCGGGCCCATTCTGACATGTCCGCATGGCGAGCGCGTCGTGGGACTATAATGCGCCGGGGAGAGCACTGGCATGTTTGGCTCCTTGGGTGTCCCGGAGTTGCTCATCATCCTGCTGATCGTCGTCATCATCTTCGGCGCCAGCAAGCTGCCGCAGCTCGGACGCGGTATTGGCGAAGGTATCAAGAACTTCCGCGAGTCTCTTCGAGGCTCGCACGACGACAAGGACGACAACGGCTCAGAACGCCGCTGAGGTCATCCTCCTTGGCCTGTTGGGCGGCAATGGCCGCCCCGCGAGTCGTTCGTACGCCGACGCGACACGGGCGATGAAGAGGCGCGTTTCCCGATATGGTGGGACCGTACCCCAACGTCGCACCGCTCCCGGCCCCGCGTTGTAGGCGGCCAGAGCCAGGGTCAGGTCCCCCCCGAAGCCGTCCAGGAGCCAGGCCAGGTACTTGCAGCCGACTTCCAGGTTGACCTCGGGGTCGTCCAGGTCGGAGAGCTGTGCCCAGGCCGCAATCTCCGGGGTGATCTGCATGAGCCCAAAGGCGCCCCGATCGGACACCAGGTGAGGTTGAGAGCCCGACTCGGCTTCGATGACCGCCAGGACGAGGAGGGGATCAAGGCCGTGCCGGCTCGCCGCCTCCAGCGCTTCCCTTTCGAAGGTGGGTGCGGCGTGGGCGCGGCGGTGATCCACGAGCTCTCGCAGCCCTCCAAGTACGTCCTGGGACGCACGCACGCGGCGTGGCGACGGCGATTGCAGGAGCAGGACCACGGAGACAGTCAGCACGAACGTGGCCGCGAGCGCGGCGCTGGCCTTCCGGGACGACATGCTAGAAACCTACGTGAGACGGATCTTGCCTTTCCATCGGGTCCTAGCGGGCCCGTCCACCGTTGCGCTGCAGCTTGGAGCGCAGGGTATTGCGGTGGATTCCGAGCTCCGTCGCGGCCTGGGAGAGGTTGCCGCCGTGCCGGTGCACGGCGGCCTTGAGGAATCGCAGCTCAAAAGCATCCTTGGCGTCCTGCAGTGGAACTCCCCTGGCGAGAAGAGCTTCCGCAAGCCGCGTCAGTGCATCGCCAAGCTCACGCAGCTCACCGGCCCGGTCCGCTGTCGCAGGGTTCGGCGTCACTTCATCTCGATGCGGTCGCCCACCCGAATCGGACCGTTGCTGGAGACGATCTTGGCCGATGCCCAGTGATCCCCGGTGAGAAGGATTGCCATCTCTCCCAGGATCAGGCGTGGACCACCCTCGACCAGGTTGTCACGGTAGATCGTGAACAAGCTACCCGGCGTGACCTGGTCGGCTTCTCCCATGTCGATCAACACCATCTGATCGGTCCCGAAGGTCAGGATGTCGTCCCGGGAGTAGGTGATGGTCCCTTTCGGCTTGTCGTTGGGCGGGTCGCAGAGCCTCAGTGGCTCCGTGAGGAGTGCCATGGGAACCGGATAGGGCTCGTAGGGGGTGATCCAGGCGTCAACTGGGATGGCGTCACAGGCGGCGATCACCTCCGCCGTGGCGGTGTGCTCCTGGGTGCAGAGGACCTGCACCCGTCCGAGCTGGCGGACCAGCAGGCCAAGCACGGCGTCCGTACGGGGATGACGCAGCTTCCGGATCGGCACGCTCACGAAGTACTCTTGCCCGGCCTTGACACCCTCGGCCTCGCCGCCAGACAGATAGACGATGTCCTGGGTGGCAAAGTCCTCCTTGAACTCGAGCTCCTCGCCAGAGAAGATGGTGAGATTGGGCTTGGCGCCCTCCGCCGCGAGGTAGGCAAAGCAATACACGTCGTCCTCGCCACCCACGGGAACAAGCCTGCCGGCAGGCGTCGTGCCCTCACCAGCGCCCTCCCCGCCTGCACCCTCTCCTGTGCCCGGTCCCGCCTGCTCGGCTCCACCGCCGGCAGCCCCCGTCCCTTCCGTGGTCGCAGCCGGAGTCTGCTCCGCCGGGGCGACCTCCGTCTTCAGGCCGACGATCAGGGGGTCGCCGGGATAGATCCAGTGCGCATCGCGAATGTAGGTGTTCTTTTCCCAGAGCTGCGGCCACAGATAGGGATCCCCGAGGTAATGCTTGGCCAACGCCCATAGCGTGTCGCCCGGTTGGATGATGTAGACCTGGGCGTCAGCGGGAAACTCGGTCGGAGGCTCGTAGGGGGTCCAGTGGTCGCCAATCTTGTGGAGTGGGCGGGGGGGAGGGTTGACGGCTTCTCCAGCAGCAACCCAGCCGACACACAGTGTGACGAGAATCGCGATGGTTGCGCAGCGCATGGCAGCTCTCCCCTTCCGCATAGGTGTGCTTACTCCGCACCCAAAATACCGCACCATTAGCACGTTCGTCAATGCTCAACAAGGCAGGAGGTTGTGCGCTGCGTTACAACGCAGGCGGAACAGGGGTGGGAGCAGGGGTCGGAGCGGGAGCAGCTTCCGTCAGTCCGGGCCCCTCTCGAATCTTCCGGACCTGCTCGACGAGAGGCGCCGCTTCCCGTGCCGCCTTGGTGTCCGGATAGTTCTTCAGCAGGAAGTCCAGACGCTGCCAGGCTCCCTCCCAGGAGAGGATCTGCCCGTAGTAGCGGGCGATCCCCAGCTCGTGCCTGGCCAGGTCCTCCTGGCACTGTGCATACAGGCCGGCAGCCTCCTTGGCCTCAGGCGCATCGGGGAAGAGCTGGGTGACCTGACGGAACGCCGCGGCGGCCTCCCGGACCGGCCCCAAATCCCGCTGCGGCCCCCGGTGCTGCTGGAAGCTGCACTTGCCCAGCATGAGGAGGGCGTAGGCGCGGGCCGGGTCCGACGGGAAGCGGTTGGAGAAGTCACGGAAGCGGAGCTGGGCCTCGGTGAGGCTCTCGAGATCCTTCTGCGCAAAGAAGGTGTCGGCGACCTTGAGGGCGGCCCGGCGGCCCAGGGGATCGTTGGGGAACGAGTCGGCGAGGAATGAGTAGTACTTCCGGGCCTCCTCCCAGTGCTTCTTCTCGGCCAGGGCGTCCCCCTTCGCGAGCAGCTCCTCCTTGGACATGGAGCTCACCTTGTTGAAGAACTCCTGCTCCGGCTTGGAGCTCTTGCAGCCCGCCACCAGCACGGCGACAAGAGCGAGTAATGCGAGTTTTCTCATCGATCCTCTCCACGCAGTGCCGCAATGGCACCTCGGCGGTCGCTTTGACCGAACACGGCGGTTCCCGCCACCAGGACATCCGCCCCAAGATCGCACAGGCGGCTCGCGTTGGCGGCATCGACTCCGCCATCGACGGCAATCTCACCCGGCCAGGCCCGTTCGTCCGCCAGGGCGCGCAGGCGACGGAGCTTGTCGAAGCATTCCGGGATGAAGCTCTGACCGCCGAAACCGGGGTTGACGGTCATGAGAAGGATGAAGTCGCACCACGGCCAGATCTCGTCCACGACGGACAGAGAGGTGGCGGGGTTGAGCGCCGCTCCCGGCCGCATCCCGGCCTCCCGAATCGCGGCCAGAGCCCGATGCAGATGGCGGACGGTTTCGATGTGCACGGACAGGAAGTTTGCCCCGGCGGCGGCGAACGGTGCGATGAGCGGGCCGGGGTCGGCCACCATGAGGTGGGCATCGAGGGGGACCTCGGTGTGCCGCCGCACCGCGGCGCAGAGGGCAGGTCCGAAGGTGAGGTTGGGTACGAACACGCCGTCCATGACGTCGAGATGCAGGCGATCAGCGCCGCCTGCGACCACCTCGGCGACTTCCTGGGCGACCCGGGACAGGTCGCAGGCCAGCAGGGAGGGGGCCACCAGGACGCGTCTCATCGGCTCACCCACAACGCGACCACGGCTGACTCGACGACCGCTTCGCCCGCGGCGGGGCTCTGGCGCAGCACGACGCCTGCTGCGACACCCGGGTAGGGAACGGGCTGCACGGCCGCGAGCTGGAACCCGAACGCCCGCACCACGCGGGAGGCGTCTTCCTCGGCCGCGCCGTAGAAGTCGGGCATGACGTACCGGCGCTGGCGGACAATCCGATTGACGAGCAGCGTCACGCCGCTCCCAGGAGCAACTTGCGTGCCAGCAGGGGGCGCCAGAGCCAGCACCGCCACGCTGTCGCCTTCGCCTTCCACCTCGCACAGGTGGTCAGTTTGCAGCCCGCTGTTCTCGATCTCCGACTGCGCCAGCGAGAGCGGGAGCCCGGTCAGCTCGGGGACCCTGCGCACCTCCTCGCCCAGGGACGGGTAGAGGAGGATGGCGGCCCCGCGCTTGAGCTGCAGGCCCGGTCCGGGCCGCTGCATGGCGACGTGGCCGATCGG
This sequence comes from Thermoanaerobaculaceae bacterium, assembly GCA_035403265.1. GTDB lineage: Bacteria > Acidobacteriota > Thermoanaerobaculia > Thermoanaerobaculales > Thermoanaerobaculaceae > JAAYVZ01. The sequence goes on along the minus strand of DAONEV010000053.1, from coordinate 7,208 downwards.
CACCTCGCGGCTGAACACCCCGTCCTGCAGGCGGGCCACGAGCCCGACCCCCTGGAGGACAGTGGTGGCGCGCGGCAGGTCCTGGCCGAGTACGGATGGGATCTTGACGGCGGACGAACGCAGGCTGACCCACAACACCAGCCACACCGCCAGGCCTGTGCCGATGCCGAGCCCGACAGCCCCGATGCAGCCTTGCAAGACGCGGACTACCTTCACAGGCCGTGAGGTTACCATAGTCACGATGGACTGCCTTGGTGCACATCTCTCGGCGGCTGGCGGGGTCTGGCGGGCGGTCGAAGTGGCGGCCGCAGCGACCTGCGAGGCGGTGCAGCTCTTCCTTCGACCTCCAGGGCGCTGGGCGGCTCCCCAGTCACCGCCGGACGAGGTCGCCCGGTTCCAGGCGGCTACCCGGGCCAACCATGTGGACGGCCGGTGCTACGCCCACGCCCCGTACCTGCTCAACCTCGCCAGCGCCGACGAGGATCTGCGCGAGCACTCGCGCCGGGTGCTGGTCGAGGAGCTCCTGCGTGCCGGCCGTCTGGGGCTGGCCGGTGTGGTGCTGCATCCAGGCTCGGCTGGGATTGGCGGCGATCGCTGGGCGGCCGAGGGGCGGTGCCGCGAGGCCCTCGCTTCGGCTCTGTCCGAGGCAGGGGATACAGCGGCCCGCCTGCTGGTGGAGGGCGCGGCGGGGGCCGGAGGGCAGGTCGGCACGTCGCCGTCCGAGCTGGCGCGTCTGGTTGCGGCTTGCTCCCGGCGTCGGGTCGGGCTGTGCCTCGACCTCGCCCATCTGTGGGCCGCCGGCTACGATCTCCGTGAGGGTGGCCTCGATCGCATCCTGGACGAGGTCGGAGCGTCATGGGAGCAGCCGGGGCCGGACCTCTGGCATGGCAACGACACGCCGTCAGAGCTCGGGAGCAGCCGTGACCGGCATGCACCCCCGGGCGAGGGACAGCTTGGGGAGGCGTTCTTCCGGAGGTTCCTGGCCGACGAGCGTGCAATGCGGTCGCCGGTCATCCTGGAGATTCCTCCCGGCGATGACAACGAGCTGGTGCGCGATGCGTTGGCACGCCTGCGCTCGTGGCGCCTCGCCCGCCCAGCCGGCTGACAACCGGAAGTCAACAGCTCACAGTCGAGACCGGAAAGGCGCCGGCCCGCCAGGGGAACCGTGACCTGTCGGCCGCTCCCCGGTCAGGGGGTTGGGGTGGCGGTGGGGGTAGGGTGCGAGCGGCCCGGCAACCAGTGGTCCAGCGCCACGTTCTTCGCGAGGTCGTTGTAGAGCACCACGACCATCAGCCCGACGATCAGCCAGAAGCCGACGTTGAGGATCCGCTCCTTGGTGCGCAGGGTCAGGTCCCGGCGGATGCCGCTCTCGAAGGCGATGATGGCCAGGTGGCCGCCGTCGAGGACGGGGATCGGCAGCAGGTTGAAGATGGCGAGCTGAAGGGAGATGACGCCCAGCAGCCAGATGAACGGCACGATCCCGGCGAGCGCGGCCTCGCCGGAAAAGCGGGCGATCTCGATGGGTCCGGACATTTGCTTCACCGAGGCGCGCCCCGACAGCATGCGGCCGAGGACGGCGAATGTCTCGCGCGTGATGCGCCAGCTCTCGCGCACCGACTCGGCCGTGGCGGCGAGAGGCCCGAGCCGGCGGATCACGGTCGGGTTCGGCGGCGGGATGCCGAGCTTGCCCTGCCCGTCCATGTTGCGAGGCGTGGCCTTGATTTCCAGGTGGGCGCCGGCCCGCTCGACCGAGAGCGTGATCTCGCGGTCCGGGTTTGCGCTCACCAGCTTCATCATGTCGAAGAAGTGATGGACCGGCTCTCCGTTGATGGCCGTGATGCGGTCGCCGACCTTCAGGCCCGCCCGCTCCCCGGCGCTGTTGGGGGCGAAGCCCGGGATCTCGGCTGGCAGCGGTTGCGCGATCCCCGAGTACCCGAGGTCGTAGCGGGTGATCGGGCGGGGAGTGAGGGTCGCCGTCAGCTCCCTGGTGCCACGCCGAAAGCGCACCGACAGGGACCGGCCGGGCGATGTCCAGGTGGACAGCTCGAGCTCGCGCCAGGTCGGCACGGGGGTGCCGTCGACCGACAGCACCAGGTCGCCGGCCTGGAGCCCGGCCTGGGCGGCAGGGGAGGTGGGCTCGATCCACGCGATCTCCGGCTGCAGGTCCTGCCAGGCCGGGACCCGCACTCCGATCATGTAGGCCACGGCGATGAAGAGAATGGCGCTCAGCAGGTTGGCGGTGGGTCCGGCGAGCAGGATGGCGGCTCTGGGCACCCGTGGCAGGAGCGGCTCGGGCTCGGCGGCACTGCCGACCACGTCGGACTCGTCCGGGCCGAGGCCGTGGATGCGCACGTAGCCCCCGAGCGGGATGAGGCTGATCCGGTAGTCCGTTCCCTTCCGCTCGAAGCCGAACAGCCGCTTGCCGAACCCCAGCGAAAAGACGCTGACCCGGGCGCGGACGGCTCGTGCCGCCAGGAAGTGGCCTCCCTCGTGAAGGAAGACCAACACCCCCAGGACGACGATCAGTGACAGCACATTGACAAGCAGCGACATGTCCTCACCCGTACCGTTCTACGTCAACCCGAGACCCGGGTTTGCCATTTCTTCACCAGCCTGGCCGCCAGGGCGCGACCGGAGGCGTCGGCCGCCAGGGCATCCTCGAGAGTCTCGAGGCGTAGCCCGCCTGCAGAGGCCGCGTCCATGGCCTCCTCGACCACCCCGGCGATGTCCACGAAGCGCAGCCGCCGCCCAAGGAACGCCTCCACCGCCACCTCGTTGGCGGCGTTCATGACGGCAGCGAGCCCGCCGCCGGCCGCCAGCGCCGCGCGGGCCAGCCGCAGCGCCGGGAAGCGCGTCTCGTCCACCGCCTCGAAGGTCAGCGCGCCCACCTCCACCAGATCCAGGTACCCGATGGGCGAAGGCAGCCGCTCGGGGTAGGAGAGGGCGTAGAGGATCGGGAACCTCATGTCGTTGACCGAGAGCTGGGCGATGAGCGTGCCGTCCACGAACTCCACCATCGAATGCACGCGGCTCTGGGGATGCACGAGCACGTCGATGCGATCCCCAGGCACGTCGAAGAGGTGGTGCGCTTCGATGATCTCCAGGCCCTTGTTCATCATCGTGGCCGAGTCGATGGAGATCTTGGCGCCCATGCGCCAGGTCGGGTGGGCGAGGGCCTGCTCGACCGTGACGTGCTCGAGCTCCGCCGCCGTGAACGTCCGGAAGGGACCGCCCGAGGCTGTCAGGACGAGCCGCCGCACCGCCTCCGGTTGCCCGGCCCGTAGCGCCTGGTGGAGTGCGTTGTGCTCGGAGTCGATGGGCAGGACCCGGGCGCCGGTGCGCCTGGCGAGGTCCATGACCGGTCCGCCCGCCACGACCAGCGTCTCCTTGTTGGCCAGCAGCACGTCGCGCCCCATCTCGAGGGCGCGCCAGGTGGGGACGAGCCCCAGGGCGCCCACCAGGGCGCCGACCACGGTGGTGGCGTCCCGATGCGTCGCGACCGCGATCCGCCCGGCCTCGCCGGCCAGGACGTCGACCCCGGGCAGCTCGTCGCGAAGTCGCCGGGCGTCCTCCTCGTCGGCCACCGCGACCATGCAAGGCCGGAAGGCGCGGGCCTGCTGCACGACCAGGCCGATATTACGGCCGGCAGCCAGGGCGACGACCTCGAAGCGCTCGGGGAAGCGCGCCACGACGTCGAGCGTGGAGGTGCCGATGGAGCCGGTGGATCCCAGCAGGGCCAGGCGCTTCACGGAGCGAGCCCGAGGAGCAGGAAGAGGGCCAGCACCAGCGGCGCGGCGAAGAAGAGCGAGTCGGAGCGGTCGAGGAAGCCGCCGTGCCCCGGAATGAGCTGGGACGAGTCCTTCGTCCCGGCGTCGCGCTTGAGCAGCGACTCGACCAGGTCTCCGACCGGCACCACCACGGCGAGGACCGCGCCGATCGTCAGCCCGAGGCGCCAGGGCAGCTCGGGGAAGAACACCGTGTGGCAGAACCAGACCCCGAAGAAGGTCGCGGCGACGCCACCGGCAAACCCCTCCCACGTCTTCTTGGGGCTCACTACCGGCGCCATGCGGTGACGGCCCAGGGTGCGGCCCGCGTAGTAGGCGCCCGAATCGCCTCCCCACACGACGAGGCAGTGGAAGAAGACGATCTTCCAGCCCAGGGCAAGGTCGACGCGGGTGCGCAGGAACCCCATGGCGCCGGCCGTGACCAGGAAGTAGACGACCGCGAACACCGAGATGGCCATGGCGCTGGCCGCTCCGGTCACCGGGAAGCGTCCGAGCAGGTAAATGGTGGGGAGAATCAGCACGATCGCGGCGACGAGCGGACCGGCGATGGCGATCCCCTTCCACCACAGGAGCGGGAGCGCGACCCCCAGCACCACCAGACTCGGCACCAGCGGGACCGGGAGCTCCCGTTGCCGGAGCATGAGCACAAGCTCGGCGGCGGCCGCCAGGGTGACCAGCCAGATGAGCCCGAGATAGACCCACGGCGGAAGGAACCGGATGGCCGCGAGCACGATGGGCCCGGCGACGAAAGCGAAGAGCTCCCGCTTGCCCAACTACCCCTCCCCATCCACGGAACGGGCGCCGCCCTCGCCGACGCCGCCGAAGCGACGCTCGCGGCGGGCGAAGTCGGCTACCGCCAGGATCAGGTCGCGGGCCCGGAAGTCCGGCCACAGGACCGGCGTGAAGTAGAGCTCGGCGTATGCGATCTGCCAGAGAAGGAAGTTGGAGATGCGCTGCTCCCCGGAGGTGCGGATCAACAGGTCGGGGTCGGGCGACCCGGCGGTGGCGAGCTGGGAGCTGATCCACGGCTCGTCGATGGCCTCCGGGGCGAGGTCGCCGCGCGCGGCGAGCCGGGCCGCGGTCCGGCAGACATCCTGGATCTCGTTGCGCCCAGAGTAGTTGAGAGCAATCTGGAGCGTCAGGCCCTGGCCACGACTGGTGGCCTCGACGGCGCGAGCCAGCCCTTGCTGGATGTCCTCGTCGAGCGCTTCGAGCTGGCCGATCGGTCGCAGCCGGATGCCGTTCTCGATCAGCACGTCGATCTCCCGCTGCAGATACTCGCGCAGCAGGCCCATGAGGGTGCGGACCTCCCAGCTCGGGCGCTTCCAGTTCTCGGTCGAGAAGGCGTAGATGGTGAGGACCCCGAGCTCGAGGCGGGCGGCCGTCTCGGCCACCTCGCGGACCGTCTTGATGCCGGCGCGATGCCCCTCCACGCGCGGCAGGCCGCGTTGGCGAGCCCACCTCCCGTTGCCATCCATGATGATGGCCACGTGCCGGGGCAGGCGGGTCAGGTCGAGCCCCTCCAGGATGGCACGCTCCGGAGTGCCGGGTGGGGCGAGCCGGTCCAGCTCCTTCATGGCCGGGAGAGTCTAGCACGCGACCCGATGATCGCCGGGGGATAGAAGACCCTCTCCAGGGTGAGGCCGTGAGCCGGTGCCGTGGGGGCCGGAGGCGCCGCGATCGTTCCCGCCAGGAGCCCCTCGATCCAGGCTCGGTCCCGGGCGCCCCGCGCGACCTCCCAGAGCGCCCCGGTGAGCCGGCGGACCATGCCGCGCAGGAAGCCGTCCCCTTCGAGCACCAGGTCGGCCTGCCGGCCGCGGTGCCCGAGGTCGGCCCGGGCCACGGTGCGCATGGTGCCACGCCGGCCGTGCCCGGAGTGGCCGGAGAGGGCGAAGGCCGCAAAGTCGTGGGTGCCGCGGATGCAGCCCAGACACGCCTCGAGAGCGGAGAGATCCGGCCGTCCGGGTAACGACCAGCGGCGAAGCGCGTCCCATGGCGGGAGCGGTGGACCCCACGCCAGGCGGTAGCGGTAGCGCTTGCCGATGGCGCTCACCCGGGCGTGAAAGCCCGCTCCGGTTGCGCGCACGGCCAGGACACGCAGGTCGTCCGGGAGGAGCGAGTTGAGCGCTGACCGCAAGCCTCCCGGAGGAATGCGATCGGGCACGTCCACATGGGCGACCTGTCCGGCGGCGTGGACGCCGGCGTCCGTGCGGCCGGCTCCATGGGCCGTGACCGGCTGCGCGTAGAGCCGGGTCAGGGCGGTCTCCAGCACCCCCTGGACGCTCCGTCCCCGGGCCTGTCGCTGCCACCCGCAGAAGCCGCCACCCAGGTAGGAAAGATCGAGAGCCAGTCGGACGTTCTGCTTCACGCTGGTATTATGACGTCCTTTCGGTGGTTGAGCGGGAGTGGTGAGCCGAGCAGTCGCCGACTGGAAGACCCGGGAGAGCCACGACATGAGGACGCTGCGAGACCTCTTCGAGTTGGTGGTGTCGACGTTGCCGCCCCACAAGGAGCTGCAGCGGATGCGGGCCGGCCAGGAGTGGCGGACGGTGACGGTGCGCGAGTTCGAGCGGGCCACCCGGGCGACCGCCGCACGCCTCGCCCAGCTCGGGGTCCACGCCGGCGACCGGGTGGCGCTGTTCGTCGAGAACCGTCCCGAGTGGCACTGGGTGGACTTCGCATGCCACCTGCTGGCGGCGGTGCCGGTACCGCTGTACGCGACCCTGCCAGCCTCTCAGGTGAGCTACATCGTCGCCGACTCGGGCGCCAGGCTGCTCCTCGTCTTGGGCCGCGAGCGGGCCCGGGTCGCCGTGGAAGCGGTCCGGAGCCTGCCAGGCGTGCGCGTCGTCGGGATCGACTCCGGCCTTCACCCGGAGGTACCTGGTCTTGGCGACATGCCGTTGCCGAAGGAGGCTCCCGTCTCGCCGCCGCTGGCGCCCTCGGACCTGGCCAGCCTCATCTACACCTCCGGGACGACCGGGGAGCCGAAGGGCGTGATGCTCACCCACGCCAACTTCGTCTCCCAGGTGGAGTCGGCGACGCCGCTCTTCCCGATCACCCGGGCAGACGTCGTGATGTCATTCCTGCCCCTGTCGCACGTCTACGAACGCACCGTGGACTACATCTTCCTGCGCGCCGGGGCGCAGATCACCTACGTCGAGTCGATCGAGCGAGTGCCCACGCAACTGCCGGAGATCCGCCCGACCATCATGGTCTCGGTGCCGCGTCTGTTCGAGCGCTCCTACATCAAGATCATCTCCAAGGTCAGGCAGGAAGGGGGCGCCAGACGCCGGCTCTTCGAGTGGGCGCTGCGAGTCGGCCGGGAGGTCAGGGAGGCGGAGTGGCGCGGGCAGCGCGCCTCGGCATTCCTGCGCGGGCAGCTCAACTTCGCGCGGAGGCGCATCTTCTCCAAGGTGCTGGAGC
>DAONEV010000052.1:0-16173 GCA_035403265.1 Thermoanaerobaculaceae bacterium | reverse complement strand
GACCTCCGACTCGTAGAAGCTGGTCGTCGAGAAGCTCCAGCACGTGCCGGTGAGAAACTGGGCCTGGGGCGGAAAGTGGAAGGCTGGCTTGAACGCCTCGATCGAGACGGGCTTGACGACTTTCGACATGTCGAAGCGCAGCACCTTCTCGTCCTTCTTGTCGGCCTCCTCCTTGGCCTTCTGAGCCTCGCGCACCTTGTCGGTGGCCTCGGCGGCGGCCTTGTCGCGAGCCTCATTCGCCTTTTCGATTTCCTGCAGGGCCGGATCCTTGTAGCGCGGCTGGTAGACCGCCTGGTCGGGCAGCACGGGAGCAGGCGCAGGTCCGGCGGCGCCGGCAACGGCCGATCCCCCAATGGAAACCAGCAACGCAGCAACAGGTCCACACCACGACGTGATCCGACGCATGGCTCGATCCTCCCTCACAACCTCGGTGGCGCGAAATGCGGTGACCGCCGCCGGATTCCGTATTCTACGCTGGACCCTTCGTGTGGGCCGCCCAGGCCGTGCCCCTCCACCAACCTTCTCCTGACGAGCTGGTGAGCTGACTTGCTTACCTGCTATCTCGCTGATGACCTGATCCACTGATTCGCTGGCTCCCCGGTGTAGCATGCCCGGGATGAGCCCGGCCGAGCCGCATCCCGCGCCCCGCCGCTGGTGGGTGCACACCACCTACTTCGCGGAGGGGATGCCGTACATGGTCGTGCGCATCCTTTCGGCGGTCTACTTCACCGATATCGGCGCCAAGCTGCGCACCATCGGCTACCTCAACTTCCTGGGCATCCCGTGGAATCTCAAGTTCCTGTGGGCGCCGCTGCTCGACCTCGTCGGCACGCGGCGACGCTGGCAGGTGGTGATGCAGGCACTGGTGGGCGGGCTGATGGCGCTTGTGGCACTGGCCAACATCTGGCTGCCCGGCGTTGCCAACCCGGAGCGATGGCTCGGGGCCGTGGCACTCGTCTTCGTGGTCATGGCGTTCTGTGCGGCCACCAACGACATCGCCATCGACGCCTACTACATGGAAGGCCTCCCGGACAAGCGCGAGCAGGCCGCTTTCGCCGGGGTCCGCGTCCTTGCCTATCGCCTGGCCATGATCTTCGTGCGCACCGGCCTCGTCGGCCTCGCGGCATTCGTCGCGGCCCGCGCCGGCAAGGGCAATCCCTACGCGCCGTGGCTGGTGGCATTTGGAGCCGGAGCCCTGATGATGCTCGGGGTCTCCGCGTTCCATGCCTGGCGGCTGCCGCGCTTCGAGGCGGAGCGGACGGGCCCCGCTCTGGCGACTCCAGGCGCGGTGTGGCGGGGGTTCGCACGCGCCTTTGCCACCTACCTCCAGCAGGATCGGGTAGCACTGGTGCTGATCTTCATCGTCCTGTACCGCGTCGGGGACGAGATACTCTTCTCGATGACCACACCGTTCCTGATGCGCGACCTGGGGGTCACCAAGGGGCAGTACGCCTGGCTGGCCGGGTTCGTGGGCGCCGCCGGCACCATCGTCGGCACCCTGCTTGGCGGCTGGTGGATCAAGGCGAAGGGGCTCGGCAAGGCGATCTGGCCCATCACCCTGCTCATGAACGTCAACATGTGGGTGTACGTGTGGCTGGCCTGGGCCAAGCCCGACCCGGCCGGCACCCGTGGCATCGTCACCATCGCCGTCATTCACGGCTACGAGCAGATCGCCGCCGGGCTCGGGAGCGCCGCCTTGCTCGTCTTCCTGCTGCGCACCTGCCAACCCGAGTTCAAGGCCGCTCACTATGCGATCGGCTCGGCGATCATGTCGCTCTTCGCCACCGTCTTCGGCGGCTTTGGCGGACGGATGGTCGAGTCGATGGGTTGGGAGGCGTACTTCATCCTGGCCTTTGTCGCGTCGATACCGGGTATGGCGCTGCTGCCGTTTGTGCCCCTCCATGACGACCCGGCGCCGACGCCGGGGCCTAGACCGGGGTAGGCCATGTCGCTCGCCGGAAGCGCCAGGCGACCTCGGTTGTTCGGACGAGAACGCCAACCTTGGCGGGTGAGTCACGTACGAAAGAGCAGAGGAGGAGAGGATGCGATATCTGTCTGTTCTGATCCTGGCTGCAACCCTGCTGGCGGCGCCCGCCTGGGCGGAGAAGCCAGCGACCAAAGTGGAGCCCAAGAAGGACGAGCTGCTTGCGGCCGAGACGTTCGCGGGGCTTTCGTTCCGCTCGGTGGGCCCGGCCATTTCTTCGGGCCGCATCGGTGACCTGGCGGTCAACCCGTCCAACCCGGCCGAGTACTACGTGGTGGTCTCCTCGGGTGGACTATGGAAAACCGTCAACTCGGGAACCACCTTCACACCGATCTTCGACGACCAGGGGTCGTACTCGATCGGCTGCGTCACCCTGGATCCCAACAACCCATACGTGGTGTGGGTGGGGTCGGGCGAGAACAACTCTCAGCGCTCGGTGGGTTGGGGAGACGGCGTCTACAAGTCCCTGGACGGCGGCAAGAGCTGGAAGAAGATGGGACTTGCGCGCTCCGAGCACATCGGCATGATCCGCGTCGACCCTCGCGATTCCAACGTCGTCTACGTGGCGGCCCAGGGCCCGTTGTGGGCGCCGGGGGGCGACCGCGGCCTGTACAAGACCATCGACGGCGGCCAGACCTGGAACGCCATCCTCACGGTGAGCCCGAACACGGGCATCAGCGAGGTGCACCTCGACCCTCGCAATCCCGACGTGCTGTACGCCTCCGCTTACCAACGGCGCCGGCACGTGTGGACGCTCATCAACGGCGGCCCCGAGTCGACGATCTACAAGTCGACGGACGCCGGGAAGACCTGGCGCAAGGTGGACAGCGGCCTCCCGAAGGTCGACAGGGGACGCATCGGCCTCGCCGTGTCTCCGGCCAACCCTGACGTGCTCTATGCCATCGTCGACGCCGCGCTCGACGAGAGCGGCGTCTTCCGATCCGGCAATCGCGGCGAGTCGTGGGAGCGCCGCTGCAAGTACGCCAGCACTTCGGGGCAGTACTACAACGAGCTCTTCGCCGACCCCAAGGACGTCGACCGGGTGTACTCCATGGACACCTGGCTGCACGTCTCCTCCGACGGTGGCAAGACCTTCACCAAGGTTGGCGAGAAGACCAAGCACGTGGACAACCACGCCATGTGGATCGACCCCGCCGGCACCAGCCACTGGCTGGTCGGCTGCGACGGCGGGCTGTACGAGACCTGGGACCGCGGCAGCACCTGGAGCTTCAAGGAGAACCTGCCGATCACCCAGTTCTACCGCGTCGCCGTGGACACCTCGAAGCCGTTCTACTACATCTACGGCGGCACCCAGGACAACAACAGCCTGGGCGGCCCATCCCGCACCACCTCCGCCTCGGGGATCGTCAACACCGACTGGTTCTTCACCAACGGCGGCGACGGCTTTGTGAGCCGCATCGAGCCGACCAACCCCAACATCGTCTACGCGGAGTCGCAGCACGGAGGCCTCGTGCGCTACGACCGCGCCTCGGGAGAGTCGATCGACATCCAGCCCCAGGAGGGCCGGGACGACCCCCCCAACCGCTGGAACTGGGACTCCCCCCTGATCATCTCGCCCCACTCGCCAACCCGGCTGTTCTTCGCCTCCCAGCGGCTCTACCGCAGTGACGACCGCGGCAACCACTGGGTCGCCGTCTCCGGCGACCTGAGCCGGCAGATCGACCGCAACCAGCTCAAAGTCATGGACAAGGTGTGGCCCGCCGACGCCGTCGCCAAGAACGCCTCGACGTCCTTCTACGGCAACATCGTCTCGCTCTCCGAGTCACCCCTGGTCGAGGGACTGCTCTACGTCGGTACCGACGATGGCCTGCTGCAAGTCAGCGAGGACGGCGGCAAGTCGTGGCGCAAGGTCGAGACCTTCCCCGGCGTGCCCGAGCGCACCTACGTGAGCCGGATCGAGGCCTCCCGTCACGCCCCCGACACCGTCTACGCGGCGTTCGACAACCACAAGATGGGTGATTTCAAGCCCTACGTCCTGAGGTCTGTCGACCGCGGCAGGACCTGGACCTCGGTGTCCGGGGACCTGCCGGCCACCGAGGTCATCTATGCCCTGGCCGAGGATCCCAAGGCTCCGGGCCTGCTCTTTGCAGGGGGCGAGCTCGGGGTCTACTTCACCCTCGACGCTGGCACGCGGTGGGTGAAGCTGACCGGCGGCCTGCCGACCATCGCGGTGCGCGACCTGGCGATCCAGGAGCGCGAGGGCGACCTCGTCCTCGCGAGCTTCGGTCGCAGCTTCTACGTGCTCGACGACTACACGCTGTTGCGTGGCCTGAGCCGCGCCACCCTCGAGCAGCCGGCGGCGCTGTTCGGGGTCCGGACGGCCTTCGCCTACATCGAAAAGCAGCAGCTTGGGGGGCGCGGCAAGGCGTCGCTCGGGGACTCCTTCTACACCGCAGAGAACCCGCCGTTTGGCGCCGTCTTCACCTACTACCTCAAGGACGAGCTCAAGACCAGGAAGGACCTGCGCCACGACCGCGAGAAGCAGGCCGAGAAGGACGGCAAGACCGCGCCCTACCCGACCAAGGACGAGCTCCGGGCCGAGGCGTGGGAGGTCAAGCCGGCCGTCGTCCTCACCGTGACCGATACCGAGGGCAACGTCGTGCGCCGCCTCGAAGGCCCGGTCAAGAAGGGGTTCCAGCGGGTAGCGTGGGACCTCCGGTTCGCTCCCTCCACCCCGGCCAAGGAGGACGAGGACGAGAAGGACCCCTGGGACATCCCCGACCAGGGACCGTTCGTGATGCCCGGGACCTACCAGGTAAGCTTGGCGACGAGGGTGGACGGAATCCTCACCCCGGTGGCCGGAACGCAGCGGTTCGAGGTCGTGCCACTCGGGCTTGCGACCCTGCCGGCCACCGACCGCGCCGGGCTACTGGCGTTCCAGAAGAGGGCGGCTCGGCTCCAGCGCGCCGTGATGGGTGCCGCCGAGGTCGTCAAGGACGTGCAGAACCGGCTCAAGCTCATCCATATCGCCCTGCGTGACACGCCCGCCGCGGCACCGGAGCTGATCGCCCGGGCGGGATCAGTCGAAGCCAGGCTCCGTCAGCTCGACCTCGTCCTGCGAGGCGACCGCGTCATCGCCGGGCGCAACGAACCGGTTCCGCCTTCCATCGTCGGCAGGGTGCAAGGCGTCGTCTCCACCCACTGGGCGTCCACCTCGGCGGCCACCGGCACCCAGGAGCAGAGCCTGGCCGTGGCGTCGGAGCTCTTCGAGCTCAACCTGAGGGAGCTTCGACAGCTCGTCGATGTGGACCTCAAGGCCCTTGAGGCCGAAATGGAGAAGGCCGGAGCGCCGTACACGCCCGGACGCTTCCCGTCGTGGACGAAGGAATAGGCAGGACAGCTCGCAGTTGTCAGGTTCAGGTTCCCCCACCCTCCCGCGACCGGGAGGGTGGGATCGTCATGCGACTGGCGGCGCCTCCAACTTCGAGCCGGCGTGGCCCGCCGAGCAGCCCTCCGTGGCGGCCCTGCCAATGCCGTCGCACAGTGAGTGCTGCCGGCCAGAATAGGAGTGCATGGTGACCAGACCGCTCCCGGTCTATCTCGACCATAACGCCACGACACCGCTCGACGAACGGGCCCTGGAGGCCATGCTGCCCTACCTGAAGGAGCTGTTCGGCAACCCGGCCTCCCGCACCCACCCCTACGGATGGGCGGCGGCCCGGGCGGTGGATCAGGCACGCCAGCAACTGGCGGCAGGTGTCGGGGCACAGCCGGACGAGCTGGTCTTCACGTCCGGGGCGACCGAGTCCTGCAACCTGGCGATCAAGGGCGTCGCCTGGACCCTCGCCAACCGGGGCCGCCACCTCGTGACCTGCGCGAGCGAGCATCGAGCGGTCCTCGACTCGTTCGCCCGCCTCGCCCGGGAGGGCTGGGACGTCACCGTGCTGCCGGTCGATGCCAGCGGCAGGGTCACCCCGGCGCAGGTGATGGCGGCCCTCCGACCGGACACGGTTGGGGTCAGCATCATGCTCGCCAACAATGAAGTCGGGTCGATCCAGCCGGTAGCGGACATCGCCGAGGGATGCCGGGAACGCGGCGTGCTCTTCTTCTGCGATGCCACTCAGGCGGCAGGCAAGATCCCGGTCGATGTGGCGGAGCTTGGCACCGACCTGCTGGCCTTCTCGGCCCACAAGCTCTACGGCCCGAAGGGGATCGGCGCGCTCGTGGTACGCCGCCGCAAGCCCCGCCTGCGCCTCCTGCCCCTGCTCGATGGCGGGGGCCACGAGCAGGGGATGCGCTCGGGAACCCTCAACGTGGCAGGCATCGTCGGGTTCGCCCGAGCGCTGGAGCTCGGTCTCCAAACCCTCGACAAGGAGGGTCGCCGGCAGAAAACCCTGCGGGACCGACTGCGCGCCGGAATCCTCGAGCAGCTCGATGGCGTGCTGGAGAACGGCGATGCCGCCGAGCGGCTGCCCAACACCCTGAACCTCTCGTTTGCCGGGGTGGACGGAGGAGCCCTCATCCTGGGGGCGAAGGAGATCGCCGTGTCCTCCGGCTCGGCGTGCTCGTCGGCCGAGCCCGAGCCCTCCCACGTGCTGTTGGCGATCGGCCGCAGCCGGCCACTGGCGAGCGCTTCCCTACGCTTCTCCCTGGGCCGCTCCACCAGCGATGCGGACATCGACGTGGCCATCGCCTCCGTGGTGAGGACGGTGGGTGAGCTGCGGGCGCGCGGCCGCTGGCGTCCGGCGTAGACTGCGCGTCGGTTGGCATGAGCGCCGAGCTGCTTCGCCCAGCCCTGGACCGCCTGCGCCGCGAGCTCGCCCCCACCGGGCGTCGCGCCTTGGCCGGGGTCTGCCCTGGAGCGCGCGCCCTCGCGGTGGCCGCACTGGCCCGGGAGACCCCGCTGGTCGTCGTGGTCCCCTCACCGCGCGACGCCGACGAGCTGGTCGCCGGCCTTGATCTGCTGGTCCCCGAGCTGCCGGCGTTGGCGCTCCCGGCCGAGGCCGTCGAGGCGTACCACGGCCGCACCCCGCCCCTCGGCGCCACGGCGGCGGCGAGCCTGGCCCTCGCCAACCTGGCCAGCGGCGCGGTGCGTTGCCTCGTGGCACCGGCACGGCTGCTCCCCTTCCCGCTTCCCTTGCCGGACAGCCTGCACGCCCGGACCCCCCGGCTCGAGGTCGGACAGCGGCTCGATCCCCACGGCCTGGCCCGCCTGCTCGCCGCGGCCGGCTACCGCCGCGCCGAAGTCGTCGAGGAGGCCGGTGACTTCGCCCTCCGGGGCCAGGTCATCGACCTCGCGACCCCCGAGCTGGCGCTGCGGCTGGTGCTCGATATCGACGTCATCGAGAGCATCGCCGAGCTCGACCCGGTGACCCAGCGCTCCGGGGCCTCGCGCGAGGTGGCCGCGATCCCGCCCCTGCGGCTGTTTCCCGTCGGGGAGAGCGAACGGCTCACCTTGGCGGCACACCTGGAGTCGTTCGGCTGTGCCACGGCCGCCGCGGCGGCAATGGACGACCGGGAGCCGGCCCTCTGGGAGGGGTTCCTCGGCTGGGTCCTGCCTCACCGGCTGATCTGGGAGCTCGCTCCCCAGGTCGTGGCATGCGAACCGGCAGCGGTGCTGGCCGAGGCCGGCCGCCACCTGCAGGCCCTTCGTCACGCTCGCGAAACCCTGCAGCGGGAGGGCGTCCACACGCCACCCGTGGAGGACTGGCTGGCCGGCCTCGTGCCATGCCGCGAGGCCCTGGCGGCCGCCGACGAGGTGGCCGAGCTACCCCTCGAGGACGGCACCCCCTGGGTTCGCGTGCGAACGGCTCCCACCCCCAATCTGGCGTCGCGCCCCCAGGCGCTTCAAGAGGAGTTGCGGGCTGGCGCCTATGACGAGCTGCACCAGGTACTTGTGGCCGCATCCCCGGGCGAGGCGCAGCGCCTGCTGCACCTCCTGACCGAGGCCGAGCTGCCGGTCCGGCAGGGGTGGCCGGGACCGGGTGCATGCGGCGTCGTCCAGGGCCGTCTGGAGCGCGGCTTCATGTGGCCCGACGCCAGGCTCTCGGTGTTCGGGCGCGCCGACCTCACCACCCTGCCACCCCCGGCCCGCCAGCGCCGCACCCTGGCGCGGGTGCTCGCGGATGTCCGGGACCTGCGGCCGGGCGACTTCGTGGTGCATGCCGATCACGGCATCGGCCGCTTCATCGGCTTCCGCTCCCTCACCTTCGAGAGCACCACCCACGAATGCGTGGAGCTGGAGTACGCCGGAGGCGGCAAGCTGCTGGTGCCACTGGAACGCGCTGACGTGCTCGAGAAGTACGCCTCGGCCGAGACGGCGCCACCGAGGCTCGACCGCCTGGGTGGCTCGTCCTGGGCGCGCACCAAGAGCAAGGTCAAGAAGGCGCTCAAGGACCTGGCCGAGGACCTCCTCAAGGTCCAGGCCCAGCGCGAGCTCGCGACCGGGTTCGCCTTCTCCAAGGACTCGCCCTGGCAGCGCGACTTCGAGGCGGCGTTCGAGTACGAGCCCACCGAGGACCAGGTCCAGGCGATCGCCGAGGTCAAGCACGACATGGAGTCGGAGCGGTCCATGGACCGCCTGCTCGTGGGGGACGTCGGCTATGGCAAGACCGAGGTTTCGATGCGGGCCGCGTTCAAGGCCGTGCTGGACGGCAAGCAGGTAGCCGTGCTGGCGCCGACGACGATTCTGGCCGAGCAGCACTTCCGCACCTTCAGCAGACGCTTCGCGGGCTTTCCGGTGGAGATCCGGTGGCTGTCGCGGTTCGTGCAAGCGGCTGAGCAGCGCCAGGTCGTGGAGGGCATCACCGCTGGCACCGTCGACGTGGCGATCGGCACCCACCGGCTGCTGGCCAAGGACGTGCGCTTCCGCGATCTCGGCTTGCTCATCGTCGACGAGGAGCAGCGGTTTGGGGTCGCGCAGAAGGAGAAGCTCAAGGGTCTCAAGGCCTCGCTCGACGTGCTGGCGATGTCGGCGACGCCCATCCCGCGCACCCTCAACCTTGGCCTGCTGGGGCTGCGGGACGTGTCGGTCATCGAGACCCCGCCCCGGGACCGGCTGGCGGTGCAGACGCACGTCCTGCCGTTTCGCCGGGAGGTCCTGCGGGAAGCCGTCCTCACCGAGGTGAGCCGTGGCGGCCAGGTCTTCTTCGTGCACAACCGGGTGGCCTCGATCGGCGCCATGGCCTCGTTCGTGCGCGAGGCGGTGCCGGAGGCACGGGTCGTGGTCGGGCACGGGCAGATGGACGAACGGGAGCTCGAACGGGCCATGGACGCCTTCGTCGAGGGCCGCGCCGACGTCCTGCTCGCCACCGCCATCATCGAGAACGGTCTCGACATCCCCAACGCCAACACCCTCATCGTCAACCGCGCCGACCGCTTCGGGCTGGCCCAGCTCTACCAGCTCCGGGGCCGGGTCGGCCGCTCCGACCGCCTGGCGTTCGCCTATCTCTTCGTGCCTCCGGAACAGGCCCTGTCCACCGAGGCGCGCCAGCGGCTGTCGGCGATCACGGAGTTCGCCGACCTTGGGGCGGGCTTCCGCATCGCGGCCCGGGACCTCGAGATCCGCGGCGCCGGCAACCTGCTGGGGGCCGAGCAGCACGGCCACCTGCGGGCGGTGGGCTACGAAACCTACTGCCATCTGCTCGAGGAGGCGGTGGCCGAGCTGCGCGGCCAGGCGCCGCCACCCCCACCCAGTGCCACGGAGCTGAGCCTGGGCCTGGACTACCGGCTGCCGGATGGGCTCATCGACGAGGAAAGCGTGCGGCTGGGGGTCTACCGGCGAGTCGCCGGGGCGCGCACGGACGCGGAGCTGGACCGACTCGCCGAGGAGCTCGCCGACCGCTTCGGGCCGCCCCCACCGCAGATGGTCAACCTGCTCGTGCACCAGCGGCTGCGACGTCGCGCGGAAGCCGGCGGCATCCTCCGGGTGCGGCGAACGGGCATGACCTTCGAGCTGACGATGGCGCCCGAGCATCCCGCCTCACACCAGACCGCGATGCGCGTGCTGTCGGCCATTCCCGGGACCGCACTCTCGCCCTCGGGTGTCCTGCGCCTGCCCTGCTCCGAGAAGGAGCCACGGGCCGCGGCGACCTGGCTCACCTCGCTCCTCCCGCCGCCGGAGTAGACTCCCTGATTCCGGGCCTGCGCCGGGGGCAGGACCGGTCGGGGGTGAACGTGGCTGGAGCCGTTCGGAACGCGCGTCAAGGCAGGGGACTCATGGTGGTCTTCCTGCTGCTGGTGGTGGCAGGTTGCGGCGTGGCCGCGTGGCTCGGGCTGCGGCAGGGACCCGTGCCGACCCTCGTCATCGAGAGCGAACGGCCTGCGGTCGGTCCGGCGGCCCGCGTCACGGCCCGCCTCACCGAGCCGCGGCGGGGTCTCGGCAAGGTCCGTCTGGAGCTGCAGCAGGGAGAACGGGTCGAGGTCCTGGCTGAGCGGAGCTTCCCGCGTCCCGGGCCGCTCGGCGGTGCCCGCACCGGTGAGACGGTGCTGGAGGCGCAAATCGGCAAGCTGCACCAGGCCTGGCTTCAGGAGGGCGAGGTCGTGGTGCGGGCGGTGGCCGACCGTGCCGCTGGCTTCCTGCGCTCGCCGGCTCCCGCCGTCGCGGAGACGCGCCTGCCGGTGCGCCTGCATCCACCGCGCCTCGGCGTGCTGTCGAAGCAGCACTACGTTCGTCAGGGCGGCGTCGGAGCGGTGGTCGTGCAGACCGAAGCGGATGGCGTGCGCTCCGGGGTTCGCGCCGGCGTCCGGGAGTTCCGCTCGTTCCCCCTTCCCGGCGGCAGCCCCGGGCAGGCGTTCGTGATCTACGGCGTCGCCTGGGAAGGCGCGACGGCCGCGGATGTGCGCGTCTTCGCCGAGGACGCGGCCGGTAACCGCGCCGAGCAGGCCTTCATCGACCTCTTCAAGCCGGTGGTCCGGCGTCCTGGCCTCATCGAGATCGATGACGCCTTCCTCCAGCGCGTTGTGCCGCCGATCGTCGCCCAAACGCCCGGCCTCGACGCTTCGGGTACGCTCCTCGACCAGTACTTGCGCATCAACGGCGCCCTGCGCCGCACCGTGCTCGCTCAGATCGGCGAGGCGTGCACCAAGTCCGAAGAGCGCTTCTTGTGGAACGGGCCGTTCCTCCAGATGCCGAACAGCGCCCGCAAGGCCGGGTTCGCCGAGACCCGCACCTATCGCTACCAGGGGCGCGCCGTGGACACCCAGACCCACCTGGGCCTGGACCTCGCCTCCACCAGTCATGCTGATGTGCCCGCCGCCAACCGGGGCCGGGTCATCCTCGCCGGCTGGTTGGGGCTGTACGGCAACGCCGTGCTGCTCGATCACGGATTCGGCGTGGCCACCCTCTATGGTCACCTGTCAGAGGTTGCCGTCAAGCCCGGTGACACGGTCGAGAAGGGCCAGTCGGTCGGGCGCAGCGGCACGACGGGCCTGGCAGGGGGTGACCACCTCCACCTCGAGGTCTTCGTGCAGGGGCTGTCGGTCGACCCCGCGGAGTGGCTGGACGCCCACTGGATCCAGGACAACCTGGCCTCCAAGCTTCCCCTTCCCGCCCCCACCACCCGTTGAACGTCAAAGGTCGAAGGCTGAGAAAGGCTCACTGCTCAAATGTCTTGCTGACTCGCTAACCCACAGAAGCTCGAGGCCTGGGGAGAGGGGGACCTTGAGCCTTGAGCCTGTAGCCTTGAGCCAGGGCGGGTGGGCGGTGGCTACAGCCCGAACTCAAAGCGGGACGGATGGAAGCCTGGAGCCTCGAACACCCGCACGTTCAGACCGAAGCGCTCCCGGAGCTCGTCGAGGATGCCCTTGAGCTCCCCGGTCAGCAGGCGCACGATCTCCGGATGGGCGCGAACCTGAAACTCGCTCGCCTCGCTGCGTGCCGCCTCGCTCAACAGCGCCCGCCGCAGCTCCAGGCAGACGGTCTCGGCTGCCTTGATACGCCCCAGCCCCTCGCAGGTCGGGCACGGCCTGGTGAGCGCCCGCTCGAGGGAGCGCTCGGTCCGCTTGCGGGTGAGCTGCACGAGGCCGAACGGCCCGACGGGACCCACGAGGGAGCGAGCGCGATCACGAGTCAGCTCGTTCCGCAGGGTCTCGAGCAGCTGCTCGCGGTGCTCTTCCTTCTCCATGTCGATGAAGTCGACGACAATGATCCCGCCGAGATTTCGCAGACGGAGCTGCCGGGTCACCTCGCGGGCGGCCTCCAGGTTGGTGAGGCACACCGTGTCCTCGAGGTCGGCCCCACCCACGTACCGGCCGGTGTTGACGTCGACCGCCACCAGCGCCTCGGTCTGGTTGATGACAATGGAGCCGCCGGAACGCAGCCAGACCTTGGGCTGTAACGCCTGCTGGAGCTCCGCCTCGATGCCGAAGGCCTCGAAGATGTCGACCTGCCGCCGGTACAGCTTGACCCGCGAGGTGAGCTCGGGCTGCACGCGGTCGAGAAACTCCACCACCCGCTGGTAGCCATCCGGGTCGTCGACCCAGAACTCGGTCAACTGTGGGCCGGTGAGGTCGCGTGCGGCTCTCAGGACGAGGTCGAGGTCGCGGTGGACCAGGCTTGGCGCTCCCACCTCCTCGGACCGCTTGAGGATGTGCCGCCACATGGACTCAAGCACCGCGAGATCGGCCAGGAAGTCGGCCCGCTCGCGACCCTCACCCGCCGTCCGGACGATAACGCCACCCGAGTGGGGGGCGTCGGCGAGCAGGGCTCGCAGCCGCTCCCGCTCGGCCGGATCGGTGATGCGGCGCGAGATCCCGATGTGGTTGCTGCCGGGGATCAGAACCAGGTAGCGGCCGGGGATGGTGATGTGCGAGGTCGCGCGCGGGCCCTTGCTGGAGCCTAGCTCCCTGGTGATCTGGACCAGAATCTCCTGCCCTTCCCGCAACAGATCCTGGATTGGCACGCTGGTCGCGAGCTCGTCGGGCTCGAGGTCCTCCTCGAGTGCCTCGGCGACGTCGTCGACGTAGAGGAAGGCGTCGCGCTCGAGGCCGATGTCCACGAACGCCGCCTGCATGCCCGGGAGGACCCGGGAGATACGGCCCTTGAACAGGCTGCCGACGACCGAGCGCTCGCGGCTGCGCTCGACCAGCAGCTCGACCAGCGCGCCGCCTTCGCGGACCGCGACACGAGTCTCAAAAGGGGTGACATTACAGTAGATGACGGTGGTCACGTCGCCTCCGGCAACCCCAGAGTGTAGTCCCCCGGACAGGAACCGACAATGGTGGCGAGAGGCGACCCCATGTGAAAAAAAAGCCCGGCCAGAGGCCGGGCTTCGTACTGCGGTCCGGGTTGCCCGATCAGGCGCCGGCCTGCATTCCCTCGGGGTACTGCACAAAGGCACCCACCGAGTAGATGATGTCGTCCATGAACTCGGTGCGTGCACCGAGTTCCGTAGTGAGAGTCACGGTCGACTCGGTCTGAACGTGGCCCTTGGCACCCGACCAGATCGTGTAGGTGTCACCAGCGGTGCCGCCCATCCAGTGCAAGTTCATGCGCCAGCCGTCACTCGCCGGGATCACCTTGATGTAGGTGGGCTCGATGTAGTGCAGCAGCACGGGGCGAATCGCGCCGGGACCCAACTTCGGGTAGAAGTTGTTGTCCACCGAGTACGCCTCGACGGCAGTGGCGATGGAGCGCATGTCGCCCATCGTTCTCTTCTGCTTGCCACGATTGATGGCATTGAGCAGGTTGGGGATGGCGATCGCCGCGATGATGCCGATGATTGCCACCACGATCAGAAGCTCGATCAGGGTGAAGCCTTTCTGTCTCCTCATACGGGTCTCCTTCCTTCTCGTTCCAGGGAGGATGCAAGTCGAGTGCCACTCTGATCACCGGCAGAAGATCCCTCCTATGACGTCCAACGTCACTTCCTGGGAGAGGTGGTGCCCAGGATGGGCAGCTCGGTGGGGTACACTCCGACTCATGACACGGCGGGATCGGGCGGGATTGTGGGGGCTCGTCGCCGTGTGGGCCGCCTGCTGGCTTCCCGGCGTCCTGACCGGGAGGACGTTGCCGGCACGTGATGTGTGTGCCACCCAGCTCCCCTGGCGTCAGCAGTTACAGACCCTGGTCGCCGGCGGCCACCTGCCACTTTGGGACGCCGCGAGCAGCGGCGGTCGGTTGCTCTGGGCCAACCCGAACGCCATGGCCGCCTACCCTGGAACTGCGCTCTTCCTCGCTGGCAGTCCCGAGCGTCGTGCGGTGTGGTCGCTGGCCTTTCATCATCTGCTCTTCCTCGTTGGCTGCTTCGCCCTCGGTCGGGCGGCCGGAGCGTCGGCCGGCGCGGCCCTGGTCGGTGCCGCGGCCGGAGGCTTCTCCGGTCTCGCCTGGTCGGCGACCACGTTCCTCAACTTCCAGGCCAGCCTGGCGTGGCTCCCCTGGGCGCTCGCTGTCGTCGTGAGACCACCACGGGGCCCCTCGGCGGCCGCCGGACAGGCCCTCGGCAGCGGTGCGCTCCTTGGCCTGGCGTTCCTCGGCGGCGAGCCGGTTTGCGTGGCCCTGGCCGGAGTCAGCGCCGGGGTGATCGTGCTCTGCCGCTGGCCAGCCGCCGTTTGGCCTATCGCGGCGCTGCTGCCAGTGGCCGCCGTGGCGACGGCCGGGCCGGTCCTCGTGCCGCTCTTGACCTCGTTCTCCGAGACGGCTCGCGGTCATCTTACGTCGCCGCCGGGAGGGCTGGGAGCGGACGCTCTCGCCCCACGGCGCTTTCTCGAGCTCGCGCTCCCCAACCTGCTGGGACCACCACTGGCCGACGGCCCAGCGGGCTTCTGGGCTGCGCCGTCGTTCCCGTGGCAGCGCTACTACCCGAGTATCTTCCTGGGGGGCGCACCTTGGCTCCTGGCGCCATGGATGCTCAAGCGGCGACGGCGGCTGGCGCCATGGTTTGGCGTCGCGGCGCTCGGTCTCGGCGGCGCGATGGTCCTCGGAGTGCCGCAGGCGGCACGGTTCATGGAGGGTCTGCCGGGGGCTGGCACCGTCCGCTACGGGATCAAGATCCTGGCCCTGCTCGTCCTGGCGCTGCCACCGCTCGTCTCGGCCGGCTGGGAGGGTCTTGAAAGAGGTTGGTCGACGGGGCTCCGCCGGGCCGTGGTGGCAACGCTCGGAGTGCTGGCCGCCTTGATGTTGCTCCCCGAGACACCGCTCAGAGGAGCCCTGGGACGTCTCTACCCGGCCTCGGCGCCGACCCTGGAGGCGCAGCCGCCCGGTCGACTTGGGGCGGCGATGCGCCGGGACCTCTTCGCCCTTGCCCTGCCGGTGGCGGGGTTGGCGGTGGCCGGCCCCGTTCCGGCCGTCATGGCGGTCACCACCGCCCTGGGCGGACTCGTGTCCGGAAGCTCGGTGCTGGCCTGGGATGACGCCGAGCGCTGGACCGAGCCGCCGGCTGCGGCCCGGCTGGCGCCACCCCCGGGAAGAGTGGTTTCCCTCTGCAAGCGCGGAGAACCTGCAAACCCACCGCGCGCGCCGGAGCTGGGTCGGTTCTGGGCATCCCGCTCGGTGCTGTACCCCGACTACGGGGTGCGTTGGGGTCTTCGCTACCCGTTTGCTCCAGGTCCGGACGGCCTCGCACCGTGGCGCGCCGAGCTCCTGGCCAGGCTGGCCATCGCCCTCCCGGTGCCCGCAGCCGCCCGGCTCGCGCACGCCCTGGGCGCGGACATGGTGGTCAGTCCGGAGGCGGTTCCCGGCTGGCGATGTGACGCGGTGGACGGCGTGGTGCTGGCCTTCCCGCCCAGCCGCGTGCCCGAAGCCTACCTGTCCCGACGCGTCCTCCCGGCGGCAAGCCTCCAGGCCGCCGTCCTGACGCTGGGAGCCGACGCCTTCCGTCCTGGCGTGGACGCCGTCGTGGAAGGGCCCGGCGGCGCCGAAGAGCTGGCCGGCGGCGAGGTGCAGGTGGAGCCTGGATCTCCACATCGGCGGAGATTCCTGGTGCAGGCCGCGGGCCCCGGCCTGCTGGTCGTTGGCCAGAACCTGATGGGGAGCTGGCGCGGGCACCTTGATGGCCAGGACGTACGTCTCGTTCCGGCGAATGGGTGCCAGGTGGGCGTCCGGATCCCGGCCGGCCGGCACCTTGTCGCGCTGGATCTGAGCCTGGCGCCCTACTGGATCGGTGCTCTGGGCCCACTGGTTGTGCTTGCCGCCGCCGCCTGGCTGGTCGCCGTGCGGCGACGGGAGGGGATCAGGTCGTGAGGCCGTCGGGCGGCTCGAGGCCCGGTCCCGCCGGCTGCCAGATGTGCTG
>DAONEV010000051.1:0-16420 GCA_035403265.1 Thermoanaerobaculaceae bacterium | reverse complement strand
CCAGTCGACCTCACCGAGGCGGCCTCCGGCCACCTCCACGGCGCTGCCCGGCGGTGCGTACTGAACCGCGTTGCGCACCAGATTCGAGAGCATCCGTGAGAGCCCGGGGCGGTCGCCTCGGAGCACCTCGTTGCCGGCCTCGTCCCCGCGCAGCCCGATTCCGCGCGACGAGGCAATCGGGCCGACCGCCAGCATCGCGTCCTCGATCAGGGCAGTGAGGGGGACCGGCTCCGTGGGCAGAGGTCCCCGCGTCTCGGACCGATTGAGCTCGAGCAGGTCGTCCACTCCCAGGGCCAGACCGCGCGCCGCTTCGACGACGATTCCGAGCGAGCGGTTCCGTTCTTCGGGCGTGGCCTCGGATCGCAGGGCGTCCTGGGTTTCGGCCATGATCACGGCCACAGGGGTCTTCAGCTCGTGAGCGGCGTCGGCCGTCAGGTGGCGCTGGGCCTCGAAGGCGCCTTCCAGTCGTGCCAGCAGGCCGTTGATGACGGCCGCCAGTCGGGTGAACTCATGGGTTCCCCGCAAGGCCGGCACGCGACGGCTCAGGTCGTGAGCCCCGATCTCGCTCGCGACATTGGTGATGCGCTCGACCGGCAGGAGCGCCTGCCGGGTCGCCAGGACCAGCATGAGGCCAGACAGGAGTGCCCCAGCCAGGACCAACCCGGCCAGAGCGCGGTCGAAGGAGTCCAGGGCGCGCACTGTACCCTCGATGGATCTGAAGACGACAAGAGTCGAGCCTTCCGCGAGCCCGGCCAGGCGACTGACCTGGAACCGGCAGATCCGTCCCTGACCGGTGAAATCCTCGCGGGCGGTGAACGGTCTGGGGCCCCTGGCGGAGAGGGCGGCCAGATGGGATGCCTCCACGGACCTGGGGAGGTCGCCGGTGCGTCCCAGCACGTCAGTGCCGCGAAAGAGGATCGCCGAGTGGTGCTCGAGCCGGAACTCGAACGTGTTGCTCTCCAGTCCCTCCCGCAGCGCGTCCTGGCGGAGGTCCTGCAGGCCCCGCAGCTCGACGTCCGAGCCGATCGCCTCGACGAGCGTGTCGAGCTCCTCGTCGATCTGCTCGAACGTCCACCGATGCAGGACGGCCCGCGTGACGAGCGCCACCCCGACGAGGCTGGCCAGCGCCACCAGCGCTGCGACCAGGGGAATGCGGATGCGCGCCTTGTGGAGGCCGAGCATGGCGACCTCACTCCAGCCGGTAGCCGAGGCCGCGCACGGACTCGACGCGGACGCTGGCACCTGCCGCCTCGAGCTTGCGGCGCACCCGGCTGACCAGCACGTCGATGGTGTTGCTCATCGGCTCCTCCCGTTCACCCCACGCCTGCTCCATGAGGTCCTCCCGCGAGGTCACACCGCCGTCGGCCCGCAGCAGGGCCTCGAGGATCGCCAGCTCCCGGGCCGTGACACTCACCGGCCGGCCCTGCCATCGCAGCTCCCGCTTCCACGGATCGAGGCGAAGCTCACCCCGGCACAGCTCCTCGGCTGGACGACGCTGGTTACGGCGCAGAAGCGCCTTGACCCTCGCCTGCAGCACTTCCAGGTCGAATGGCTTCCCGAGGTAGTCATCGGCGCCGTCGGCCAGGCCTTCGACGGTCGATTGTGGATCGTGCAACGCCGTCAGCATGAGGATGGAGTTGCCGAAGCCCTGCTGCCGTGCCGTCCGGCAGAGATCGAGGCCGTCCCCGTCCGGGAGGCGCCGGTCCAGGACCAGCAGGTCATAGGCGTGGAGGGCCATGAGCTCGTCCGCCTCGGCCAGCGAGCTGGCGGTGTCGCAGGCCAGGGCCAGCCGCTCGATGTTGCGCGCGATCACGTCGCGCAACCTGAGGTCGTCCTCGACCAGGAGCACCCGCATCGGTGAAGCCCTCCGCCGTGAGCGCCGGCAGGCGTGACGGCGAGCCCATGGTAACCCTCGCGGCGGGGGTCCATGCCGGGGAGCACCCGGCGGCGCGTCCTGAACGCCTCGGTGGCCGGGCAGCTCTGGCCGGTGACCGCGGGGACCGGCGATTCTCGATTGGTGCCGGTCTTTCGCTTATCCCCGAGGGCTCTGTTCTGGTAGCCTCGCCGGAATGGAGTCGCTCTCGATTCGGGCCGCGCGGCGGCTTGCGCTCTGCCGAGCCGGGTTGTTGAAGCCGGCGTGGGCTGACTTCCCGGCGAAGGCGCCGGCCGGAGAGCGCGGTTCGCGTCGCGCGGCCCACGAGGTGATCGCCCGCTTTGGCTATCTGCAGCTCGACACGGTCTCCGTGGCCGGGGCCCGAAGCCACGCCATCGTGCTGCTCTCCCGCCTTCAGGGTTTTGACCCGGCACTCGCCGAGGAGTTGCTGCAGCCCGGCGAGCCGCTCTTCGAGTACTGGGGTCACGAGGCGTGCTGGCTCCCTCTGGAGCTCTACCCGGTATTCGCCTTCCGGCGCAGGGAGCTCGTCCGTCACCCCTGGTGGGGCGACCTCCTTGGCGAGCACCCGAAGGTCGCCGAGGACCTGCTTCGTCGAGTCCGCGACGGCGGGCCGCTGCGCTCCGCCGAGATGGAGGGACAGTCCGGCAAGGGGTGGTGGGACCTCAAGGTGGCCAAGCGGGTCGCCACGGCCCTCTGGTCCTCGGGGGAGCTCGCCATCCGCGAGCGGGCGGCGTTCCAGCGCACCTACGACCTCGCCGAGCGGGTCATCCCGGAGAGCTTCCGCCGAGCTGAGGTGCCACAGGAGGAGGCGCTGGAACGGCTGCTCCTTCTGGCGCTCGGGGGCCACGGCTGGGCCGCCACGGGGACGCTCGCGCAGACCTGGCGGCTGCGCAACCGGCCCGCCGAGATCAAGGCCGCACTGGCGCGCCTTCGAGACCAGGGCGCGGTGCTGCCCTGTGCCCTGGTCAGGGATGACGACGCCCGGCTTGCCGGCTGGGTCCGCCCGGAGGACCTCGACCTGGCCGGGCGGCTCGAGTCGATCCGCCCGCGCCCCGACGTGGGGATCCTGCTCTCACCGTTCGACCCGGTCCTCTGGGATCGGCCTCGAGTCAAGAGCCTCTTTGGTTTCGACCAGGTCCTGGAGATCTTCAAGCCCGCCGACAAGCGCACCTACGGGTACTACTGCATGCCCGTCCTGGCTGGCGAGCACATCGTGGCGCGGGTGGACCTCAAGGCCCGCCGAAGAGCTGGCACGCTCGACGTGCTCTCGTGCCACCTCGAGTCGGCCGGCGGGAAGGAGTCATCGCGGGCGAGCGAACGTGAGGCCATCCGCGTGGCGCTCGCCCGTTACGCCCAGTCCCTGCGGCTGGAGCTTGTCGGCCCGGGTCCGTCCGGAGCCTCGAAGGTCCCCGCCCTGGCCTGACGGAGGCAGGGCAGGCTTCAAGCCGGGTCAGGAGGGCCCGGAGGTGCGTCGATGGCCGGCTCGACCACCTGGATCGGCGGCTCAGGCTCGACACGAGCCGCTGCCGCGCCTTCGGAGGCTGCATGGCTGCCCTCTGGTTGGCCGGCCGGTCCGGCGGTCGCCTTCTGGCGCTTCTTCGCCAGTCTCGGCTCACCAACGAGGTGGAAGGCGGCGACCTCCGACCCCCAGAACGCGACGTGGAAGAACGCACGCACCGCCATGACGAGCTGTTGGGCCACGAGGAGCGCGACGATGGCCGCCACCGAGCCGGGGGTCCACGGGCGGCGGCCGGCGTAGTAGCCCAGGTGCAGCGCCACCACCAGGGTGACGAAGCTCAGGTAGAGCGGCAGCCAGATGCCGGGTCTGCGAAGCACCAGCCAGAGGGCGCGCAGGAAGCCGCGGAGCGTCGCGCCGTCGCCATGACGGGCGATGGCGATGCGGGCCAGATCGTAGGCGGGGCCGAGGATCGCCGCGAGCAGCAATGCCAGGGGGATGGCCGTGCCGATCCCGACCAGGTCGAGGAGCCCGTTGGCCCTGATCTCCGCAAGCTTGAAGAACGCCATGGCGGTGCCGACCACCGCGGCGGTGACCGCGGCCGCGGCACCGAGGAACCATGTCGCGCTGCGCAGGAACGGCCACGTGTGGCGGGCAACCCCGGCTGCAAACGGATGCCGCTCGGGCTCGTCGCGATCGAGCAACACCTCGACAGTTCCAGCCGCCAGCGGGATCTGCAGCAGGAGCGTCACCAGCAGAGCCAGCCCCAGGCCGCTGCCCAGCACGACCTGGAGGTGGTTCTCGGGCGAGAATCTGAAGTCGTCCCAGACGCCGACCCACCGCCCGTCGAGGACGCGGGCGGCGAAGAGGCTGGAGTCGAGCGCCGGCGCGAGGGTGGACCGCGCCATCGCAACCAGCAGGAGAGCCGGCAGGAGAGGGGTGAGATAGGCGATCAGGACCAGGCGCGGGTGTCGCCGCGCCGTGCGGAAGCCCTGGCCGAGCAGTGTCAGGAAGCGCATCGCATCACCCCAGGAGCGCCGTGGCGGCGAGCAGGTTCTGGAGCCAGAAGAGAAGGTGGACGAGCAGCTTGGACGCTGGAGCCCGACGCGGTTTGAGGAGCCGGGAGTTGTTGAGCCGGTTGACGTCGAGGGCCATCACGTCGTCGGGGTCGACCTGGGCCGAGACGAGCTTCACCTTCTGGAGGCTCTCGAATCGCTGCCAGCGCTCCCGGCCGTCCCACTCGTGCCGCTCCACCTGACCGTCGGCGAAGACGAGCTGGACCGTAACCGGATGGACGAACTCGCCGAGCCTCTCGACGACGACGACGTTCCGGTACTGGAGCGTGGTCGCGGATGTCCCGATGTCCTTCTTCTGCTCTTTGGCCTCGTCCTCACCTTCGAGGGTGCGGACGCCCTTGCGCCAGTAGTAACCGCTCCTCTCGACTGTCTGCCGGCTGGAGATGGAGGTCACGGCGTAGTCCAGGGTCCGCGTCGAGTGGAAGGCCTGCTCGAAGAACCAGCCGAGATCCCGGCCGGCGGAGGCCTGGAAGCTTTGCTCGAAGTCTGTCGTGGACGGGTGGCGGAACTGCCACTCCTGAAAGAAGTGGCGCATTGCCCGGTGGAAGGTCGTGGTGCCGACCAGGCCTTCGAGGTGGCGGAGCGCGATCGCTGGGCGCTGATACGAGTTGAGACCGTAGGAGCCTCCGGATCGAAACCGCCACGACTCCCGCGCGATCGGGTCCATGAAGTGCCCACCGCCCTGACTGGCATGGTTGCTTTCGAACGCGGTCGTGGCGAATCCCAACAGTGCCACCTGGCTGGGGTAGGTCTCGTCGGTCATGACCATCTCGTAGTACGAGTTGATGCCCTCGTCGATCCACGACTCCTCGAACTCATTGCTGGCAATCAGGCCCATCCAGTAGTTGTGGCCCAGCTCGTGGATGGTGACCATCTCGGGAAGCAGGATGCGGTCGAACGGCGGGATGGCCAGTAGCGCGTGGGTGCCGAGTGTGATGAAGGTCAGGTACTCCATGCCTCCCGAGCCGAGGGCGCCCCGGGGCGGGTCGACCATCGTGATGTGGGAGTAGGGGAAGGCACCAAGTCGCAACCCGTAGCCTCCCAGGGCCACCCGCATCGAGGAGAGGTAGCGCCTGGCCTGCCCGCGGTGCTCCGGCCGCACGAACAGGGTGATATCGACCGGTGAGAGTGCGATCTCCGCCGGCTGCAGGCCGAGGAGCCCGGCAATGCGGGCCTGTGCCGCAGGGGGGACATCGGTGGCGGGGTCGAAGCGATCGCGGACGACCTCGAAGGCAGGATCACCGGTCCACGCGAAGTCGTTCACGTTCCTGGCGACGAACCGCGCGGTGACCTGGTCGGCGGTCGCCGTCTCGCTGACCAGGAGGCCGGTGCCCCCGACATGGCCGCGGTAGCGGATCGGCAGCGTGACGCTCACGTCGTAGTCGCCGAAGTCGGCGTAGAACTCGCTGTTGGCGTGGTACTGGTGGCAGTTCCACCCCGCTGCGGTGCGCTCGCGCACGCCGGCGTCCTCGAAGACGCCGATCTTGGGGAACCACTGGCCGCCGAGGACGAAATCGCCGCGTGCGCCGTTGCGCGCAAAGACACCGGGCAACTGGCCCTCGAAGGCGATCTCGACGTCGATCGACTGGCCCGGCGGCAGGGGCGCCGGCAGCGGGTAGCGGACCACGGTCCGGTCCTCGGGGTTGTCATCGTCCGGCCGGATGAACTCCCCGGCTGCCTTGAGGTTGGCGCCGGCCGCGGTCCGGATGCCGGTGATCTCGGTCCACCCCCACTTCCCGGCCGGGCTTTCGAAGCCGCGGAGCTGCCCCCGGGACTCGCGGAAGAACGTCGAGTCGGTGTTGGCGAAGGCGTTCAGGTAGAGGTGGAGCTCCAGGTCCGGGACGGGGACCCGCGCCGTGTTGCGCCAGCGCAGGTGTTGGTGGCCCTCCAGTGACCTGGTGGCCGGGTCGTACGTGACCTCCATCGCGATCGAGTAGACCGGCGCGGGTGGCGTCGCTACCCCGACGGGCCGTGGCGCGGTGGCCAAAGCACCTGCCTGCGGCCCGCTCGCCGCCGCTTTGCCCTCCTGGGCGCGGGTCGGCCTGCCGTTGGTCAGGAGGAGTGCGAAGGCCGCGAGGCAGAGGAGCGGGGTCGAGCCGGAGCGCCCCTGACGCTTGACCCGAAAGCTCATGCGGCAGTGCCTGCTCGACATCGGTCCCCCATCTTCCCTCGCCAGGAGCGCCAGACAGCAGCCGTTGGGTCGCCTCGTGCATCCGGCCGATCGGCTCGGCGGCGAATGGCGCCCCGGCCCAGGCGCCTCCGACCTCCGGGGCATTGTAGGAACACCGGCAGCCAGGCTCAAGGACGGGGTGCGGAGACGTTGGCTTCCCACCCAGCGGCCCGACATGCACTGGTGGAGTCTGTGCTGGTACGCGCGAGGCGTTGCCGTCGCTCTGTGAGCATCGCCGTGGTGACGCGGGTTCTGCCCGGAATGGCGCAGGCTATCATGCGTCGGGGAGACGCGCCGCTGGCCTCGACGGTACTCACCACTGCGTGCCCGCGCGACTGCTACTCGACGTGCTCGCTGCGCGTCGAGATCGAGGACGGGCAGATCCGCCGTATCGAGCCGCACCCGGGCAACCTCGCCACCGGCAAGGGCGTGTGTATCAAGGGGCTGGCCTACGTCGAGCGGTCCGTGTCGCCGAACCGCCTGACAGTACCGCTGCGCCGGAAGGACGACGGGTCGTTCGCTCCGATCGGCTGGGACGAGGCGCTCGACCAGATCGCCTCGGAGCTCACCCGCATCAGCCGGGAGTGGGGACCCCAGGCCGTGCTCTTCTTCGCCGGCACCGGCACCAAGGGGCTGCTCAACGGCGTCAGCATGGCGTTCTGGCGGCTGTTCGGCGGCTGCACCACGACCTACGGCGATCTGTGCTGGCCGGCCGGCCTCGAGGCCACCCGGCTGACCCTCGGCGACAACCTGCACAACGCGCCGTGGGACCTGGCCAATGCCCGCCTGATAGTCTTCTGGGGCAAGAACGCGGCGGAAACCAACGTCCACCAGATGGACCACCTGGCCCTGGCGCTGGCAGCGGGCGCACAGGTCGTGGTGATCGACCCGCGCCGCACCGAGACGGCCGAGCGCGCCGAGCTGCTGGTCCAGCCTCGTCCCGGCACCGATGGCGCGCTGGCGCTGGGCATCGCCCATGTGCTCATCGAGCGGAGCTGGATCGACCGCGCGTTCATCGCGGCGCACGTGCGTGGGCTCGAGCCGTTCGCTGCCCTGGCTCGCACCTGGCCTCCGGCGCGCGCCGCCGAGGTGAGTGGGGTCCCGGTCGCGGTGGTGGAACGGCTGGCTGTGATGCTTGGCACCATCCACCCGGCCACCATCGTCCCGGGGTTCGGCATGCAGCGCTACACCAACAGCGGCCAGGCGATGCGGGCGATGCTGGCGCTGCTCGCCCTCACCGGGCAGATCGGGCGTCCCGGTGCGGGGTGGATGTACGCCAACCTGGCGACGCAGGTGTTCGGTCCTCTCCGCGACCCTCTGGACTGCTACCCGCCGGTGGCGCCGGACGGCGTCGTCCGTGTGGCCATCCCGACGGCGAGGCTGGGACAGGGGATGCAGGCCCTCACCGACCCGCCGCTGATGGCAGCGTGGATCGAGCGCGCCAACCCGATCCCCCAGCACCCCGAGACGCCTGCCGTCGTCGAGGCATTCCGCCGCCTCGAGTTCCGGGTCGTTGTCGACGAGCTCCTCACCGATACCGCCCGCACCGCCGACATCGTTCTTCCGGCGAAGAACCTGTTCGAGCAGACCGACGTCATCGGTGCCTACTGGCATCCCTATCTGCAGCTCCGCCAGAAGCTCGTCGAGCCGCCGCCGCACGTGCGGCCCGAGACCGAGGTGTACTGGGCGCTCGCCGAGCGATTGGGTTTCGACCCGGGCGCGATGGAGGCACATCTCGTCCAGCCGGGGGGCGAGGAGGCGTGGCTCCGGAGGCGGCTGGAGCCGTGGCCGGAGATCACCCTCGAGAACCTGCGCGAGGGGCCGGTACTGGCGCCCGGCGCCGCCGAGGTTGCGTTCTCCGACCTGCGCTTTCCCACCCCGTCGGGCCGGATCGAGCTGTGGAGCGACGAGGCCCGGGTGCGCTGGGGCCTCGACGAGCTTCCGGGCTACTCGGAGCCGGTCGAGTCGCAGCGCAGCGCCCTCGCCGCGCGCTTCCCGCTGGTGCTGCTCACCCCCAACACGAAGACGCGCATCCACTCGCAGTTCGGCTGCCTCGACACGCTGCGCCGCATGGAACCCGGACCTGTCCTCTCGATGAGTCCGGACGACGCGCTGGTGCGGGGGATTGCCGAGGGCGACGAGGGGCGTGTCTTCAACGACCGTGGCGAGCTGCGGCTGCCGGTGCGGCTGGACGGCGGCATCCGGCCCGGTGTCGTGTCTGTCCCCAACGGCTTCTGGCTGGCCGAGGGTGCGGTCAACCTGCTGTCACTGGGCCGTGAGACCGACATGGGCCACGGCGCGGCGTTCCACGAGAACCTGGTCGAGGTGGAGAAGGCGCGATGAGTCGGCTGGCCTTCACCTTCGACCCGGTCCGCTGCACCGGCTGCGAGGCGTGCCGCATCGCCTGTGCCACCGAGAACCGCCTGCCGGTCGGGCTGGGGTGGCGGAGGGTGCACACCCTCAACCCGAACCGCCACCCCGCGGTGCCGGTGCGGCACCTCTCGATGGCGTGCAACCACTGCGAGGTTCCCGCCTGCCTCGCCGCCTGCCCGGCTGCGGCCTACACCCGGGACGAGGCCACCGGCGCCGTGCTCCTCGACCAGACCAGATGCCTCGGCTGCGGCTACTGCGCCTGGGTATGCCCGTACGGCGCTCCACAGCTCGACGAAAGCAACGGCGTGATGTCGAAGTGCACGTTTTGCGCGCCGCGCCTGGCCGAAGGCCGCGGCCCCGCGTGCGTGGCCTGCTGTCCGACCGGAGCGCTGGGTGTCGGGCCGCGCGCTCAGGGCATGACGCCGGTCTACCCAGGGGTCTTCTCGGATGGGCTCGGGCCGGCTCTGAGCATCGCCGAGCCGCGCCTGCCCGTCCCGCCCGAGACGACGGCGCCACCGACGCCGGCCGGTGCCGCGACCGTGGCAGCGCGACCTGTCGTGCCCCGGCGCGTGACCCTGGCGACGGAGTGGCCGCTGGCGGTGCTCACCTTCATGGCCGCGGTGCTGGTCGCCGTGACCACGGCGGCGGTGCTCGGCGGGCCGTCGGTCCTGCCGTGGTGGGGGGTGGCTGGGCTGGGCGGTGGGGCGATGGCGGTGTCGGCTGCCCACCTCGGCCGCAAGGAGCGTGCGTGGCGCGCCGGCCGCCAGCTCAGGTCGTCCTTCCTCACCCTCGAAATCCTCGGTTTCTCGGGGTTCCTCGCCCTTGCGGTCGCCTTTCTGGGGATGTCTTCGCGAGCCCCGATGGTCGGTTGGGCCGCGGTCGTGATCGGCGCCCTCACCCTGGTGGCCATCGACCGCCTCTACCAGGTGCCGTTCCACCGCGGGCTCCCGCTGCACAGCGCCCTGACGCTGCTGGCGGCCGTGTTCCTCGTTGGCGTGCTCGTGCCAGTCCCGCCGGTCGTCGTGGCCGCGGCCTCCGTCAAGCTGGCGTTGATCGCCTGGCGCCAGGTGCGGCGGCCCTCCACCGTGGCGCGGGCCGCGGTCGAGATCGTCCGGATCGGCGTTGGCCTGCTGGTCCCGATGCTCGGCGTCCTGGGTGTGATTTCCCTGCCGAACTCTGTGGCGCTTGGCACCGCTCTCCTTGGCGAGGCGCTCGACCGCCTCGGGTTCTACGCCGACTTCGCCCCGCCATCCCCGGAGGGCGAGATGCGCCTGGCGTTCTCCCGCGCGCTCGACTTGCGCCACTGATGGTCGCTCCGTTTCCGAACACCGGCTGCTCCCAGTGTCCCCACGGGGGGGCAGACCGGTGCTGGGCTGACCGCGAAAAGACCTTCGCTTACGCGGTGCCGGTGACGAGGCTGGCAAGGTGCTTGCTTGGGATCGATGGCAGGGACATGTCGGGAGGGCGTCAGGTGAACAGCAGGCTGTATGCCCGGTCGGGTACGGGTCCGCGATGAGCAGCGCGGCGCTGGGCTTCGCGTCGCTGTTCCTCGGCCTGGTGACGGGTCGGCAGCAGGTGGAGTTGCTGGTGACGCCGCCGGTCACGACCGTGGAGGTCCAGGTGGACGGCCGGGCGGTCGGCATGCTGAACGAGGCGCCGTGGCGCCTGGAGGTGGACTTCGGCACCGCGCTGTGCCCGCACCACCTGGATGCGGTGGGGCGTGATGCGGGAGGGCACGAGGTGGCGCGGGTGCGACAGCGCATCAACCTGCCCCGCCCCGCGGCTGAGGTGGAGGTCTCCCTGAGCCGTGACCCGGATGGCCGGGTGAGCGGCGCGACACTCTCCTGGCAGAAGAACGACTGGAAGGCTCCGCGGAAGATCCTCGCCGACCTGGACGGCGAATCCCTGCCGGTCCTGGCGGCTGGCAGGCTGTCGTGGCTGCCGTCCGACCCCAGGTCGGTGCACCTGCTGCGGGTCGTGCTCGATTTCGACGACGGCGTGACGGCCAATCGGGAGGTCGTCTTCGGCCTCGACGTGGCGGCGGAGGCGGAGAGCGCGCTGACCGGAGTCGCCGTGCAGTACCGCCGGGCTGGCGATGCGCCGGCGCTCGCCGACCTGCGAGGGAAGGTCAGGGATCACGAAGCTCAAGTTCGGGTGGTGGCCGTGGAGAAGGGGAACGTCCAGTTGGCGGTTGTCCTCGATCCAAACGCCCGCAATCCACTCATCTCGGTGTTGCAACGAGCCCTGGCCAACGGGGGGTATTTCGATCGATTGCTGGATGGGCGCGACACGCTCCTGGCGGTCGGGACGGAGCCACTTCTACAAGGGCTGCCAGGTGGGCTTACCAATGCCGTGTTCCCGGTCCTCGGTCTTCCCGATTGTCGGAGTGACGAGCTGCTGCGCAGCTTCTGGCTGTGGAAGGGCTTTCGGAACCAGCCGGCGGGTTCCGGCATCTACCTTTCCGGGGCCGTGGCGCTGGCCGGCCTGCGGGCGATGGCCACGAACCAGCGGCGGGCCGTCCTGCTGATCGCCGGCGAGGGGGCATTGCAGGTTGAACCGGGATCGGTGCGCCGGACCCGGGAGTTCCTTGCGTCCATCGGCGTGCCCCTCGAGGTGTGGACGCCTGTCCCCAAGGGGCAATGGCCCGAGATGAGCCCGTGGGGAGAGCTAGTCGATGTGTCGACCAGTGGTGGCCTCTTCGCTGCGGACATAGCCCTGAAGAAGCTCCTGCGCCGCCAGCGGATCGTCTGGCTGGATGGGGATCATCTGCCTCAGGACATCGAGCTCGCGCCGGGACTTGACGACCTCCGCATCGCCGGACGATAGCGGAGGCGTCAGCCCGGCCGTCAACCGCGGCCGGCCGGCCCGGCCGCACCGGGGGTACTCGACTCCTTGACCGTCTTGACGTTGTCGTCCGACTTGCGGTCCACCAGCTTGTTGTAGGGGTCGATCCCGACCCGTTCCGGCTTCTCGGCCACCACCACCTCGACCTTCACGTCATGGCCAGTCACGTGGTGCTTGCCGAGGTAGAGCGGTTTCTCCTCGGTCTTGCCGGCCACTGTGGCGTCGGCGAACACCCCGATGTCGATCCAGTCGTCGAGGGGGACCTCGGTCTCGACGCCCTGGCCGTTGGCGCGTAGCTTCTTCGCCTTGGCGTTGACCGTGACCACGTACTTTCCATCGGCGCGCCTGGTGTAGGTCGAGTCCTCGGCGTGGTTCTCGAACAGGGTGATGGTCCTGAACATGTCGTCGAGCAGCCCCTGCTTGTCGGCGGGCACGTCCTTGGCCAGCTCCGCCATGAGCTCCAGGGAGTTGGTGTACGGCGGCTGCTGGAACCTGGTGGCCGCCAGGAATCGTGCCAGCACCTTGTTGAGCACGCCCTCGCCGATGAAGTCGCGCAGGGCGTACATGATGACGCTGCCCTTGCGGTAGTGGATGTAGCCCTGGTTCTCGACGAGCTGGAGGGGCATCTCCTCCACCAGCTCGGTACCCCGGTTGCGGAGGTAGTTGTCCAGCTCGTACTTCAGGAATCGCCGCATCTTCTCCGGCCCGTACTCCTTCTCCATGACCATGAGCGCCGCGTACTGGGACAGTGACTCGGACAGCAGCGTGCACCCCTGCACATTGCCGCCGATCGTCTGGTGCGCCCACCACTGGTGCGCGACCTCGTGGGCGGTGACGTAGAACGGGTAGTCGATGGCGTCCTTGTCATCCTCCTTGAGCCGGGCGATGAAGCCCAGGGACTCGGAGTAGGGGATGGTGTTGGGAAAGGATTGGGCAAACGTGGCATAGCGCGGGAACTCGACGATGCGGACCTGGCGGTGCTGGTACGGCCCGAAGTTGGTCGTGTAGTAGTCGAGCGATTTCTTGACCGCCGCGATCATCCGGTCGAGGTTGTAGGTGTGGGGCTTGTGGTAGTAGACCTCGATGGCGACACCGTTCCATGCGTCACGCCGCACCTCGTAGCGGGCCGAGAGGTAGGAGTAGAAGTGCAAGATGGGGGCGTCCATCTTGTAGTGGAAGTAGCGGCGATTGCCCTCGGTCCATTCCTTCTGGAGGTATCCGGGGGCCATGGCGATCTGGTCGGCGCTCGTCGAGACCACGGTCTCGAAGTTGATCCAGTCGGCGTCGCTGGCGATGTACGTGTTGCGGCGTGCGAAGAGATCGTCCACCTTGGCGAAGCGGTGGACAGGTGGCAGGCCGTGCTTGCGTCGCTCATTGGGATCTTGCAGCTCGCCGCTATCGTCGTACCCGAACGATGGGAAGTACTGGCGGTTGTTGAAGAAGGTGCCGTTCTCGACGATCGAGGTGTCCGAGTCGCTGTTCTCGAACCCGTGGTTGGCGACCGTCAGGTCGAAGGCGATGGTCATCTCCTCCCCGGGCCGCAGCGGCGTGGCCAGCGTGTAGACCCGATAGCCGAACAGCTTGTCGAAGAGCTTCTCGGTGTGGGCCAGGAAGTCGAGCCTGTTGACCTTGACCCGATGTGGGATGGTCATGTGAATCTCGGCAAGCGGCTGGGTGCCTGAGTTGGCGACCTTGTAGCGTCCGCGGATCTCGACCCGGCGCTCGGCGGGGAAGATGTCAACGTCGGCGTAGATATCGCGCACGCGCGGCAGTGCCACGTCCCGGTACTGCCGGTACTTCTTCTCGAACTCGGCCTGTCGCTCGCGGACCACGTCAGGCGGCACGTACTCGTTGAGGACATTCGTGTTGTAG
This sequence comes from Thermoanaerobaculaceae bacterium, assembly GCA_035403265.1. Classification (GTDB taxonomy): domain Bacteria; phylum Acidobacteriota; class Thermoanaerobaculia; order Thermoanaerobaculales; family Thermoanaerobaculaceae; genus JAAYVZ01. Next base: position 2,735 of record DAONEV010000051.1, on the reverse strand, counting down.
AAGATGAACCCACCCGTGACCACGAATCCCAGCCCGGCGACGAGGAGGACCACGCGCACCGGGCCGGTGAATCGCTGCCTCACAAGGCTCCACCGGGCTTTCCACGAGGTGTCGGTGCCACGCACCCACAGGAGCGCCGCGAGACTAGCCAGACCGGCCGCGAAGAACGCCCAGTAGACGTTGAACCACACCGTTGGTGCGACGAAGTGGCCGTAGCCGTTCATGTCCGAATACGGGGCGTCGGGTGTGCCTGGAAAGTTGTAGAGGTTGTGGGAGAAGTCGAGGCTCTCCAGGACGCCGCTGGAGACGAGGGCGAGGACCATGAAGAGGTACCCGACGAACTTGTTGCCGGAGGCGACCTGCAGGAAGCTCGAGAGGAAGCAGAAGAGCACGAAGGGCATCACCATCACGACGAAACCCTTGAGATAGACCAGGGGCTCGAGGTGGCTGTACCCCATGCCGAGCTGGCAGACCATGGCGGTGACGATCCCCGCTGCCGTGAAGGTCAGGACCACGGCGAGCTGCGCCGCGAGCTTGGCCGCCAGGAACACCCAGTTGGGCACGGGCATGGAGTCCGTCACCTCGTTGAGCTTCACCGAGCGCTCGCGCCAGATCACTTCGCCGCTGTAGAAGGTGATGACGATGACCAGCAGAAAGGTGAAGCCGCTTCCGATCGAGCGGATCATGAGGTGGGTGACGGGCCATACCGCCGTTCCGAAGATCATGTCGGAAAGGGCAATGCTGGCCACCAGATTGACCATCCCGAAGGCCAGGATGACCGGGAACGGCACGCTCTTGAGGACTCCGGCTACCTCGAGGCGCGCCTGGTGAAGGAGCTGTCGAAGGGCCGCGACCAAAGTGAAGCTCCGAACGGCCTCGGGGAGCTTCTCGGTGGCTGGCGCCAGCCTCTCCAGTACGCCGTTGGTAGCGTTCGCAGCAAGCGCCGCCTTGCCGGGCCGTCTCGCGGGTTGGGTGAAGCGGAAGCGGAGCAGTGCCAGGATCAGCATTCCAAGTGCCACAGCCAACCAGATGAGGCGGTTAGCGAGGAGGGTGCCTGACAGTTGCGGCAGCGCCGTGTTGCTCTCGACCACGGTCCAGTACCGGGTGGCCTGGCCGATCGCGGCGGCACCGAATGGATCCAGCAGGGCGCCAAGCTGGCGGCTCTCGATATCGCGGATCAAGGTCAACGCGACGATGTAGGCGGCGAAGAACCCGACCACAGCCAGGTAGGTGTAGAGCATGCTTCGGGACAGGCTGGCAACCGTGAAGAACGTCGCTGCGCTCAGAAGGAGGTTCGGCAGCGCCAGCACCAGGATGGCGTACAGGTAGGCCTGGGGCAAGAACGGTCCAAGGCGGATCGGGTCGAGCCATGGCATGAAGCTGCCGATGATCATGCCGAGCGGAACCCCGAGGAACGCCACGACGGACACTCCGAATGCGGCCAGGAAGCGACCGAGCAGGTAGTCGACCTTGCGGATCGGGCGCGAGAAGAACAGCTCGTAGGTGCCGGTCTCGAAGTCGCGCAGGATCGCACCGGCCACGAACATGGTCGTGATGACCAGGCTCATGATGCTGAGGATCAAGTGAAACTGCAGGATCACCGACGGGGCGTTGCGGTGGATGTTGCCGATGCCGCCGCCGATCTGCACGCTGTCGCTGACCGTGGCGCCGAACGCCATCATGAAGAAGACTCCGAAGACCAGCCAGAGCAACGGGCGCTTGATCTGGGTGCGGAGCTCAAACAGGGCAATCGCCTTGAGCATGGAAGGCCTCCCGTCCGGCTACGCGGCCTGCTGCAGCGTGAGGGTGGAGAAGTAGACGTCCTGAAGATCCGCGTCGATTGGCTGGAACCCCTGGTCGAGGGGCTCGTCCGAGAGCACGTGGATCATCACCCGGCCGGCGAACCAGCGCGACGAGATGACGGCGAAGCCCCGCCGGTACTCCTCCAGCTCGCTCTTGTCGACGGTCTTCTGCCAGATCCGCCCTCGAAGCTCGTCCATGACGGTGCGCGGGTCGCCGGTCAGCCGCAGGCAACCGTCGGAGATGATCGCCATGCGGTTGCAGAGCTCGGCGACGTCGGCGACGATGTGGGTGGAGAGGATGACGACCACGTTCTCGCCGATCTCGCCGAGCAGGTTCAAGAACCGGTTGCGCTCCTCCGGGTCGAGACCGGCGGTGGGCTCGTCGACGATGATCAGCCGCGGGTCGCCGAGCAGCGCCTGGGCGATCCCGAACCGCTGCTTCATGCCGCCGGAGAACGTTCCGAGGTTACGCCTGCGCACCTCGTGGAGATTGGTCATGCGCAGCAGCCGCTCCACTACCTCGTGCCGCTGCCGGGAGTTGACGATCCCCTTGAGGACGGCGAAGTGATCGAGCATCGCCTCGGCCGTGACCCGCGGGTACACCCCGAAGTCCTGGGGCAGGTAGCCGAGAAGCCTCCGCACCTCGTCCTTCTGCTTCAGCACGTCGATGCTGCCGAAGGTGATGGTTCCCTCGTCCGCCTCCTGGAGGGTGGCGATCGTGCGCATGAGCGTCGACTTCCCGGCGCCGTTGGGGCCGAGGAGCCCGAACATCCCGTTCGGGATCTCCAGGCTCACGCCACGCAGTGCCTGGACACCGTTGGGGTAGGTCTTGGACAGATTCTCGATTCGTAGCATGGCAGGTCCTTCCTTCTCGGCGGGCGTCCCCGGCTCCCGCGGCATCATGGCTCGTCACATGCCATTACGTGCCAGACC
>DAONEV010000050.1:0-16613 GCA_035403265.1 Thermoanaerobaculaceae bacterium | reverse complement strand
CGCGACAACCAGCCGGTTCCTGACCTGACTGACCCCGCTCACCGTCCGGGCGACCTGCTCGGCCAGCTCCTGGCTGGAGCGTTTGCCCACCCGGCCGGTCAGGGTCACGACCGAGCCCGAGACGTCGGCGCTGATGCCCAGCCCCTCGCCTTGCAGGTGCTCCAGGAGGGCGACCCGCACCCTCGCCTTGAGCGTCGCCTCGCCCAGCTCATCCTGTACCGTCGCCACGGCACGATCGAGGGCCGCCCCGGCTCGCTGCGCCGGCCCAGGCGCTGTTGGCGGCCCTGAGCACGCCAGGCTCATCGCGGCCAGCACCGCCGCCGCGGGAATCAGCCTGCCGCTCACTTCAGCTCCGGATGCACCGGCTGCCGCATGGTCGCGTAGCCGGCCTGGTTCGTGAGCTGGTCTCTGACCGCGACCGAGATGCGGTAGGTGCCGGGGTCGAGCAACAGGCTCGCCGAGATCGAGATGTGCTGCTTCTTCTGCTCGTCGTAGGAGCTTGCTGGGATGTTGATCGGGTACTCGGTGCGCTGGAGGTCGGATTGCTGCCCCTCGGCGTCGCGGGCTGCGTAGTAGACCATCAACCAGCCAACCAGGTTATCGCCATCGGGAATGAGCGCGATCTTCTCCATTGGCACCTGGATCTCGACTGGCAGGGTCCACCGCTCGGCCGAGGCCGGCGCCGGCTCCCCGGTCGTGACCTCGATCCCGAGCGGGTTGTCGACGAGGTCGAAGGCGAGGCCCGAGATCACCCGGTCACCCACCCGCGTCGGCAGGGACTTCTCGATGAACGTGCGGCTGAAGTTCATCCGGTAGCTGTTCTTGCCCTTGATCTTGACCTCGATCCGGTGCATCCGGTCCTCGCCGGCTGGCACCAGCCGGTAGCCGAGGGAGTAGTAGGTTTCAATGTCCTCGCCGATCTTGTCCAGGCCCGGAGTGGCGCTGTTGGCATTGAGAATCGCCAGCCCGCCGGTCTGGTCGGCCATGTAGACCAGGGAGTCCTGGAAGTTGCTGGTGCCAATCCCGGCCGAGAGAGACGAGCGCGCCGTGCGGTTCTCCGCCTCGATCCCGAGGTCCGACTCCAGTCCACGCGCGTCGATGGTGTACAGCCTCACACCCGCCGCCGACGCCGTGGTGACCAGGCCGCGGAAGAGGTCGGTGGAGTCGTAGTCCCTGGCCTGGGTCACGATCGATGGGATGCGGTAGCGGTCCCCCAGCTCGTAGTACAGCTCAAGACCGGGCGACATCGGCAGGCCGTCGGAGATGTAGATGATCGACTTCCGCCCGGGGAGGCCACTCATCATGGTCACCAGCTCCTGGATGGCACGCACGCTGAACGTGAGGTTGTTGCGCTGCTCCTTCGCAAAGCCCTGAACATCCTCGAGCGCCTGCCCGATGGTCTGGCTGTTCTCGTAGTTCTGGGCGATGTAATCCTCGACCCGTTTGCGGGAGCTGATGAGGTCGGGGCGGCCGCCGACGAAGCGCTTGGTGCGGCGCAGGGCCGAGGCGATGTCCTCCGGGTCCGAGGTGAACGACTGCAGGATCTTGATGGATCGCTGGTACGAGACCACCATCGCCTGGTCGGGAGGGCTCAGCCGCTTGCCGATGAAGTCGATGACGTCGTTCAGGATGCGGTTCCTGTTGAACGGCATGATGTTCTCGTTGTCGAGATAGAGGGCGATGAACCGCGGCTCCCGGGGCGGGGGTGGCTCGATCGGCGTCCCCGCCGGAAGCGTCGGGGTCGGTGTCGGCAGCGCCGCCGCGGGCCCTGACTGGACAGGACCGGCAGGGCTCGTGTACAGCGCGAAGTTGGTGATCACCTGGGGCTTGCCATCCTGGAAGACTTCGAAGTCCTCCTGCTTGAGGCCGCGCACCGGGCCCTGCTTGTCGCGCACCGAGACGTCCACATTGACGATCGTGATCTCGGAGACGTCGACGAACCGCAAACCGCCGATCTGCTTCAACGGGGCCTTCTCGGCGGCGGGCTTGTCCTGAGCGCTGGCCAGGCTGACTGCCAGCAGCGTCAATGCGGCACAACAGACGAGACGAGCGGGGCGCATGAGCACCTCCCACCGGGAGTCTAGCAAAGAGCCTGCCTGCGCCCAGGCGCATCGCCACCAAATTGGCAGCCAAACGTCAACTGGAAAGGAGGGAAGGGGTAAACTGGCGCGCCGCCATCGCGGCACGAGGTGGAAGATGGCGTTCCAGTACGGCTACTCCCGGTCGGCGCAGGCGATGCGGCCGTCCCCCATCCGCGAGCTCTTCAAGCTCATCCAGAAACCCGGCATGATCTCCTTCGCCGGAGGTCTTCCCGACCCCCGGATCTTCCCCGTCCAGGAGTTCGCCGGTTGCGCCGAGGCGCTCCGCCAGCACGGTACGGTCGCGCTGCAGTACGGCGCCACGGAAGGCTATCGGCCGCTGGTGGACGAGCTCGCCGGCCGGATGGCTGCACCGCTGGGACGAAGCTTCAGGCCCGAAGAGATCCTCATCGCCTCGGGATCTCAACAGATCATGGACATGCTGTCGCGCGTCCTCATCGACCCCGGCGACGTGATCGTCGTCGAGGCGCCCACCTACCCCGGAGCGCTGCACACGTTCCGCAACGCCGGCGCCCGCTTCGCTCTGGTGCCGTGCGACGGTGACGGCATGCTGGTGGAGCAACTGGAGGACGTGACCGCGACCTGCTTGCGCGAGGTCGGCAGGCCCCCCAAGCTGATCTACACGATCATCAACTTCTCGAACCCCTCGGGGGCGTGTCTGAGCGCCGCGCGGCGCCGGCGCCTCGCCGAAATCGCGGCGCACCACGGCATCCCGGTCCTCGAGGACGACCCCTATGGCGAGCTGCGCTACCGCGGCGAGACGCTGCCGACTCTCTTCTCAATGACCGGGGAGGGCGTCCTCTTCGCGTCCTCGTTCTCGAAAATCCTGGCGCCGGGCACCCGGGTGGCGTGGGCGGTCGGCGATGCCGAGCTCGTCCGCAAGATGGTCATCGCCAAGCAGGGCATGGACCTGTGTACCTCCATGGTGGCGCAGGTGTTGATTGCCGAGTACTGCCGGCGCGGCTTCTTGGACGCCCACCTGCCCAAGATCCGCTCCCACTACGCCGCCAAGGCGGCGGCGATGAGCCGGGCGCTGTGGCGCGATCTCCCCCCGGGGGCCGCGACCTGGGCCGACCCTGAGGGCGGTTTCTTCTTCTGGCTGCGCCTCGCTGACCGCGACTCCCGGGAAGTGTTCAAGCGCGCCGTCGACCAGGGTGTGGCCTTCCTCCCGGGCCCGGCGTTCTTCCCCGAGCCGGACGAGACAGTCGGCTCCCCGGTGGACGGCTCGTCCTTCGCCCGCCTCTGCTTCACCTTCGCGACCGGTGAGGAGATCGACGAGGGCAGCCGCCGCCTCGCCCGGGCGCTGGCGTAGGCCTCACCCTCCCGGTCCAGAGTCGAGAGCTCTCCCCCGCCCGGCGAACCGTCACAGGGCTGTCATCCGGGCCATCGGGAGCGGGCGCGTGCGGGACCTCCGACTCTCGGCCCCCAAGCCCTGACGGTCGTTCAGCGGCCGATCCAGAGCCAGACCCGCAGGCGCAAGACGTCGCGCGCCATCTGCAGGCTGTGGCGCAGGGCCTGCACCCGCGAATCGTCCACATGCTGCCAGTGCACCGGCACCTCCGCGATCGTGGCACCGAGCCGCCGTGCGCGCGCCAGCAGCTCGACATCGAAGGCAAAGCCGTCCAGGCGCAAGGCCGCCGCGAGCTGCCGCGCCACCGCGCCGCGCAGGAGCTTGAACCCGCACTGGGTGTCCCTCAGACTCGTCAGTCCGAGCACGCGGAGGAGCAGATTGAAGCCCCGGCCCATGAGATCGCGGGGCCAGGGCTGGCGCCGGGAGATAAGCTCGCGCCGAACCGCCCGCGACCCGGCTGCGAGGTCCACATCGGCAGCCCGCAGAAGGTCGACGTCCTCGATGGGCGCCGCCAGATCGGCGTCGGAGACCAGCACCCACTCACCCCGGCTGGCGGCCAGCCCAGCCCGTACCGCCGCACCTTTCCCCCGGTTCTCGCCCTGCTCCAGGACTCGCACCTGTACCCCCGAGGCTCGCGGATGGCCCTCGGCGACGGCGACCGTGTCGTCCGATGATCCATCGTCGACGACGACCACCTCCGCGGGGAGCCAGCGGTCACTGCCGGCCAGGAAAGCCACGACCCGGGAGAGCGTCGCCGGCAGACGGTGCCCCTCGTTGAAGGCCGGCACAACCACCGAAAGGCGAAGCGCATCCTGCATGAACCGGATGTTATACTCGATTCAGCCACCGTGCACAGGATGCCGCGGGGAGGGCAGGGAGGCAGGTATGGCGCGGGTCGTCTGGGAGTACAAGATTCTCAACATCCGCTCGGAGAACTACAGGCTGGACCCGACCTACGAACCGCAGCTCAACCGCCTCGGAGAAGATGGATGGGAGCTGGTCGGCATCACCGCCATCAACTTCAAGACCGGAGCGACCGACCACATCGGGATGGTCTTCAAACGCCTCCGTGAGGTGACCGGAGCCTGAACCGGCTCCCGGCGAGACGCTCGAGCCAGCTCTCGCCCCGCCAACGCACGCTCAGTGGCAGGCCAAGCAACGGCAAGCAGACGAACCACAGCGCAGCCACCCCGACCGCGAGGCGGAACGACAATGGCCGCGACACCCGCAGGTTCAGCAGGAGCATCCCCGGCGTTCCGCGCCAGATCCACAGGCACGCCAGCGCGACGGGCGCCAGGGCGAGAGCGCCCATGGCCGCACCAACGCCGATCTGCGCCGGGTTGAGGCTCGCCCCGCCCACCACCGCCAGGACCCAGGCGAGACCGACCGCCAGCAGGAGCACACCGATGTCGGCCAGGGCTGCTGCCAGGCGTTGCATCCATGTTCCGGCCGGAGACCCGGGCAAAGGCACGTTCACCGGCTCCGCCGCGCGGTCTCGCCCCCACGCCAGCTCGGTGTCGAGATGGGGCCGGACCGGCTGCGGCATCACTCGACCTTGCGGAGCTCGGTGTTGTTCACGAAGATGTCGTACCGCGGATCGGCGGGCCGCGACAGGTAGGAGCGCGCAAACTGCTGCAGCTTCTCGGCCACCGGATCGCCGCCTTGCTTGGCCAGCTCGCCGAGAAGGGAGTTGGCAGGTGTCACCTGGTACTTGCGCAGGGAGACGACCGCCAGGTTGTAGGTGGCGACCGACCACACCTTCCGGACCTCGGCGTCCTCGGGCCGGTCCTCGGCCAGGCGGCTGGCGATCTGCCGCGTGGTCTCCCAGTTCTCCTCTCGAAGCGCCGCGGCCAAGGACGGCACCAGCGCCGAATAGCTCGTCAGCTCGCCCTGAATGGCCAGAAGCTCAGGCTCACTCGGCACCTTTGCCAGGCCATCCTGCACCATCTGCCATGCCTTCAGGCGCTGGCCCGCAATCATGGTCGCCCGAATGGCCTTGGTGTCGAACGACGGCACAGGCGTCGCCTGCGCCTTGAGGCGCTTCTTGAGACTCTGGATGCGCTCGTTGACGAGGTTGGCCTGCTCCCCCTCCAGTTGCCCGGAGAGATTCTCCAGCACCCGGATGGCATCGCCGAGCTGGCCCTTCTCGGCCAGGCCGTCGGCAATACTCAGCGACGCCGAGACGCCGTCGGAGCCATGCGAGAATAGCCGACCACCCATGAACAGGGCGCCAGCCAGCACCACGACCAGCACTCCGGCGCCGGCAGCGACCCACAGCATCGGCAGACCCGCGATCTTCCGTGCCTCCTTTGCCGCGATGCGACCGACCGATGGCCGCTCTCGGACCGCGCCGAGCGCCGGTGAGGAGAGGGTCGACAGCGGCGTGGAAGCGATGGTTGCCGGCACGAAGTCATCCCGGAAAAGGTCCTCCTCTTCGGCAGGCAGGGCCGGCATCGGTGGAGGTGGCGGGGCGGTCGGAGTGTCGAGACGCTGCAGAAGATCGTGGGCCTCGAGATGCTGCGGCTGCAAGGCAAGCACCTCCTGGCAGAGCGCGCGCGCCTCCTCGCCCCGTCCCTGCTCGAAGGCCTCCCGCGCCTCGTAGAAGCGGTGCTCGGCAAGACGCTCCACCTCCTCGCGCCGCCTTCTCGCCTGCTCGATGCGCAGCTCCGCCTCGGCGTGATGCGCGTCCACCAGATAGATCCGCGACCAGGTCTCGATGGCTGCCTGGAAGTCGCCGGCATCGAAGGCCACCTGCCCCTGGTCCAGGAGCTCCTGGACGCGGTCATCGGACACGGTCCCGGACGCCAGGTCGGAAGCGACCACGGGCGCCGGCATCGCCAGCTCGCCGAAGCCAACTCCGGCGTCGTCCATGCCACTGTCAAAGGCGAATCCGGACGAGGGAGGTGGGGCCGGGGCCGCAGGTGCGCCGCCGAACTGCGTGGAGGCCACCACCGGCGGCTCGAAGGACGAGCTCGCTGGCCCCGCCGGCGATGCCACGGGAGCCACTTGGAACTCCCCCGCCGCGGGACCGGCGGTCGATGCGGCCCTCGCCATGACAGGAGGAGCCGGGACCGGCGGAGCCGCTGGCTGGGCCGCAGCCCCCTGGCCAGGCGGCGCGACCATCCCGAAGGTCGCAACGGCAGGGAAACGACCGGCTGCCGGGACCGGCTCGGGTCCCGCCGCCGGCTGGCCTTCGAACCCCGGCTCGAAAGCGGCGAACCCCTGGGCTTCCGCAGCCGCCATCGAGCTCGAAGCGTCCCTCGCGGGTGGCCCCTCCCCGACGGTGCCGAACTGGTCGAACACCTCGAACTCGAATTCGGGCTCCGGCTCGATGTGGACAGATGCCGGGAGGTTCCGCTCGATCACGGCAATCTCCGGATGGCTCGGATCCAGGTTGCGGGCCAGGCGCAGAAATCCCTGGGCTTCCTGCGGCTGCCCGCTCTCCAGAGCGTCGCGCGCCCGCCCGATCAGCGACTCCAGCTCGGTCGCCGCCCGCAGCCGCGCCTGGGTGTCGAAGACGAGCTTGCGCGCCTCGGCGTGGCCGGGCAGGTCCTTGAGCACGGTCTGGGCAAGACCGAGGGCAATCGAGTAGTCTCGTTGCTCGAAGGCCTGGCGCGCCTTGGCGACCGTGACGGCCGCGTCCTGCCCGGCCGCCGCAGACAGCTCGCCGAGCAGTTGCGCGAGGTCCACCGGCGCGTTGGCGTTGATCGCCGCCTCGAGTCGCATCGCCGGCCTGAACCGGGCGTCCACATCGGCAATCGAGCGCAGGATCGTCAGGGACTCCTCGGGATGACCCTCCCGGTAGAGGCGGACGGCCTCTGCAAACGCGGTCATGATTCGCTGTTGAACCTTGGGATCGAGACCGGAGTCGCCAGTGTAGGCCATCACCGCACTTTACCGCCGGGCCGGGACGGGGTCAACGAGGACACGAAGACGCCGTCGTCACGCAGGGAGCGCAGCTTGCGGTACAGGTGGGAGCGCTCGAGGCCCAGGGCCCGGGCGGCCCGCGACATGTTGCCTCCGCACTGCTCGACGACACCGGCGATGTAGTCACGCTCGAATCGCTCGCGGGCTAGCTTGAGAGGCAGCAGCCCGCCCTCGGTCACGTGGCCGCGCCTGCCCACGGAGAGCTCGACCGCGTCCTCGTCGATCTCGTCGCCCGCCACCATGATGAGTAGCCGTTCCACCAGGTTCCGCAGCTCGCGCACGTTCCCCGGCCAGTCGTGCTCCTGCAGCCGCTGTAGGGCTGCCGGCGTGAACCGTTTGGGAGGGATGCCGACCATGGCGGCCAGCTCGCGCATGAACTCACCTGCGAGCAGCGGCACATCCTCGCGGCGCTCCGCGAGGGCGGGGACGCGGATGGGGATGACGTTCAGGCGGAAAAACAGGTCCCGACGAAAACGGCCCGCATCGATCTCGGCCTCGAGATCCTTGTTGGTGGCGGCCACCACCCGCACGTCGACCCGGACCTCCTGGGCGCCCCCGAGGCGGGTGAAGCGCGATTCCTGCAGCACCCGGAGCACCTTGGCCTGGGTCAGCAGGCTCATGTCTCCGACCTCGTCGAGGAACAGGCTCCCGCCGTCGGCCACTTCGAACTTCCCGCGCTTGCTTTCGACCGCTCCGGTGAAGGCGCCCTTGAGGTGACCGAACAGCTCGCTCTCGATGAGCTCGGCCGGAATCGCTGCACAGTTCACCGCCACCCACGGTCCGGTGGCCCGCCGGGAGTGCACATGGAGGAGCCGCGCCACGACCTCCTTGCCCGCACCGTTGGGTCCCCAAATGAGGACCCTGGACTCGCTCGGCGCGGCCAGGAGAAGCTGCCGGCGCAGCTCCATCACCGCCGGCGAGCGGCCGGTGAGCACGGGCGGCTCCTCGTCGCCCACGGCCAGACGCCGGCGGAGCCGCGCGTGGGCGAGGGCATTACTTACCGTGACCAGCACCCGCTCCAGGGCCAGCGGCTTGTCGAGGAAGTCGTGCGCGCCTTCGCGCACCGCCCGCACCGCCACCTCGGCCGAGGCTGCCCCGGAGATCATCACCACCGGGAGGTCGAGCCCCAACCCCCGGAGCTGGCGGAGGGTCTCGACGCCGTCCGCCCCGGGCAGCCACACATCGAGCAGGACCAGGTCGTAGATCTCGCGCGCCAGCGCGGCGAGAGCCTCCTCGCCGCTGCCGGCGGTACTCACGACGTACCCCTCGTCGCCCAGGATGGCCGCCAGTTGCTGGCGAATCCCCGCCTCGTCGTCGACCACCAGGATGCTGCCGTGGCTCACCGTTGCTCCCCCGCGATGCGGACCGTCGCCACCACACCACGCCGGGGACCGTTCTCCAGCCGCACCGTGCCGCCGTGGTCGGTGACGATGCGCTGCACGAGAGCCAGACCGACACCGGAGCCGCGCCCCTTGGTCGAGTAGAACGGCTGGAAGAGCACCTCGGTATCCTCCCCGGGCAACCCTGTCCCCTCGTCCGTGACCGTGAAGACCACCTCGTCACCCTCCCACTGCACACCCACCGCAACGGTCGCCTGCGGCGGCGACGCCTCCACGGCGTTGTCGATGAGGTTGGTGAGCACCTGCCTGAACTGCTCGGGGTCGATCAGGACCTCACGGCCACCGGACCCGTCGGAGCATTGCACCTGCACACCTGGACGCACCCCCTCGTAAAGCGCCACCACGTGCTGCACCATCTCCCCGATCTGCACCGGGCGCCGGGTCAAGGGCGGGAACTTGGCGTAGCGCGCGAAGGCGTCCACCATCTCCTGCATCGCCTGCACGTGCTCGACGATGGCCGCGCAACCCTGCTCGACCACGACCGGCAGCTCCGGGGACCGCCTCTCGCTCTGCCGGGCGATGCGCTCGGCGGCCAGGCGGATCGGTGTGAGCGGGTTCTTGATCTGGTGGGCGATGCGGCGTGCCACCTCGCTCCAGGCGGCCTGGCGCTGGGCACGCAGGAGCTGAGTCAGGTCCTCGAGGGCGACGACCCATCCCTCCACTTGGCCCTCGGTCCCCAGCGCCACCACCGCGATCTCCACCTGCCGCGCCACTCCCGTCGGGTAAAGCGTCAGCGAGCCCCTGAAGCCGCTCGTGGCCGAACGGATGGACTCCACCAGGCGAGGGAAACTCCCGGCCAACACATCCAGCAGTTGGGGTGTGTCCACCAACTCGGGCGTGCCGAGCAGCGCCGCGGCCGCAGGGTTCGCCAGCACCGTTTGGCGGCCGGAGTCCAGCGTCAGGACCCCGGTGCGAATCGCGTTGAGGACGGTTCGCAGCCGCCGGACCGCGGCCTGCAACTCGTCCTCGCGCGCCTGTAGCCGCCGGGCCATGGCGTTGAACGAGCTGACCAACAGCCCGACCTCGTCCTCGGCCGGGAGAGGAACTTCCTCCAGCGACTCGCCCTCCGCCACCCGCCGAGCGGCCGCCGCCAGTGCCAGCAGAGGGGCAGTGAAGCGGCGGGAGAAGTAGAGACCGAGCCACATGGCCGCAAACGCCACCAACAGGGCAAGGCCGCCAAACCCGAGCACGGTCGTGGCCGTGATCGTGGGCCGGTCGAGCTTCAGCCGTTCGTAGGCCGCGCCGGCCGCTGCCAGCCGGGCCTGGGCCTTGACGAGGGAAGGAGGAAGCGCCTCGCCCACCAGGACCACGCTGCCATCGTTCAGCACCTGCCAGCCACGCACCACCAGGGTTCCGGCATGGCGCTCCCCCCGGACCCCGGAGGATCGCAGGGCCGCGCCTTCAAGTGGTGGCACCCGCACGAGCGGGCGCTGGCGCGGGTCCACCAGCTCGACGACAGGTACGCCGCCGCGATAGAGCGTGGTGAGATGGTTCCCGAGTAGCCCGTGCAGGCGCTCGAGCTCGGCCAGCCGTGCCGCATCCCCGTCCAGCTCCGAGAGCCTGCGTGCGATCACCTCGGCGGCCCGGCTCGTGCGCGCTTCCGCCTCGCGACGAACCCCTTCCGCCAGTTGCACCGAGGCGCTGGCCATCCCCTCGACGGGCGCCGCGAACCACGAGGCCGCGGCCCGAGACAGCAACGAGACCCCCAACACGAAGAGGACCACGGTCGGCGCCAGGCTCAGCGCCAGATAGGACAGCAGCAGCTTGGTCCGAAACCGGGCGCCCAGGATGCCATAGCGGCGCTCCATGGCCAGGCGCAACAGGTTGCGCAGGATGATGAAGAGCACGACCGCGATGAGGGTCAGGTCGAACCACCACAGCAGGAAGAGGAGCAGGCGATTGGTGAGGTCCTCCGAGGGCAGCCCGGAGAGGCGCGAGAAGAGGGCGAACCCGGCCCCGGTGAGCACCAGCAGGCCCAGGTAGAGCCCCACCAGCACGCGGTTCTGCCGGCGGTAGCGTTGCCAGCGGCGGCGCCAGTCGCTCACGGCGACTCCGGGACCGCCTTCTGCACCCAGTCCGTGCCCACCGTCGAGGGGATGACGAGCAGCTTGTAGCGGGTCAGGAACTCGGCTCGCACGAACAGCCACAGCGGCTCATGCCGCAGCGGCAGGGCAAGCTCCGCGGACGGTGGATGGGTGACCCAGAAGATCGCCTCGTCGAGCGTGTCTGCCTGGCCCGAGGCGAGGATCTCCCCGTCCAGCTCCGAGACCAACGAAAAGACCCCGGTCAAGGGGTCGCGCTGTGCCTTCACCACCAGCTCGTGGCTGGCCAGGCGCAGGTCCCACAGCCAGCGCCGGTTGCGGTACAGCCTCAGACGGTAGGTGATGCTCACCGGAGCACCGGCGGAGAGGCCCTGGGTCCAGTCGTCGGGCAGCTTGCTGCCGACGGCCATCTGCACCGTGAGCCGACCCGGGGCGGGTTGCAGCGCCACTTCCAGGTCCGCCAGGGTGGCCGCAGCCACGAGCAGAGCCGCCAGGACCATCGTGTGGCGATCCTACCACACCCCCGCTCACCCCCGGCCAGGCCACAGACCTCAGGAAAGACAGAACCCGAACCCGACGCCCACTCCTGCCTTCTTGGCGTCGCACCTGCGGTCTGAGGTCCGGGGCCTCCGGCCAGTCCGGGAAGGTGGGGCTATCCCAGCCCCGCGGCGATCCCGTCCAGCTCGACACCTCGGCGGGCGTTCCAGAGCGGAACCGGCTGGCCGGGGACGCTGAGCTCCCAGGAACCCTTCTGCGCCAGCATCTGACGGAAAGCCCCCAGAGCGAGCTCGAGACTCGGGCTGTCGACAACTATTTCCGCGTGCAGGGGTTGGCCCAGGAGGGCCAGGCATCCAAGCAGCTCCAGGGTGCGGTGGCGGTGCAGCTCTCCGGCCTGGGACCAGGTGCGTCGAGCGCGGGCTCCCGCTCCACGGAGCGCTTGCTGATCCTGCGAGGGACCGGACCAGTCCGGGCATCGTGCCGGCGCGAGCTCCGACGCCACTGAGCGCGAGGTCACACGCAGGCGGACCCTCTGTCCGCCCTCTCGGCCGCCGGTGCGGGCCTCGATCAGCAGCTCCCCGGACGGTCGCCTCGCTCTCCACTCGGCAGGGTGCAAGGACTTGCAGCGCGGGCACGAAGGCGCGGCCGGCGGCGATCCCAGCCTCCGCCAGCATCTCGCAGAACACGGTCGCGCCCCCGTCGAAAGCCGGCGGCTCCGAGCCGTCGAGGTCGATGAAGAGATCTGTGAGACCCTGGGCCACCACGGCGGCCAGCAGGTGCTCGGCACCTTCGACCTGGCAGGGCGAGCGCCCGAGGACCAGGCGGCCCTCCCGAGCGGTGGCGAGGTCGAGGCGTGCTGCCACGCAGGCACCCCGGTCGGTGCGGTGGAATGCGATTCCGGTGCCGGGAGCAGCCGGTCGGAAGCGGAGCCGACTCGGCCTCTGGTAGACGCGGGAAATCCCCACCACCTCCACCGTCCTCCGCACCGTGGTCTGTCGAGCCACCACACCTCCGTCTGAATCCCTTGCACGGGTCATGCCGGCCTTGCGCCGGGGGCCGTGAGGGGTGGCCGTGGCGTCATGACCACGGGTGTGGTCAGACAGACACAGGAAGCCCGGTGCTACACTCTCGCAAGGAGGTTCTTCGTGCTGCCGCCCCTGTCACCGGAAGCCGAGCTGCGGCTCAAGCAGTTGTTGTACCGCTGCATGGAGGAGCTCGAAGCCACCAAGGCCGCTCTCTACCTCGCCGGGTCCGACGGCAACTTCGAGCTCTGCATCAGCTACGGATTCGGCCGACGCGACAGCCTCGTCCCCGAGATCAGAAGCGGCCACCCGCTGTGGGACTGGGTGCGCCGGCATCGCACGACCCCCGCCTACGTGAACAGCGCCGTGGAGTTCCCGGAGCTACAGGCAACCCTCGAGGGGGCCGGTACGGCCCGCCTCATGACCATCCCCCTGGCGGTGGGCGACCGGCTCACCGGCCTGATTGACGCCCGCGACAAGGCTCGAAAGCAGCCTTTCTCGGCAGGAGACGTGCCGGTCGGCCGGCAAATCGCCACCGCGGTCGAGATGGCGATGAAGGAGCTGGGGCTCTACGGGGTCCCGACCCAACCAGCCCCGGCCGTCGCCACCAGCAGTGTGACCGCGAGTGCCACCGAGGCGACCTTCGGCCTCTACTCCGCCTGGGTGATCGAGCAGGTCACCGGTTTCGTCCGCACCCTCGCGACCCTGCCCGAGATCTCGGCAGCGGTGCTCACCATCTCGGACGGAAAAGCGGTCCGGTCGCTGGCGCTGCGGGGAGTCCCGCTCGAGGAGTCTCACAAGGACGCCGTGAGCACCCACCAGCGCCAGTGCCTGGAAGCAGGCGGCGTCAGGCTCGCCAACGGCCACCAGTGGACCTGGGAAGAGATCGAGAGCGGCAGCCCGCACCGGGGCTACGAGGAGATCCGCACCGCGCTGCTGTACTCCGGCACGGGTCTGGGCATTGCGATCTCGTTGTTGACTCCATCCGGTTCGGAGGCCGGCGAGCCGGCGCTGCAGCTTGTCAACCAGCACTTTCGTTTGGCGCATCAGATGCGGGCCTACCGCCGCGCCGCCCGCAACCTCGCCCGGACACTTCTGGAGCCAGGCGAGACCGCATATCCTCACTTGCGACAGCACTCCCAGGCGGTCTCGGAGCTGACCCAGCGGTTGGCCGTCATGCTTCGCCTCTCCGAGGAGGACGAGGAGACGGTCACGATCGCCGCGTACCTGCACGACGTCGGCATGCGGGAGCTCGACTACGCGAAGCTCTACCGCCTCGAGAAGCCCGGCGAGGCCGACCTCCGCACCTTCCAGCGCCACCCCGTGGTTGGGGCCCGACTCGTCGAAGGCGCTGAGTTCCCTGGCGACCTCACCCGGGCCATCCGTCATCACCACGAGCGCTGGGATGGCACCGGATACCCGCATCGGCTGGTGGGGCGCGCCATCCCCCTGGCCGCGCGCCTCATCCATCTCGCCGAGGTCTACGACACGCTCACCTCCAGCTCGTCCTACAAGCGCCCGGTGGCCCGGGAGGCCGCCCTCGACATCCTCCGCGGCGAGGCCGGCAAGCAGTTCGACCCGGAGCTGGTCCCGCTCATGGACGAGGCGACGCGCGGGTGAAGGTCCTGGTTCTCAACCGCCGCGCTCGCTTCGAGTACGAGCTCCTGGAACGCTTCGTGGCCGGAATCGAGCTGACCGGCAGCGAGGTGAAGTCGGTGCGCGATGGGCGCGTGAGCCTCCTGGAGGGTCACGTCGCCATTCAGGGGGGCCAGGCGTACCTCGTCGACGTGCACATCGCAGCCTACGAGAACGCCGGCTATGCCACCCACGATCCGCTTCGCAAGCGCCGGCTCCTGCTTCACAAGCGGGAGCTGCACAAGCTCATCGGCAAGGTGACCGAGAAGGGCCTCACGCTCGTCCCCCTCGCCGTCGGCGTCGAGGGCAACTGGATCAAGGTCGAGATCGCCCTCGCCAAGGGCAAGAAGCTGCACGACAAGCGCGACACTCTCAAGCAGCGTACGATCGACCGCGAAGCCCAGGCCGCGATGAAGGACCGCTGACACACCGCCGGCCGTTGACACACGCCCATCCTGATATACTCACCGCAGGCTTGCGCCACAGAAGGAGGAGAAGAGTATGAGCTCGATTCCGCCCCCACCCCCCGTGCAACCCGTGCAACTCGGCGCCGATGCGCCCAAGGACTGGCTGGTCACCCTGCTGCTGTGCCTCTTCCTGGGAGGCCTCGGCGTCCACCGCTTCTACACGGGCCATATCGGCATCGGCATCGCGCAGCTCCTCACCCTGGGTGGCTGCGGGATCTGGGCCATCATCGACCTCATCATGATCATCACCGACAAGTTCACCGACGCCCAGGGGCGTCCCCTGCAGAAGAAGTAGGCCACGCGTCGGCTGTCGGTTCTCCTGAGTGCGGCGGCCCTCGTGGCCGCCGTCTTCATGCCTGTCGGCCTCCTCGACGACGGGCCGGTCCTGTGCCCCATCCGACTGCTGGGTGGTGACTGGTGTTGGGGGTGCGGCATCACCCGTGCCTGCTGGCACGTCATCCACGGCGACCTCGCCGGAGCCCTCGCCCGGAACCGTCTCGTCATCCTCGTCGCGCCCCTTCTCCTGTTCCTCTACCTCCGCTGGGTTTTCCGGACTCTATCGCCACCCACCCAGGCTCAGGGCTCAAGGCTCAAGGCTCAAGGCCCCCCGCCCACCCATTTTCCTGATCGGTGACTGGTGCTCCGGGGTCGGAGGCCGACCGGCTCTCCGGGCCACCGGCGGTTTCACCTTTGACCACCGACCACACCGGGTGGGTGGGGGAGCTGAAGCCATGAACCTTGAGCCTGGCTGGCTGGGGAGGGGGTATCCTGGATGTGGAGGAGTGCGTGGACATCAGCATGGTCCTGGCGGTCTGTTGCGTCGGGGCGTTCTTCGCCCTCGTCCTCGGGCTCATCCTGTATGGTGCCACACAGGAGAAGCGCCGGCAGCGGGCGATGGAGGTCGAGGCACCCGCGGCCGGTCTCACCTATCAGGCCAGCGACGACAACCAGCCGCGGCGCTACTCCCACCTCGAGACCTTTTCCCGCGGCAGCGACAAGCGCGCTTCCAACGTCACGTCCGGCACGGTCGGACACGCCGACGTCTGCATCTTCGACTACCGGTTCACCACCCAGGGCTCCAAGTCGAAATCAATCAACGCCCAGACCGTGTGCATCCTCCGCGCCTCTGATCTTGACCTGCCACAATTCACGTTGCGGCGCGAGGTGGCTCTCGTCGACCGTCTGGTCGAAGCCATCGAAGGCCCGGACATCGACTTCGAGGAGGACGCCACCTTCTCTCGCAAGGTCGTCCTGCGGGGCGAGAGCCCGGAGGCCACCAAGAGGTTCTTCACGGCCGACCTGCGGGCCCATTTCCTGGGCTATCTCGACACCTACTACAGCTTCGAGGGCCGCGACAACCTCTTCGTCGTCAACTGCAACTCGCTCGTCAAGCCGGCGAAGCTGCGCGAGCTCCTGCAACGAGTCGGCGAGACCGTCGGCCTGCTGCGTTTCGCGAGTCACGCTCGGACCTGCTGATCCCGCGCGAGCCCTCCGCGTCCCCCAGGAGCGCAGCCCTGGTCGATGTCACGAGCCGGGCGCGAGCGTGACGCGGACCTGCTCGATACGGGCCGGAGAGGCCATCGTGACCTCGAAGACCAGGCCATCGGCCTCGAAGCGGCTTCCAGTTGCCGGCACGCGCCCCGCCAGCGCGAGCAGCAACCCCGCCACCGAGGTGTAGTCGGGCGCCGCGGCCAAGTGCCGGCCGGTGAGGTGCGCCAGGCGCTCGACCGCCAGGGAGCCCCGCACCAGCCACGCTCCGTCTCCGGCGACCTCCCAGGAGGGCTGGACGGTGTCGGACTCGTCCTGGATGTCGCCGACGATCATCTCGATGAGGTCCTCGAGGCTCACGAGGCCGGCGATCGCCCCATACTCGTCGACTGCGAGCGCGACGTGCACGCGCCGGTCCCGCATCTCGCGCAGGAGCTCGACGACGCGCTTGGTCTCGGGTACGAACAACGCCGGCTGAAGGACCTTGCGCCAGTCTCCCTGCCTCGCCTGGGGACGCAGCAGCTCCTTGGCCAGCAGGAAGCCGACGACGTTGTCGTCACGCCCGTGGAAGACCGGGAAGCGCGAGTAGCCGGAGGCGAGAACCCGCTCCTCGACCTCCTCGAGCCGCAGCGTGTCGGGGAGGAAGACCACGTCGGTGCGCGGAATCTGCACCTGCCGCACGAT